>JBGUMQ010000061.1:0-55314 GCA_045116915.1 Sphaerochaetaceae bacterium | reverse complement strand
ACATGCCCAGTACCGGGGCGAGCTCGATGGACCCGTTGAGGTGGATCACGTCGATCTCCCTGCCTATGGACGAATAGTGGCGTCTTGCGATATTCGGGAATTTGGTCGCCACCCTGAGCGTCATGCCGGATCCGTCAGCGCAGTCCCTGAGGGAGGCGACGCACATCCTGCAGCGCCCCATCCCCAGATCCAGCATCTCGTATACGTCCGGGCGGTACTCGTCTATTATGTCCTTGCCGGCGACACCGATGTCCGCCGCTCCGCGCTCGACATAGACGGCCACATCGCTGGGTTTGACCCAGAAATACCGCACACCGGCCTCCGGGTTCTCGAAGACAAGCTTCCTGGAATCATCAAGGATCCCGGGACATGCGAAACCCGCCTGCGCGAACCGGGCGTATACCTTCTCCCCGAGCCTTCCTTTCGGAAGTGCGATGTTGACCATGGGCCTTTCCTGTCCGGCATCATTCCCCTGCGGCACATCCAGGAATCTCTCGAGGGCGTCGAGGTAGACGGCAAAGCCGATGGCCCTTGCGTTCTTTCCCATCGTCTTCATGAGCTTGTCGTACTGGCCGCCCGAGACAACCGGAACGGACACGCCCTGAACGTAACCGCGCAGGACGATCCCGTTGTAGTATTTCATCTTGCCGGGAATGGAGAAGTCTATCCTCAATGCATCCTGATCAAGGACGGAGACGATGGCCTTGAGCTCGTCAAGACTTGAAGAATCTGCGCCCATGTCTTCAAGACGGGCGATTGTCTGCCCGATTGTACCGTTCAGATCAAGGAGTCCTGAAAGCCTTGAGACGGCATCCCGGCAACCGGCGTTCTCACGGGCCAAGGCCTCCATCGCACCGGCGTTCCTGTTCTCGAGGGCTTTTGCGGCCTTCTTCCGCTCATCCTCCGGAATATCCTTCAGAAAGCCTTCGACAATGCCCATGTGCGACACCGTGAGGACCGCCGACGGACTTATGGCCGCCAGGCTCTTCTGCGCAAGCAGGGCGACCTCCGCAAGCTCGGCGTTCCCCAGGTCTCCTATGCACTCCAGACCGGCCTGCATGATCTCGCGGAACGTCCCGGAGCTTCCGGAAACCCTGTACACGTTCTCGTCATAGCAGATCCTCGAGACACCGGAGCAGTCCCGGAGACTCCTCACTATGGAAAGCGTCACATCCGGCTTCAGAGCCATGAGCTTCCCGTCGGTATCGGTGAATGTGATCATGTTGCCGGACACGAGGAAGTCCTTGCTCGAGGCATACAGGTCGTATTCCTCGAACCTTCCCATCCTGTAGGTGCGGTAGCCGTATCCCGCATAGAGGGAGCGCAGCTGCATGACCAGCTTCTCCTCTCCCCTGAGTACGGAGAAATCAATCATAGGACACCTCCCCGAGCCGTGAGATCACGGTGCTGTATCCGCCGTCACCGTATACAAGACAGCGGTTGACCCTGGAGATGGTCGCCGACGACACACCGGTGATGTCCGATATCTCGAGATAGTTGTTTCCCTGCGAGAGCAGGACGGCGATCTTGAACCTCTGGATGAGGTCCTGCAGTTCCCTTATGGTGCATACGTCCTCGAAGAAAGTCCTGCATTCCTCTTCCGTCTTCAGCTTGAGTACCGCCGAGTAGAAGTTCTTCGCCGCTTTCGCTTCTGTTTTCTCCATCTGATGCTCCTGTGTCAGCTATTTGTATCCCTACACTACTGCTTTAGCGCACTAAAGTAAAGTGGTACGGCGGAAATCCTTCCGTTTTTCCGTCATTTGATCGAATCGAGATATGAATTGAGGAACCACTGGGCCAGGGAACAGTCCTTCACGTTGCGCCTTGCCTCGTCGAATGTGAACCAACTGTAGGAATCGATCTCGCCATTGGTGCGGATGGCCGAGGCATCCTCAACCTCCACCGTCCAGTTCAGCATGAGTGTGTTGCTTCCGCCGAAGTACCGGCTCCTGTTGAAGCGGATGCTGCGAGCGGTGAGGCCGGTCTCCTCCTTCAGCTCCCTTGCGACCGCGGTCTCGGCATCCTCGCCCCTGTTCACATAGCCGGCCACTAGGATGTAGTGGTCGCGTCCGTATTGCTTGATCAGCAGTATCCTCTTCTCCGCGGGGTCCACGACTATCATGCTGCAGGCGGTGTTGAATACGGGGAAATGGTACTCGGAGCACCTTGGACAGAACTGGACGTTCCCCTCGCCTTCCATTTCCCTGACCTCGAAGGCGGACCCGCACTTGGTGCAGTACTTCTCGTTCTCATTGATGAATGCCATGGAACCCTCCCGGACGGCCGATGCGCACATGGGATTATACCACGAAAGGAGTTACGGGACAAATATCACATCAAAAACCTTACGTTAGGTTTTCAATTGTCACATATTTTATTTCAAAACAAGGAATTATATACTGCTTTCATCTTGACCTGTGCATGCAAACAGTATAGATTACCTCTCGTGACATCCGCAGGATCATTCAGATACAGGATCAAACCGTACCTCTTCATCGCGCCCGCCACAATACTTGCGGCGCTGTTCTGGTGGTATCCGTCGGCAAAAGGTTTTGTGGATTCGTTCCTGACGATCAGCAACAGCGGCAAGGTGATGGGATTCGCGGGGATCGGGAACTACATCATCCTGTTCTCGGACAAGTCCTTCCTCAACAGCCTGTGGACCACACTCAGGTTCGTCCTCCTGTTCGTTCCGCTGAACACATTCCTGACGGTGCTGGCCGCAAGCCTCACAAGGAGACGCAGCAAGCTGTCCTTCATACCCGAATACCTGTTCTTCTCCCCGGTTGCCATATCGCTTTCCGCCTACAGCCTGCTCTTCAGGGAGATGTTCAGGGGAAAGGCATCGGTCATCAACCGTCTGCTGGGACTGGATGCTCCCTGGATCACGGATCCCGCAGGGGCGATGGCCACTCTGGTCATCCTGGGTGTCTTCCTTGATTTCGGGCTGGACTACATCATGCTCACATGCGCCTTCAGGAGCCTGGACAGGAACGTGATCGAGGCCGCCAGGATGGACGGGGCCGGAGGCTGGAGGCTCCTGGCCGACGTGGAGCTGCCCATGATCGGCAAGACCGTCATGGTGACCGTGTTCCTTGCGCTCAAGGATGCCATCCTGATCTGCGCGCCGATAATCATCCTCACCGAGGGAGGACCGTTCAGAAGCACCGAGACGATAATGTTCTACTACTATGTCGAGGCCTTCAAGAGCGGCAACAGGGCCGTACAGAACGCCCTTTCGTCACTCGTTCTGACACTCGCGGCACTGGCGATGATCATATACGAAAGGAAACGGAGGGACAGACAGTGACCGGGAAGACGGTCAGAAGACCGCTGGACACATTCAAGTTCTTCCTCCGCAAGTTCCTCCTTGTTTTCCTGGCCACCCTGGTGGTCTTCCCTCTGGTCTACATGCTGTCGTCGTCGCTCTTCAGACCGTCGGACTTCAACAACCTGAAGCTCTTCCCCTCATCACCCGACTTCGGAAACTACGCCAAGGCCCTGTCCCACAGGTATTTCGGATACTACATGGTCAACTCGGTGGCCACATCGCTGCTTGCCGCGATCCTGCGGTCGGCGGTTGTGATACCGGCGGCATTCGCGTTCACGCACCTGCGGTTCAGGGGAAGGAAGTTCCTGCTCGCGGCTCTGGTGCTGACGCTGTTCGTACCTCAGGAAGCCGTCCTCTACCAGAACTACAGGACAGTCGCATCGCTCGGACTCGTGGACACATGGACGGGGATCATCTCCATCAGCCTGTTCTCCGCGTCCCAGATGCTCCTTCTGATGGGAGCCTTCGCGGGGATCGGAAAGGAACCGTACGATGCGGCGAGGATCGACGGGGCCTCGGATCTGCATTACATCGCCAGCGTCCTGGTCCCCATGGCCGGACCCGTTGTCCTGACGATGGCGGTACAGACGATGATAACGGTGTTCAACTCCTACCTGTGGCCATTGCTGGTCACCAACAGACCTCAGGCGAGGACCATACAGGTGGGGATCACCATGCTCGGATTCGTGGAAGCCGGTGACACCGGGGCGCAGATGGCGGCCCTGACGATGGTCACCGTGCCTTTCCTTGTGGTCCTGGCACTTGCGAAGAAAAGAATAGAGACTGCGCTCATACGCAGCTGAACGGAGGAACATATGAAGAAGACAAAGACTGTCATCATCCTGGCAGCGGCCATTCTCATGACGATCCCGACGCTTGCCGCCGGAGGCGTGAAGGAAAGCGGCAGCATCCGGACAGTGACGATATGGCACTGCGCACAGGGAGCCAATGCAGGAGTGTTCAGCGTCCTGGTCGAAACATTCAACTCGACGATAGGCAAGGAGGAGGGAATCGTGATCGATTCCATCTACCAGGGCAAGGCCGGGGATGTCCTGACAAGCGTGAACGCGGCAGCCGGTACCGGGAACCTCCCGGACATAGCGATGATGGATGCCACCGCCGCCACGGACATGGACCATTCGGACTACATCGTGACAGTGGACCAGCTGGGGATAGACACGACATACATACTTCCCTGCGGGATAAGCTCATATACTTCCGAAAAAGGTCTTCTGGCCCTGCCGTTCAATGCATCGGCCCTTCTCTACTACTACAACAAGACCCTATACGATTCGCTGGGGATAAGCGCACCCCGAACGCTGGATGAGATGGCCGAGGTCGCAAGGATCGTCGGAAACGCCGGTGTGACTGCATTCGCAGGTGTTCCGGCCACGTATGAACTGAGCACATTCATAGGAGCCCAGAACGGGCTGTCGTACATGGTGGACAACCGCAACGGACATGACGGGGCGCCTACAGAGGTGCTTTTCGGGAAGGAAGGCACCTACGCCGCGTTCCTGGAGAAGTGGAAGGCACTCTACGACACCGGATACTACAGCCCCATAGTCACGGGAGTCACCGGCGAATTCACAAGCGGGCGCTGTGCCGCGATGCTGGCATCGTCGAGCAACCTCTCCACCATCATCCACTCTGTGGACGGTGCGTTCGAGGTCGGCGTGGCCAGGGTCCCGGTTGTCAACGAACAGGCCACCGGAGGAACGGTCATCTCGGGAGGAGCGCTCTTCACGTTCACCGACAACGATGCGGTGAGAACCGTTCTCGAGTATCTTATCTCGACGGAGGCACAGGTCATATGGGCACAGACCACAGGATATGTACCCGTCAACATGAAGGCCTACGAATCCAGTGGATACAAGGCGTTCCTGAGGGAGAATCCCCAGTACAAGGTGGCCTACGATGCCCTGGCCGATTCGAACCCCGGACTTGCGAATGTCTGGATCCCGTCGGCGTATTCGGTGTACTACTCGTTCCAGTCGAACGTGGCCCAGGTCCTTGAAGGCAAGGACATCGACACCGCGGTCGAAGAGATGGTCGGCATTGTGCAGAGTGCGATCGATACTTTCGCGGCGCAGAACAACTGAGCCGGTCAGGCAGACCTTCAGACAAACCTGAAGAAGATACACTTCTCCTTGTGCCCGCAGCCCGCGCATGCGGCTCCCGGGCACTCGGTGAAACCGTCCTCGGCGCTTTCCAGCTGGCTTATGTGCCATTTCAGTTCATCTATGTGGTTCTGCAGGACCCCCATGCGCTCCATGCTCTGTGAGAGCTTGCTCCGGTACTGGGTCAGGAGCTCGGTCCTTCTCTTGTTGCCGCTCTGGTCCTCGGCCTTGAGCCTGATGATCCTGGATATCTCGTCCAGGGAGAAGCCCAGGGACTTGAGCTCGATTATGCGCTTGAGATAGACGAGGTCCTGGTCCGTGTAGAAGCGCTGGTTGCCGCCTGTCCTTCCCTCGGACAGCAGCCCCAGTTCTCCGTAGTACCTTATGGTCCTCAAAGTCAGGCCGGACAGCCTGGCCAGTTCACCTATCCTGTAGCGCTTCATGGTGTCATGATACGGCATTTCCACGGCTGTTCCAAGTTCGTTTGTTGTTGTATCATGCACGCATGGAACTCTGGGACATCTACGACATAGACAAGAACAGGACCGGCAGGACGATGGTCCGCAACGACTGGACAATGAAGGAAGGCGACTACTACCTCTCCGTCCTTGGCGTTGTCCACAGGCCGGACGGAAGGTTCCTCATCACAAGGCGCGCCATGGACAAGGCATGGGCACCCGGATGGTGGGAGATCCCCGGAGGCGGCGTGAAGGCCGGGGAGACATCCTTCCAGGCCGTATGCCGCGAGGTCCTCGAGGAGACCGGCGTGGATGTGTCGCATGCCGAAGGCGGATACCGCTTCTGCTACCACAGGGAGAACAAGGGCCAGAACTATATCGTGGACATCTACCGCTTCGAGATGGACATCACGGAGAAGGACATAACGCTCCAGACCGATGAGGACATCGACGGCACCTTCGCCACGGCGGACGAGATAAAGGCCATCGCAGCTTCAGGGAAGTTCCTCCACTACGACAGCATCAGGGCCGTCTTCGAGGACTGATCATCCGCGGCTCAAGGACTCAATCGATATAATGCAGGATGTCCCCGTAGGTCGGGAACGGCCAGTACGGCCTTCCCACCAGCAGCTCCAGCTCGTCCGCGATCTTCCTGGAATCCTCCATGGCGGGGACGATGCACTGGCGTGTGAAATGGGAAAGACCCGAGCCCGAGTATGAGGCGCTCTTGTCGATGAGAGTCGACAGGACATCGCATTTCTCCGCAAGGGTATCCATAAGGCCGCACACCTTCTCCAATGTCGCGTTCTCCGCCCTGCACTGGACCGCCGGATTGGCCGTCCTCTTGGCATTGATGGTCTGCGCAAGGATCGATGTGTAATAACTTACGGCGGGAATGATCTCCTGGACTATCATGTCGCGCATGGTCAGCGCCTCGATGCGGATGGTCTTGGAGTACTCGTCAGTGAGGATCTCGAACCTGGAGTGCATCTCCAGCGGACTGAACACACCGAACTCGGAGAACAGGTCTATGTTCTTCCGGGCAACGAAGGCATCCAGCGCCTCTGGTGTCGAGCGCAGGTTCAGAAGGCCTCTCTCCTCAGCTTCCTTGACCCATTCGGGAGCATAGTTGTTGCCGTTGAAGACAATCCTCCTGTGCTCATTGTAAGTATCCCTTACAAGATCCAGGACGGCCGCCTCCATGTCCTCCGAGCCTTCCAGGACACCGCGGAATTCCCTGAGGGCCTTGGCCACGATGGTGTTCATGACGATATTGGGTCCGGCGACGGAGAACGACGAGCCCAGCATCCTGAACTCGAACTTGTTTCCGGTGAATGCGAACGGGGATGTCCTGTTGCGGTCCGTCGTGTCCTTCGAGAACGACGGGAGCACGTGGACACCGAGCTCCATGTTGGTCTTGGATGTGTTCCTGGCCCTCTTTCCCGCCGCCATGGACTCAAGGATCCCGGTCAGCTCGTCACCCAGGAACATGGACACGATCGCCGGCGGAGCCTCGTTGGCCCCCAGCCTGTGGTCGTTCCCGGCACTTGCCACGGAGACCCTGAGAAGGTCCTGGTAATCGTCCACGGCCTTGATGACGGCTGCCAGGAACAGCAGGAACCTGATGTTGTTCTTCGGATCCCTGCCAGGATCCAGCAGGTTCACACCCTTGTCGGTGGACACCGACCAGTTGTTGTGCTTGCCGCTTCCGTTCACACCTGCGAACGGTTTCTCATGCAGAAGGCAAACGAAGCCGTGGCGTTCGGCGACCTTCTTCATCATCTCCATGGTGATCTGGTTGTGGTCGACCGCCACATTGGTCGTGGCGAACACCGGAGCCAGCTCGTGCTGGCATGGGGCGACCTCGTTGTGCCTTGTCTTTGCGCAGACACCGAGCTTCCAGAGCTCCTTGTCCAGGTCCCTCATGAACTCCGCCACCCGCGTCCTGATGGCGCCGTAGTAATGATCGGACATCTCCTGACCCTTGGGGGCCCTTGCTCCGAAAAGCGTGCGTCCGGTGAACCGGAGGTCGCGGCGCCTCTTGAAATCGTTCTTGTCTATCAGGAAGTACTCCTGCTCCGGACCCACGGTTGTGGTGACATACTTAACATCGTCGCCCAGGAGGCGCAGGATTCCCACGGCCTCGCGGCTGATGGCCTCCATGCTCTTGAGAAGCGGGGTCTTCTTGTCCAGAACCTCGCCGGTATACGAACAGAACACCGTCGGGATGTACAGCACATCCTCACGGATGAAGGCGTAGCTTGTCGGATCCCATGCGGTGTATCCGCGGGCCTCGAACGTGGCCCTGAGACCGCCTGACGGGAATGACGATCCGTCCGCCTCACCCTTGATCAGGCACTTTCCGGAGAACTCCAGGATCGCCCGGCCGCCGTCCGCGGGGTTCACGAAGGCCTCGTGCTTCTCGGCGGTGATTCCGGTCATGGGCTGGAACCAGTGCGTGTAGTGGGTGCAACCGTGCTCCAGGGCCCACGTCTTCATGGCGTTGGCCACGCTGTTTGCCACTGCAAGGTCGATGTCCTTGCCCTCCGCGATGGTGCGGCGCAACGTCTTGTAGATGTCCTTCGGGAGTTTCTCCCTCATGACACTGTCGTTGAATACCAGACTTCCGAAACAATCAGCAACCGTCTCCATGCGCTTCCCCGTGTTACCATATAGAGTTATGAGAATATCTACTTGATTTCGGAAAAACAATCAACTATCATCCCGAGAAAGAGGAGCTCGAAATGGACAGTGCACTGAAGAACCGGATCATGGACTACATGAAACAGCAGGACGTGGTTTTCGTAAGGCTGGCTTTCTGCGACATTTTCGGACAGTTGAAGAACATCTCCATCAGCGTCAGATCGCTTGAGCGGGCGCTCGAGCACGGCATGGGCTTCAACGCCGCCGCGATCAGGGGATTCCTGAACGTCGAGGATTCGGACCTCCTTCTGTTCCCCGATCCCGACACCATGACGATCCTTCCTTGGAGACCGTCCGAGGAGAAGGTCGCCAGATTCTTCTGCGACATCCGCTACACGGACGGCAGACCTTTCGAAGGCGATGTCCGCTATCTGCTGAAGACCTATGAAAAACAGCTTCATGAGAGCGGAACAGACCTCCATATCAGGACCGACTGCGAGTTCTACCTGTTCAAGCTGGACAGTGACGGGAACCCGACGGACATACCCATGGACAGAGCCTCCTACTTCGAGGTCGCCCCGATAGACAAGGGTGAGGACATAAGGCGTGAGATCTGCCTCACCATGGACAGTATGGGAATCGTGCACAGCGCGAGCTACCATGAGAAGGGTCCAGGACAAAACGAGATCCGTTTCAATGCCTCGGGACTCCTGCAGGCGGCGGACAACATGATCGCGTTCAAGGACATCGTCAAGGTCTGCGCAAACAGGATGGGGCTGTTCGCATCGTTCCTGCCCAAGCCCCTGTTCACCGAGAACGGTTCGGGCATCTCCATAAGCATCTCCAGGGACGAGCAGCCGTCCAGACGCTCCGCCACCGTAATGGAGATGGCCGGAGGCATACTCAGACGCATCGAGGAGACCACGATCTTCCTCAATCCCATCGCCAATTCGTATGAGAGGTTCGACACCCCGCAGACTGTGAGCTACGGATTCGGGAACCAGCAGATCCTGGTCAAGGTCCACCCTGAGGACTGCAGGGTCAAGGTCTGTAGCGCCGACCCGTCATGCAACCCGTATCTTGCGTTCCTGCTTCTTGCCGGAGCCGCGGTGGAGGGAATCGCCGACCACGTGAGCCCCAACGACTACAGCACCGGAAAGCCACTTCCCGACACGATGATAGATGCGGTCAGGATCGCACAGAAGTCGACATTCGCAAAGACCATGATACCCGAGGTCCTGTTCGACGGATTCCTCAGGGCCAAGAAGGCCGACTGGGAGGAGAGCTCGCTCTCCGGCGACCCCATGCTCAAGGCCAAGAACATGGAATTCCCGGTGACGTGAGGAGACAGCATGAAAGGCGGAAAAGAAAAAAGCAAGAAGAACAGAAGGTTCCTCAGTTCGTATGAGATCGAGCAGCAGGGAGTCGTGGACAAACTGTCCGGTTATTACAGGTGCGACAAGGAGAACAAGGTCTTCGAGGTTCCCCTCCATTATGAGAAGGCAAGCGAACTGTATTTCGACAATGTCGAATTCCAGGACAAGCCGAACATCTCGGACGAGGCCACCGACAACATGGTGGAGCTTCTCCAGGACATCCCGGAAGGATACAAGGCCGAGTTCTCGATAACGATCGACGACTATGAGGGAGTGGATCCGGAGAAAGTCCTGGTCGGGATCAACGACGCCCTCTCGTTCAGGCATCTGAGATTCCTGCGCGAGAGCACGGGAAAGGGAATCAAGGTCGGATTCCTGATGTTCGTCGGAGTTTCCCTCATAATGCTCAAGACCTACGGCATCCTTTTCGGATGGTGGGGAGAAGGGAATGTCGCAAGCGACCTGTTCACATACGTTCTGGACATATTCGGGTGTGTCCTGATCTGGGAATCCGTCTACGGTGTCTTCGTGGATAGGTCCGAGGAAATCGTCTTCGAGAAGGCAATATCCAGGAAGGTCCATGCCATAAAGCTGTATGACGAGCAGAACAACGAAGCCCTTTCCGGAGAGGACAGCCAGGGGATAATGACCCTCATGGGACGCAACAGGAAGAAACTGATCTCAAGCCGCCTTCTGCTTCTCAGCGGTTTCTCATTGCTTGCAATCGCAGTGGCGGATGTCCTTTGGACTGTAGCCAACGCGAATACCTATATCGAGGCTGAATACCCACTGCTGTCGGTCATCATTGTCTATACGACGGGTTTGGTCTCGGCTCTGGTGACCGCGAAAGTTGGAATGACCGCAATCAGGATCTACAAGGGAACCTTCCACAGGAACATCGCAGGTGCGGTCATGACGATAGCCATGATCGCGCTCCTTGTCGGGAACATCCTCGTCATGCGGGTCCAGACCACGGAGATCGCCATTTCCACGATATTCAAGATCATAGTGGAACTCTCTTTCGTTGTGGGACTTGCAATCAGGTTCTCATACTTCCTTGAACTGAACAGATCCTACAGGAAGAACCACAAGGGATGATCGGGGCGACCCGGATCACTCGTACTGCGACGCGTAGAGTCTGTAATAGAATCCCTTCTTCTCCATGAGCTCGCGGTGCGTCCCCTGCTCCACGACATCGCCGTGGTCCAGGACCAGTATGTTGTCGGCGTTCCGGATGGTAGACAGCCTGTGGGCTATCACGAAACATGTCTTGCCCCGCATCAGCTCCAGCATGGCGTCCTGTATCTCACGCTCGGTGGAGGTGTCGACATTTGACGTCGCCTCGTCCAGGATCAGCATCCTGGAGTCGTATAGCATGGCCCTGGCGATTGTGAGCAGCTGCTTCTGGCCCTTGGAGATGTTGCCTCCGTCCTCGCTGATGACAGTATCGTAGCCGTTGGGGAGCCTCATGATGAACGGGTGGATGTGCGCCTTCTTCGCCACTCGCACGACATCGTCCATCGTGGCGTCCACGCTTCCGTAGGCGATGTTCTCGTAGACTGTGCCGCGGAACAGCCAGGTGTCCTGCAGGACCATGGCGTAGGCGGCGCGCAGGCTGGGTCTGGTGTACTTCAGCTCGTCCTTCCCGTCGACCCTTATCATGCCGCTGTCGCAGTCGTAGAAGCGCATCAGCAGGTTGATCATCGTCGTCTTGCCGGCGCCTGTGGGACCGACTATGGCTATGAGCTTCCCCCTGTCGGCGTTGAAACTCAGGTTGTGCAGGATGGTCTTCCCCGGGACATAGCCGAAACTTACATCGTCGAACTCGACATCGCCCTCCACATCCCTGAGCACGGTCGCATCCGGGAGATCGGGGACCTCCTCAGGCTCATCCAGGAGGTTGAATATCCTCTCCGATGCGGAAAGAGCGGAGAATATCTCGTTCATGATGTTGGCGATCTCGTTTATGGGTCCCGAGAACTTGCGCGAGTATAGGATGAACGACGATATCTGGCCCAGCGACACCCGCCCGCCCATGAACAGGAACGAACCCAGCGTGGCTATCAGGCCAAGCGACAGGTTGTTGATCATCCCCATGCTAGGTCCGATGGCCACTCCGCGGCTGTCGGCGTTGTAGTATGCGTCGGCCGCCTGTCCGTTGACCTTGGCGAACCTTTCGCAGACCTTGTCCCCGTAGGCGTAGGCCTGGATGGTCTTCTCGCCCGAGAACATCTCCTCCACGAAGCCGTTCATGAAGCCGTAGCTCTTGGACCGTTTGATGAAGAGCGGCCGCGTCTTCTTCTTGATGAACACCGTGTACGATACTGAAACGGGAATGGTGACCAGTACTATCAGCGCCAGAGCCGGCGATATCCTCACCATCATGAACAGTGAGCCCAGGACCGTGACCGAGCTGGTCATGATGGCCACGATATCGGTCTGGATCGATGCGGCCACGACGTCGACATCGTAGCTGACGCGGCTGATGATGTCGCCCGCACGGTTCTTGTCGAAGAAGGACACGGGAAGCCTTGCGAGTTTCTCAAAGCACTCCTTCCTGAGTTTTTTAGCGGTGAAGCGCGACACCAGGGTCATCATTATGCTAATGCCCAGCGAGATCAGGGACGACGAGACATAGAACAGCAGCATGAGGCGCACGTAGTACAGGACCTTGCCGAAATCCACCTTCCCTGCTCCTGCGGCGGCCTCGTTGATCGCCTTGCCCGCCAGCGAGGGACCTATGAGGGAGAGGATGTTGGCGGCAAAGCTCATGATTACGGCAATCACGATCAGCACTCTGAATTCCTTCACGTAGGAAAGGATCCGCCTGAGCGCCTTCCTGGAGTCCTTGGGTCTCTGTTCGTTGACGACGTTGCGCGGGGGCATTCAGACCTCCCCCATCTGCGTTTCGTAGATGTCGCGGTATTGTGGTGTGGAGGCAAGGAGCTCCTCATGTGTCCCGGCTCCTATGATGCGACCCTCTTCCAGGACGATGATGCGGTCCAGACCCATTATGGAGCTCACGCGCTGGGCTATGACGACCATCGTGGCATCGCCGTGGTTCTCCCGGATGTTCTTCCTCAGCATGGCGTCTGTCCTGTAGTCCAGCGCGCTGGAGCTGTCGTCCAGGACAAGTATCCGCGGATGCGCGGCAAGGGCCCTGGAAACCAGGAGCCTCTGTTTCTGACCTCCGGAGAAGTTGGCTCCGTGGATGTCGGCCATATGGTCGTACTGGTCGTCGTAGTCCTCTATGAACTCTGTGGCCATGGCATTCCATGCCGCGGCCTTTATCTCATCATGGCCCAGATTCCTTCCGAATGAGAGATTCTCGGCTATTGTGTCGGAGAATATGGCATCGTTCTGGAAGACAACCCCGAAATATCGTCTGAGTGTGTCCAGGTCGTAGGTGCGCACGTCGCGTCCGTCCACGAACACATGGCCTTCCTGCGGATCGTAGAAGCGCATCATCAGATTCAATATGGTGGTCTTGCCGCTTCCGGTGGCTCCGATGATGCCCAGGCTTCCGCCGCGCGGGATGCTGAAGCTTATGCCGTTGAGGGTCTTCTCCCTCTTCCCTCCTGCGAAGGCTCCCAGCTTCTTGCCGTGGGGCGACGCCTCGTGAGGGTTGTAGCTGAACGACACGGAGTCGAAGATTATGAAGTCGTCCGACGGCGGGAGTGCACCCTCCTCCAGTTTCTTCAGTCCGTCAGGCTGCGACATGACGGACGATATCCTGTTGGCCGACGCATTTGCCTTGCTCATGTTCAGGAAGAACCTGTTGAGGATCAGCACGCCCATGAGGATCATCTGGAAATACGAGAGGAATGCCAGGATCACGCCGGGCTGTGTCACACCCTTGTTCACCCTGTATGCTCCGAAGAGCACCACCAGTGTCAGGCCTATGTTCATCGCAAGGCTCACCACGGGCCCGGGGAGAAACATTACGACGCTGGCCTTTATCTCAGAGCGGCTCATGGTCTCGTTTGCCTCCGAGAAACGGCGCTTCTCGTAGTCCTCCTTGGACAGGGCCTTCACCACGCGGATGCCGGTTATGTTCTCGCGCATGATGCGCACTATGTCGTCCAGACGGGACTGGACTATGTCGTAGAGCGGGATACCCTTGCGCGATATGATCACGACGGCGACAAGCAGAATCGGCGCGAGGATGATGAGCACCATGGCCAGCCCCGTGTCCATGGACAGCGTGATGAATATGCCGCCGAACAGCAGGATCGGCGCACGCACGGCGATCGTCTGGGTGATCTGCATGAACGACTGCACGTTGTACGAGTCGCTTGTCATCCTGGAGATCAGCGACGGGAGGCCTATGTCATCGAGCTGGTCGCCGGAGAGGTTGATGGACTTGGTGAACAGGTCCTGCCTGACCTTGTATATGCACTTGCGCGCGATCTTCACCGAGCCGCGGTTGGCCCCCACACTCAGGAAGCGCACGATTATCGCCAGGGCAAGCATTATGCCGCCCCACATGAGGATCAGACCCACGTCCTGCTTCGGGGCGACCGTGTCTATCATGTACTCCAGTATGTACGGAAGGAACAACTCCAGCACCGTTGCCAGTGTCTTCACGGACAGGACCAGCATTATGGCCCCGATATGCTTCCTCATGTACGACCAGATGAACCTCATGGAACCGATTATGTCACAAATCCTCCGGCTGAGGTATACGTAAACGTCGTGCTAAACTGGAATGGGTCGGCCGCATCAGGTTTTTGCATCATTTCTGATGCATAACCTGAAACAATGCGCCATATCAATCATATTTGATTTGTTTGAGAGATTCAGTGTCCACTTTCCGGGGTATTTCGTAGGGATTCGTCGTACTCCTCGTACTGGTAGGGTTCCTCGTACTGGTAAGGTTTGCTCGAACTCGTCGTACTCCTCGTACTGGTCGTACCTCCGCACTGTCTTGCCATCACTCGAACGGATACACCAGCCCCATCTGACGGCGGCACTCGTCAAGGATGCGCATGCAGTCATGCGTCATCTGCGGCGGAATGAAGGCGCTTGCGGTCAGGCCACGGCGGATCTCATCGGCCACATTGTCGAACTCGACGACGTAACCCTTCTTCCCCTGGAGGATTTCAATGGAGTCCCCTGTTTTCACCAGGGCCGGTTCGGCGTAGTGGAAGCCGGTGTTGGCGATCATTCCGTTCTCCGCTTCAAGCAGCATGGCCTCGCCCTTTGTGCCGACGATGGAGACATCCATACGGACATCGAAACCGTCGTAGGAGAAGACGATTTCCTCACCGTAGTCGACTCCGTTGCGGACATCACCTTTGCAGGAGATGGCCTTGGGATAGCCGAAGAGCTTGTAGGCGTAGGCGATGGGATAGATGCCGATGTCCAGCACGGCACCGCCGCCGAGGAGCGGGTCGGATACGCGCGGGGCGTAGTCGATGCTGTACATGGAGTAGGCCATGTAGACGCTGCGGATCCTGCCGAGCCTGCCGGAACGGACGATGTCGAGCACCTTGTACGGGACCTCGCTGTACCAGGTCCACATGGCCTCGGACAGATAAAGACCCTTCTCCCTGGCGAGTTCCTGCAGGGATTCGGTTTCGGGGGCACTGATGGTGAAAGGTTTCTCGAGCAGGACGTGTTTGCCCTGTTCAAGGCACTGTCTGCAGATACTGTAATGGCTCTCGTTGGTGACGGAGATGTATACGGCATCGACACCGTCATGGCAGACTGCATCCTCCACCGACTTTGCCGCATACGTCCCGTAGGGTTCGCAGAAGGCCTCGAGTTTCTCACGGTTCCTGCTGTAAGCGGACACGACACGGTGCCTTCCGGTTGCTGAAATCTCCCTGATGACCTTTTTCGCCAGTGTTCCTGTTCCTATGAATGCCCATCCGAATGATCCTGTCATATCCCCCTCCTGATGATTCCACGGTCCGATCGACGGGAGTATTGTCTTATATGCCGGGCTTTGTGTCAAACATCGACATATTGACTGCATGACGGTAATCGGTAGAATCATATCCGGAGAACGGAGATGGGAAAGAAAGGTGATGTCATCGTATTCGCAGTGCTGCTTGCCGTAATAATAATCGGCATCCTGGTCCTGCATCTTCCGACATTCATCCCGCTCATGGTCTGCACCCTCATCGTCACCTTGTATGCAATCGTTGCATTGGAAAAGAAGGCATCCGACATCCTGCCGACTATGCTCAGGTCTGTACTCGGTTCCCCGTGGGCACTTCTTCTGGCCATCGGGGCTCTGATTGCCTCATGGGTGCAGTGCGGGACGGTGCCGTACATGGTCACATTCGGACTCAGACTGATAAGCCCCAGGTTCTTCCTTCCGCTCGTGCTTGTGATCTGTGCAACGATGTCGACGGTGACAGGTTCATCCTGGCTGACATGCGGAACACTCGGCATTGCATTCATGGGAATGGCCGTGAGCCTGCAGATTCCCGAAGGAATTGCGTTGGGTGCTGTGCTCTGCGGTGCCTTCTTCGGCGACAAGCTCTCCAGACTGTCGGACTTCGCGGTATCGACAGTCGCAATCGCAAAGGCGGACTTCAGACGCCATGCACGGCTGATGCTGGTCACAGCTGTACCTGCCCTGCTCATATCGCTGGCGGTTTTCCTGATCATGGGCCGTGCATACGCCGCGAACGAGGCGGACTTCTCATCAGTGGACGCGATTGTCTCCTCTCTGGGAGAGAACTTCAGCCCGTCGGTCCTTACCCTGATTCCTCTTGCTGTCCTTGTGGTGGCGCTGCTTCTGAAACTTCCCGGAATCCTGCCGCTTGTCCTGAGCACCTTTTCCGCCGTGATAGTCTCCATGACATTGCAGAACGATAGCCTGGTTTCTGTACTTGTGCCGCTTTTCAAGGGCTTCAATATCGATAGCGGAAACGCTCTTGTCGATACCATCTGCAACAGGGGCGGCATGCTGAGCATGGTGAAGACCGTGCTCCTGGTGGTTTTCGCCTTCGCAATGGGAGCTGTGCTGAAGAAAACAGATATCATGGCAACGGTGTCTGCTCCCGTCACGAAACTGGTGAAGGGCCGTGTCAGCCTGTACATCTGCACATACATCATAAGTGCAGCAATGGCCTTCACCACAGGGTCCGGAAGCATTGGTGTCATAGTCTCGTACAATGTTGTTTCGTCGTTCTTCGACAGACTGGGTCTTGACCACGCATTGTTCACAAGGACCATATGCGAGATGATAACGATACAGCAACCTGCGGTGGTATGGGGAAGCTCCGGTGCATTCGTCGCGCTGTGCTTCGGCATTCCGGCAGCCACATATCTGCCATACTATTTCCTGGCATTCCTGCTGCCGCTCTTCGGAATCATAAGTGTGGCTTCGGAAGTGGGTATCGACAAAAGGAAAGGAACAGACAGATGAAACACATACACGTCGTGGCAGCCGTGATACGTGACGGCAACAGGATATTCGCAACCCAGAAAGGCTACGGGAACTACAAGGGCTGGTGGGAATTCCCCGGAGGGAAGATAGAGGAAGGCGAGACTCCCCGTCAGGCGCTGGAGAGGGAGATCCGTGAGGAACTGGATACCCGGATCGATGTCGGTGAGCTTATTTCCCACGTGGAGTACGATTATCCAGAGTTCCACATGGACATGGATTGTTTCTGGTGCACTGTCGTCGAAGGCGACCTGACGCTCAAGGAAGCCCAGTCCGCAAGCTGGCTCGGAAAGGATGACCTCTACTCCGTCAAATGGCTTCCGGCCGACAAGGACATACTGGAGAAGATAGGGCGTCAGCTCTGAGCGTTCCCATCAAGTTCAAGATTGTCAAGTTCAAGGCCGGTGATGGCATTCGACCACAGGAACTGCTTCAACTCCATGTTCTCGCCTGTATCGTACATCCGTGTGAGCAGTACATTGAACTGTGGTATGTCGTGGTCCTTTATGGTAAGGAATCCGCTTCCCTTCGAGACAAGCAGCTTGTTGGCCGCAACAAGTGCGGTCCGTTTGTTTCCGTCCCAGAAGAGCTGGTTGTACGTGATGTAGCAGAACAGTTCAAGGGCTCTTTCAGTAGCGCTGTCGAATGAACAGACGATCCTGTGGACATCGGCCTCCACTTGTGCCGGGACAGGAACAGGCGGGACATGGCCGGTTCCCGATATCCCCACCCTTCCATATCTCAGGACACCCCAGTCGAGGGCCTCGTTCCTTGCGATGAAGGAATTGAGCTTGCAGATGTACGCGACATCCAGCTTGTCGTCCACCGAATTCAGGACATGTTTCCAGGCATCACGCATGTTCAGGATCGCGGTGATGTCGTCCAGGCTGACACCCGGAACGTTTATCCCCTCTATGATCGTCCTGGTCTGCGGGAACGTGACGTTCCTGTTCTCCATGCGCATCCCGCAGTAGACGTTCTCATCCCACAGCCTCTTCGCAAGGAAGACGCTCTGCGCCCTTGAAAGCGAATACCTGTCGGTGAATCCTCTGCCGCTCTCCGCGACAAGAAGATTTTCCACGGTTGTCCCAAGAGTGGCGGCGAACCTGTAGACAGTCTCCGCACTGCATTTCCCCAGTGCTTTCCTTCCGTTCACGAGCTCGCTCACGGTTGTGTACGGAAGTCCCGATTCCCTGGAAATGGAGGCGATGGACAGGTTCTGTTCCGAGATGTAGTCCTTGAGTCTCATATGTGAATTTTAACTGTATTCAGTTATAAAGGTCAATTACTCAACTGCATACAGACACAATCTTCATTTCTTCCAGCTTCCGGAAAGATAGAACACAAGGCCGATCACCAGCGGCATGAAGCCCGCGATCGCGTCCCCGTACCAGCAGCCCAGACTGCCCATTCCGGCTCCGAAACACAGCAGGGCCGCAAGACCTATGCGCATGATGATTCCGTCTATGATGGCCACGGCCAGATTCAGCTTGGTGTTGCCCGAGCCGTTGATAAGCGCGAAGCTTATGCTCCTTGTGGCGGCACCGTAGAAGTTAAGGACAATCGGGACTATCAGGATGCCGGCTATGGAGAGTACAGCGGCATCGCCCGTGAACATGCCGAACACCTGTGTAGGGATAAGGACAATGATGCCCGTCATGACGGAGAACAGTCCGAGGCTTATCAGGGCGATGGTGCCCAGGATCCGGGGTATGCGTTCGAATTTACGCGCACCGAGGTTCTGTCCGACCATCGAAGAGCCGGCGGTTGTGAACGACATGGAGACGACTCCGCCCATGGTGTTCACCTTGTTGAAGATGCCCGCCAGAGCCGAATAGACAACGCCAGACAGGTTTATCCACGCCGTGAGGATCAGCTTGGAGAACATGACTGCGGCGGACTGTATGGCCATCGGGACTCCCAGCATTACCAGCGGTTTCAAGGTGTGGGAACGGATCGCGAAACTCCTGAGCTTGAAATCGAACCCGAAGCTCTCACGCTTGATGTAGAGGTAGACCAGCGACGAGACGAAGCTCACGCCCTGTCCAATGACTGTCGCCAGGGCGGCGCCGAAGACCTCCATGTTGAAAACAACGACGAACAGGTAATCCAGGAGGATGTTGAGGACGGCCGCAATACCGACGAACACGAACGGCCTCTTGCTGTCCCCCATCCCCCTCAGGACGGCGGACACGGTGTTGTAACCGTAAATGAACACAAGCCCGACTATGCATGTCACAACGTAGTCCATGGCGTATTCATACGACTCCGGCGGAGTGTTCAGAGCGTCCAGTATGGGATAGCGTACGAAAAAGCAGATGAACGAGATGGCGAGCGATGCCGCAAGCAGGAAGGTGAAGAGTGTTCCGATGGTCTCCTTGACTTCCTCCTTGTTCCCTGCGCCGACATTCCTGGCTATGATGACCTGACCCGCAGATGCGAATCCCATCGACACGAATGTCAGCAGATGCAGCAGGTCTCCGCCGATGGATACCGCCGACATGCCCGCACCTCCGATGAACTGGCCGACGATGATCATGTCAACCATGTTGTAGACGGCCTGGAGGGCGTTGGAGACGAACAGCGGGAGGGAGAAGACCAGAAGCTGTCTTACGACGCTTCCGCTTGTGAGGTCGGTTACCATTGACACCTGTTTTCGGGACATGGGTCAATCCTACCGTTTTTGAGCTTCCGGTTTCAATCGCCGGGGTTCGGTGGCCGGAGCACCGCACAGAATGTTATAATACAAACAAAATGTTATAATTTATTACAACATCCATCTGCCTCTCATTGACCTGAAAGGCTTTTGATGCCTTAATGGTCATGTACGTTCATAAATATCCATATAGAAATCCAAGGAGAATGGACAATGGTCATAACCGATTTCCTCGAGAGGAACTCAAGACTTTACGGGCAGGATACGGCGCTTGTCGTGGTCAGCCCGTCCGAGAAACGCGACCAGGCCGTCACATGGCGTGAGGCGAGCCTGATAGAGAGCGCGACCGATTCCCCCTACAGAAGGGAGATGAACTGGAGGACCTTCGACCAGATGGCCAACCGCTTCGCCAACCTGCTTCTGAGCAGGGAGACCCCGCGCGGAACCAAGGTCGGAATCCTCATGATGAACTGCCTGGAATACCTTCCCATCTATTTCGGAGTCCTGAAGGCCGGATGCATAGTCGTCCCAATGAACTACAGATACTCCAGCGATGAGATCAAATACTGCCTCGAACTGGCCGATGTCGAGATCCTTGTCTTCGGACCCGAGTTCGTCGCCAGGATGGACGCCATCGCCGACGACATCCCCAAGGTCAGGACGATGTTCTATGTCGGAAACGACGGCCCGTCCTACACGGAAAACTGCCTTAAGGTCATGGGATTCACATCGACCGAGGCACCGCCGATCGCCCTCACCGAGGACGATTACGCGGCCATCTACTTCTCATCCGGAACCACCGGCTTCCCCAAGGCCATCCTGCACAGGCACAGGGCCCTCTACTGCTCATGCCTGACAGAGCAGAACCACCACGGCCAGACCAAGGACGATGTCTTCCTCTGCATCCCGCCGCTCTACCACACCGGCGCCAAGATGCACTGGTTCGGCAGCCTCATGACAGGAGGCAAGGCCGTCATCCTCAGGGGCATCAAGCCGGAGTGGATCCTCAGGACAGTCACGGAGGAGAAATGCACCATCGTCTGGCTGCTCGTACCATGGGTGCAGGACATCCTGGATGCGATCGACAGCGGACGCATCAACCTGGACGACTACCTGCTCAGCCAGTGGCGCCTGATGCATGTCGGCGCACAGCCTGTTCCGCCAAGCCTCATCAAGCGCTGGCTCAAGGTCTTCCCTCACCATCAGTACGACACCAACTACGGCCTGTCCGAATCCATCGGTCCCGGCTGCGTCCATCTCGGAGTGGAGAACGTCGACAAGGTCGGAGCCATAGGCATCCCCGGCTACCTCTGGGAAGCCAGGATCGTCCGCGAGGACGGAAAGACCGAGGTCGGCCCGGAGGAAGTCGGAGAGCTCTCCGTCAAGGGCCCCGGCGTCATGGACTGCTACTACAAGAACAGGGAAGCCACCGACGAGATACTCAAGGGCGATTGGCTTCTCACCGGCGACATGGCCAAGAAGGACAGCGACGGCTTCATCTACCTGGTCGACAGGAAGAAGGACGTCATCATCACCGGAGGCGAGAACCTCTACCCCGTCCAGATCGAGGACTTCCTGCGCAAGTACGACAAGGTCAAGGACGTCGCGGTCATCGGCCTTCCCCACCAGAGACTCGGGGAGATCGCTGCCGCCATCATCTCCATCAAGGACGGCATGACATGCACCGAGGAGGAGATCGAGGAGTTCTGCAATGACCTTCCACGCTACAAGAGGCCGAGGAAGATCATCTTCGCCGATGTCCCAAGGAACCCGACCGGCAAGATCGAGAAGCCTGTCCTGCGCGAGCGCTACAGGGCGGCCAACCTTGTCGAACAGCAGATCACGAGCTGACGGAGGAACGCATATGGAAAGAAGACTTATGTTGGGAAACGAGGCTTTCGCAAGGGGCCTCTATGAAGCCGGTTGTGGCTTTGTATCGAGCTACCCGGGCACACCGAGCACCGAGATCACGGAGTTCGCGGCCAAATATCCGGAGATCTATGCCGAGTGGGCACCGAACGAGAAGGTCGCCATGGAGGCGGCGTTCGGAGCCAGCCTTGCCGGAAAGCGCAGTTTCTGCGGCATGAAGCATGTGGGACTTAACGTTGCGGCCGATCCGCTGTTCACAATCTCCTACACCGGAGTCAATGCAGGCATGGTGATCGCCGTCGCCGACGATCCGGGCATGCACTCGTCCCAGAACGAACAGGATTCCAGGCACTACGCGATCGCCGCCAAGGTCCCCATGCTGGACCCGTCGGACTCGCAGGAGGCCCTGGACTTCACCAAGCTCGCCTATGATATCTCCGAGAAGTTCGACACCCCGGTCATCGTAAGGATGTGCACCAGGATCGCGCACTGCCAGAGCACCGTCGCACTCTCGGAAAGGGCCGATATCAAGGACAAGCCCTATGAGAAGAACATAGCAAAGTACATCATGATGCCCGGCATGGCGAAGAAGAGGCATCCGGTTGTCGAGCAGAGGACACAGGCCCTGACCGAATGGGCGGAGACCTCTCCGATAAACCGCGTGGAATCCGGTTCGGATCCATCGATCGGTATAATCACGGCATCCACATGCTACGACTATGTGAAGGAAGTGTGCGGCGACAAGTACCCTGTCCTGAAACTGGGAATGGTGAATCCTCTTCCCGTCAGGCTCATAAAGGACTTCGCCGCAAAGGTGTCAAAGGTCATCGTCGTCGAGGAGCTGGATGGCATAATAGAAGCCCATTGCAGCTCAATAGGCGTGAAAACGACAGGAAAGGAGCTGTTCGGGAACATCGATGAGCTCATGCCCGGCATAGTAGCAAGAAAGCTCGGAATGGATTTCCCGGAAGGCGGCAAGCTTGAGGAGACCATCCCCGGCAGACCTCCCGTGATGTGTGCCGGCTGTCCGCATAGGGGCCTGTACTACATCCTGAAGAAGAACAACCTCACTGTTTTGGGCGACATCGGTTGCTACACCCTCGGAGCCACGGCACCGCTGAATGCCACCGACACGACCATATGCATGGGAGCATCGGTTTCCGGAATCCACGGTTTCAACAAGGCCGGTGCCGCAGGACTGACCGGAAAGACCGTCGCCGTCATCGGCGATTCGACCTTCATGCACAGCGGCATCACGGGTCTTGTGAACATCGCCTACAACGAAAGCGCATCAACGGTCATCATCCTGGACAATTCGACAACCGGAATGACCGGCCACCAGCAGAATCCCACGACGGGCTTCAACCTCAAGGGAGACCCGTGCACCAAGATAGACCTGGAGTCCCTCTGCCGTGCTGTGGGCATCAGGCGCGTCAGGGTCGTCGATCCCTACGACCTCTCGGAGGTGGAGACTGCGGTGAAGGAGGAAGTCGGTTGCGGTGAGCCTTCCGTGATAATCTCCAGACGCCCCTGCGCCCTGTTGAAGACCGTCAGGCACCCCGGCCCTCTCAGCGTCGACAGCGCCAGGTGCATAGGCTGCAAGGCATGCATGAAGATAGGCTGTCCGGCGATCAGCATCGTGGACAGGAAGGCCGTGATCGACTCCACACAGTGCACGGGATGCAACGTCTGCGCGCAGTTGTGCAGGCAGAACGCGATCGGGAAGGAGGCTTGATATGACAGGTAACATCATGATTGTCGGAGTCGGCGGACAGGGAACCCTGCTTGCCAGCAAGCTCCTCGGAAAGCTCTTCCTGGAGAAAGGACTGGATGTGAAGGTCAGCGAGGTCCACGGCATGAGCCAGAGGGGCGGGAGCGTCGTGACATACGTGCGTTACGGCGACAAGGTCCACTCCCCCGTCATCGACAAGGGCCAGGCGGACATAATCATCTCGTTTGAGATCCTGGAGGCAGCAAGATATGTGGAATATCTGAAGAAAGGCGGTACTCTGATCACAAACACCCAGCAGATCAACCCGATGCCTGTCATTACCGGCGCGGCATCGTACCCGGAAGGTCTTGAGGAAAAGCTCCGTGCCCTGGACATCGGATTCGAATGCTTCGATGCCCTTGCCGCCGCCCGCGAGGCGGGCTCCCAGAAGGCCGTGAACCTGGCGCTGCTCGGAAGGCTCTCCAGGCATTTCGACTTCTCAGAACAGCAGTGGCTTGATACAATAGCCACCAGTGTCCCGGAGAAATTCGTGGAGATGAACAGAAAGGCCTTCCTCCTCGGAAGGAATTCACAAGGGGTATCCGCATGAAAGAGATGAGCAGACGCAACCAGTACTTCACCGATTCCGTCATCAGGAGGATGACCAGGATCGCAATAGCCAACAACGCCATCAACCTGGCCCAGGGTTTTCCCGATTTCGATCCGCCCAAGGCCATGACCGACAGGCTTGCGGAGGTCGCCGCAACAGGCCCCCACCAGTATCCCATCACCATGGGTGCCCCCAATTTCAGAAGGGCCCTTGCGAAGAAGGCCGGACGTTTCATGGGTCGGACACTCGACCCCGAGACCGACATGGTCGTGACCATCGGTTCCACCGAGGCCATGGTCGACACCCTGTTCGCCCTGACAAACCCCGGCGACAAGGTGATCCTCTTCTCCCCCTACTTCGAGAACTACCACGCCCAGACCATCATGGCCGACTGCGAGCCGGTGTTCGTCCCGCTTGTACCTCCCGAGTTCAATTTCGACCGCCAGGTGCTCGAGGACGCATTCAAGCTCCCCGGAGTCAAGGCCATCCTGATCTGCAACCCGTCCAACCCCAGCGGCAAGGTCTTCACCATGGATGAGCTCAGGTTCATCGCAGACCTCTGCGTGAAGTACGACGTCTACGCCATCATGGACGAGGTCTACGAACATATCGTCTACGAAGGCCACAAGCACATCTACATGAACAGCCTCCCCGGCATGTGGGAACGCACGGTCAGCTGCTCCAGCCTTTCCAAGACCTATTCGGTCACCGGATGGAGACTGGGCTATGCCATCGCCCCGCAGCCGATCATGGAGAGGATCAAGCAGTACCACGACTTCAACGCCGTCGGAGCCGCCTCACCGCTGATGGAGGCCGCCGTCGTCGGCCTGGAGTTCCCCGACAGCTACTACGAGGAGTTCGGAGCGCACTACGCCCACATGAAGAAGATCTTCACCGATGGACTCAGGGACATCGGCATACCCTACACCGATCCCCAGGGAGCCTATTTCGTGCTGGCCAATATCGGCCCGTATCTCAAGAAGGGTCAGACCGATGTCGAATTCTGCGTGGAGATGACCGAGAAAGTCGGTGTTGCGGCAGTTCCCGGGACATCGTTCTTCCGTGAGAACGTCAACGACATCGTGCGCCTGCATTTCGCAAAGAAGGACGAGACCCTCTACGAGGCCCTGAACAGGCTTGCGGACATCAAGAAGAAGATGTGCTGAGGATCGGCCGTAGGATTCTCTCCATAAACCGTTGTTTACATCGCAAATTTGGAGAGATCTCTACATAAACCATTGTTTACTTCGCAAATTTGGAGAGAATGACAAATCCCCGGCCGACTTGACCGGGGATTCATTATGTGCCGGCTTTGTGACATACTTCCAGTCATGGGATCCGGAACAAGCACGCTCGACTTCACTCGCGGAAGCCTGGGCAGGAACATCCTCAAGTTCTCATTCCCCCTCTTTCTGGGAAACCTCTTCCAGCAGCTGTACAATGCCGCCGATTCTCTGATCGTCGGCAACACGCTCGGACCGCAGGCCTTGGCAAGCGTATCCTCATCGGGAAGCCTGATCTTCATGATGGTCGGCTTCTTCAGCGGCCTGGCCATCGGAGCCGGCGTGGTGATCGCAAAGTACTTCGGCGCACGCGACTACGAACGCATGGGAAAGGCCATCCACACCGACCTGGCCTTCGGCCTTGTCGCGGGACTGTTCCTGACAGTCGCAGGAGTGCTGCTCACGCCGACGGTCCTGGGATGGATGCGTACTCCAGAGGACATCCTTGACGGTTCCATAACGTACTTCAGGATTTATTCGTTCGGCATACTCTTCTGCGTGATGTACAACATCACCATGGGGATAATGAACGCCACCGGCGATTCCACCCATCCGCTGATCTATCTGATGATCTCGTCGGCGGCAAATGTCGTGCTGGACTTCTTCTTCATCAAGGTCATGCACTGGGGTGTGGGAGGGGCCGCGGCGGCCACGACGATCGGGCAGGCGCTTTCGTTCGTACTGTGCATGATCCGCCTGATCCGTACGAACGAGGTCTACAAGGTCTACATCAGGAAGATAGGGTTCGATGTCCCGCTTCTGAAGGAGATCATCAGATACGGCCTTCCGAGCGGCATCCAGAACTCCGTCATTGCCATAGCCAACGTTTTCGTTCAGTCCAACTACAACACGTTCTCGTCCACGGCTGTGGCAGGCTGCGGATCCTATGCCAAGATCGAGGGATTCGCCTTCATTCCGATAAACGCATTCGTGGCTTCCCTCACCACCTGCATAAGCCAGAACCTGGGTGCCGGCGAGCATGAGCGGGCAAGGCGTGGCGCCAGGTTCGGCATCCTCGTCTGCATGGCCATAGCCCAAGCCATCGGACTACTGGAGTTCGTTTTCGCGCCATATCTGATAGGGCTCTTCAACAGCGATCCCTCCGTGATAGCGTACGGGGTGAGGCAGATACATGTGGAATCGCTCTTCTACTGCGTCCTCGCTTTCTCCCACTCGGTCGCCGGTGTGATGCGCGGAGCGGGGAAAGCCAAGGTCCCCATGTTCGTCATGCTGGGTGTATGGTGCATATTCAGGGTTCTGTACATCACCGTAGCGATGTCCATATCGCACACAATCGAGCTTGTTTTCGCGGCATATCCGCTGACTTGGACCATCTCTTCCATAGTCTTCCTGATCTATCTGCTCAAATCCGACTGGGTGCACGGGCTTGATTGAACGCGGCTATGGCGGTAGATTGTCCGTATGGAAAAAGAACAGACTGAAGCATTCTGCAAAATGGACCTGACGGAGAGACAGGTGGACTCCACCAATGTCTACGACGGCAAGCTCCTCCATGTGTACAGGGACAACATCATCCTCCCCAACGGAGGGAAAAGCACACGCGAGTACATCCGGCATCAGGGTGCGGTGGCGGTCGTCGCCATGGATGAAACGGGACGCATCGCGGTCGAACACCAGTTCCGCTACCCGTTCAGGGCGGAGCTGCTGGAGATTCCCGCCGGCAAACTCGATTACGTCGGAGAGGACCCTCTTTCGGCCGCTCAGAGGGAACTGAGGGAGGAGACAGGCATTACGGCATCGGAGTTCGAATACATGGGCCCGTTCTATCCGACCTGCGCGTACTCGGACGAGGTCATCCACATGTACTGGGCCAAAGGCCTGTCCTTCGGGGCGAGGGATCTTGACGACGACGAGGCCATCAATGTGGAGATGGTCGACCTCGAGAAGGTCGTGGACATGGTCCTTGACGGAACCGTGCGCGACGGCAAGACACAGGCCGCTGTCCTCCTGGTCTGGACAAGGTTGCACAGACAGTGAATCAAAATGTTCGTTTTTGATTGATTTTGAGTAAAATCGTTCAAAAACGAAATATAATACTTGCAATACGACCACAATACTCTCTATTATGTGAATGCGGCTCATCAACCGCACATGGAGAGGTTATAAATGGATTACGCAAAGGAATCACTCAAGAAACATGCTGAATGGAAGGGAAAGATCGAGGTCATCTCGACCGTCCCCGTTGCAAGCTCCCAGGATCTTTCACTGGCATACACACCCGGAGTCGCCCAGCCCTGTCTGGAGATCCAGAAGGACATCGACAAGAGCTACGAGCTCACCAGGAGATGGAACCTCTGTGCCGTCATCACGGACGGAACCGCAGTCCTGGGTCTCGGTGACATCGGCCCTGAGGCCGGAATGCCCGTCATGGAAGGAAAGTGCGTGCTGTTCAAGTCGTTCGGCAATGTCGATGCCTTCCCGCTCTGCGTCAGGACCAAGGATGTGGACGAGTTCGTGAACACCGTCTACAACATCAGCGGTTCCTTCGGCGGAATCAACCTCGAGGACATCAGTGCTCCGCGCTGCTTCGAAATCGAGCGCAAGCTCAAGGAGAAGTGCGACATCCCCATCTTCCACGATGACCAGCACGGTACGGCCGTCATCACACTCGCAGGTCTGACCAATGCCCTGAAGGTTGTCGGAAAGAAGAAAGAGGACGTGAAGATCGTCACAAGCGGTGCAGGCGCCGCGGCGGTGGCCATCGTCAAGCTGCTTCTCTCGGCCGGTTTCAGGGACATCACCATGTGCGACCGCAAGGGCGCCATCTACAAGGGCAGGGACGGACTGAACTGGATAAAGGAGGAGATGGCCGAGAAGACCAACCTCCAGCGCAAGGCCGGAACACTTGCCGACATGCTCGTCGGTGCCGATGTCTTCATCGGTGTCTCCGCTCCCGGACAGGTCACGACCGAGATGGTGAAGACCATGAACAGGGATGCGATCATCTTCGCATGCGCCAACCCCACACCGGAGATCTTCCCCGACGATGCCAAGGCAGGCGGAGCAAAGGTCATCTCCACCGGAAGAAGCGACTATCCCAACCAGATCAACAACGTCCTGGCATTCCCCGGAATCTTCAGGGGCACATTCGATGTCAGGGCCTCCGATATCAACGAGGAGATGAAGGTCGCCGCGGCAGAGGCTCTTGCCTCACTGGTGAGCGACGAGGAGCTCTCGGCGGACTACATCATCCCCAAGGCTTTCGACCCGCGTGTATGCCCGGCTGTCTCCAAGGCCGTGGCCGATGCCGCAAGGCGCACCGGAGTTGCGAGAATCTGAGAGAGGAATCATTCATGAAGAAAGCAATCGTTGTCATCTGCATCTTGCTTTGCGCATGCGTGGCATTCGCGAAGACAATGTCTTTCCAGGTCGGTTTCGCGGTTCTGGGAATGAACGGAGGCGCCGCATTCAGCGTTTCCGACACCGTCAAGGTCGGTGTCAATGCCTCCGGTGCCGTGATGGCCAACAACAGGACCGACACACACCCCACCACATGGCTGCTTGGCCAGGGCTTCGTGTCGTTCGACGTGATCAAGAACACCGCCAACGACCTTGACCTGAGGATCGGCGCAACATACCTCCAGACCAAGAGCCAGAACTGGGTCTATTACGAAGAGGAACCGAAGATCGAGGAGTCCTTCCTGAAGTTCGCAGGTCTTACATTCGGAGTCCAGTACTCGCACTGGTTCGGAGACAAGCAGGCCCACGGAATCTACGTGGGAATCGATTTCCCCGTAGGCGGCTACACCTGGTACACCTCGTACGGAACGGTCGATGAGGACGGGTTCTTCTTCGGACCTCTCTCATCCATGGCCACGCTGGCCCTGCTCGGCACATCCCTCAGAACCGGCTACTGCTTCCAGTTCTGATCCCTTTCGGAAAAACAATGAATCCCCGGTCAGTTCAGTCTGCCGGGGATTCGTCATTCTCTCCAAATTTGCCAAGTAAACATTGGTTTAGGTAGAAATCTCTCCAAAAAAGCCATGTAAACAACGGTTTATGTAGAGAATCCTACGGTTGGACTTCAGCAATCATCACAGCTCTCTTTCAACCAGGTCCTCAACTGTGCAATGGAGGTACTTGGCCAGACGGAGAATTGTCTCCACCGAGGTTCTGTTGATTTCCCTCTGGCGCTGTTCGAACAACTGGATCTGCCTGATGGAAACCCCCGATCCGCGTGCCAGTTCGGACTGGGACAGACCACAGTTCTCCCTCATGGTTCTCAACCTGGTATCGGGATTCCCATCCTCAAGATCGATCCTCATCCTATCCACGAACTGCATGATGTCCATCTCGTGGTACAAGGGATACAGTTCCATGATGCCGGCCAGGGATACAGTCGAAAGGATCTCCATGAATGAACGGTTGCTGTACCATTGATAGAACGCCAGTGCCCAGCCGCTCCAGTACTCAGTGCTCTTGTCGACATACATGGCATCTTCGGCATCCGGGTAACTTGTATTTGTTTCTTCCAGAACCATCCTGGCAAGCTCACAGCCGTTGATCCCTGCGACAAAAGACGGGTTTCCGATTTCAAACTGCTTCGAACATGCCGATACCGCAAAGGCCCAGCCGAAGGAATCAGGATCAAGGCCAAGAGTCATGACGGCGAAATCAACAGCATCACCCAGGATTCTCTGGGCACTTGCCACATAGTCTTCATCGTAAGCGCGGATCGTCATTTCCGATTCCTTCCCTCATGATGTCCAGCATGAAAAGCTCTCCGCTGCTGTCATACCGCTGCCTTGATTCGCGGTATGAACGGCGGGCCTCCCTGTCTCTGACAGTCTTTTTCTCATAGTAGATCCTTCCATCTGCAGGCTCGGCTCCTATGAAGCGTATATGATTGAATGCTTTCTCACTCTTAAGCACAATCTGTTCTCCGAGTTTCCCCAGATGCATCGCCTCGGACAGTTTCCTCACAGATATGGCACCGGACACGAAATCCTGTGCGAAAGAAAAGTACGAATCATCCGCACGATAGCCTATTATCACGTCATATCCTGAAATATCGATCAGAAAGTGCTTGTCGAGATATTCCTTGGCTTCTTCAGAAACACTTCCTTTCTGCCAGTAGGAGCGGAACTTCGCAAGAAGTGCCAGCCAGTTCAGGATGTTGTATTCCGGTGAATTGAGCCTGAGAATGGAAAGACCTTCCATCTCCAACTCATATGAATTGGCGAAACCGTCCTGTTGTCTGCCGCAAGCCCATTCCTTCGCCAGTTCGATGCTCCCGGACGTATAAAACCCCGGACCGAAATCATTTGTCCGCTTGCTGCCGTTGAGAAGAGGATGCTCGATTATGTGATCCGAACCATGATAGACAACCATATATGAATTCCTGCCACCCACAATTGTATCGCTACAGCGATATGGCGTCAAGGAGCAGTTGTCAGACAGGATTCCCGTCGCGGTCCCAGAAGCCGGAAGTGCTCCCGTCCCTGAGATAGAACAGCGTACCGAGGCATTTCTTCCCGAACAGTTCCTCGGCCACCCGGATGTATGTCCGGACCTGTGCCTTGTGCATCTCCGGATTCCTGAAACGGTCCGTCTTGTAGTCCACCACGAGATTGCAGTCATCCCCGAACACGACCAGGTCGATGACCCCCTCCACAACCACGTCGGGATCCCCGGGATCAGGTGTGTAGAACCTCACTTCCTGCTTCGTTCCATGTCCCTTCACATACCTTTCGAAGAAGGTGCTGGAGAAGAAAACGTCCGCGAAAGTACGTGCCTGATCCAGGATGGCCATGTTGCGGGCATCCGTGCCGCCGAAAGTGCATTCCACATCCCTGTAGGAAGGATCGTTACCCATGCGCTTCTCCAGAAGCAGGTGGCAGAGGGTTCCGAACTTGTCGTTTGCTCCGAGCTCACTGATGATCCGGTCGGCCTCATAGCTCTTCAGTCCGGGCCAGTAGACGGGGTCTTCCGGAGTCTCCCCTTTTTCCGGTTCATGGTCCGCGGATCCCGTGACGCTGACCTTCCTGGTCTTCGACACGAACACTGTCAGGTCCTCATCCACGGACTTGTCTTCATCCTTGCCGTCGGAGTGCCTGAGGAGCCTGGTCTTTGAAATATCCTCCACTGCAACCTCAGGGCTGCTGCAGGTCATGGATGCAGGGTCGAAACCGATTGCATCGGCATACCAAAGGAATACATCCGTGCTGGAAAGCTCGCCGGCCTGGCTGATGTTGTAGCCGCCCATGACGATCAGATGGTCCATGGCACGGGTCAGTGCGACGTACATCAGACGCCTGAGCTCGGCCTGCTCCATCTCCTTCCTCTCGTTCTCCAGGACAGTCTGGATGCGCTTGTTCTCGGAGGCGACCAGCTCGCCGTTGTACCTGAAGACCAGACCGGCCCTGTCGCTGCCCGTCTTGCTTCCGGTCCCGCAGTAGATGACGACCTTGAACTCCAGTCCCTTGGATTTGTGCACCGTCATGACCTGGACTCCGGAACGGTCCTTGTGCAGGACCTCCACATCCGGAAGCTTTTTGCTGGAGCCCATGTATGTGCGGAGGAACCTGACGTAGTCGGGAAGAGACCTGCCTTCCGACTCATAGGCGACGGCATAGGAGTACAGGTATTCGTAATGCTCGGTGAACGTCCTGCTGTCGGCGTCCTTCCGGAGATGGGCCTTGTAGCCGCCGTTGATGTAGATCTCTTCAAGAAGCTGCGGGATGGTCAGCCTGAATGCCCTGGCTTTCAGGGAATCGAAGAACCCGGTGAAGACCTCATGACGTTTCTTGTCCACTTCCGGGACCTCCCCGCCGGCCAGAAGGGCGGTTATGCTGCTGTCGCACATGCCGCAGAACGGGGACCTCAGCAGGGCGATGAGGCTGCGCCTGTCCTCGGGGTACAGGATGCAGTTCAGAAGGCAGTAGAAGTCGCTTGCGACGGCATCGAGCATGAGGGACCGTGTCTCTGCGATCTGGTACGGGATCCCCCTGCGCTTGAGGGCCTTCTCTATGTTCATCTGGTTGGTTCCGGAGCGGAACAGGATGGCGATATCGCCCGGTTCCGGCTTCTTGCCGCCGACGGCGAATTCGTCCGTGGTGAGGATTCGCGTGCAGTAGTCGCCTATGGCCTCGGCCTCCAGGATACCGCTGTCCATGTCGGGGTCCTCTATGTCGTCGCGGTTGTAGACGGCGAACAGGATCCTGCAGTCAGCGCTGCCCCTACCGGCCTGTATGGGCACGTAGCGGGCAGCATAATCATGGTCTGAATCCGAAAGAACGTTGCTGAAAACATAGTTGAAGTGGTCTATCAGGTTGCTGTTGCTTCTGTAGTTGGTGCTCAACTGAAGGGAGTTGCCATTGCGACCGATCTCTTCCTGGAGGTGTCTGAATACGGATACATCGGCTCCCCTGAACCTGTAGATGGACTGCTTCTCGTCACCGACGAAGAAGAGCTTCTCCGGCTCCAGCTCATCCACGGTCGGGATGCGTCCTGCCTCTCCAGGAAGGTCGTTCCTCTCGGCAAGGAGGTACAGGAGGTCCCTCTGGATGGAGTTGTTGTCCTGGAACTCGTCGATCATGATGAAGCGGAAGCGTTTCTTGAAGATGGAACGCAGCTCCAGGTTGTCCCTCAGGGCGCTGACGGAAACCGCCACCACATCGTCGAATGTGAGCTTGCCGAGGCGTCTCTTCTCGGAGTTGAGCATGGCGCTGAACTTCTCCACGGCGCTCTGCAACATGGGGACTTCAGTACTGCCGTTCGCTATGTCCTGGAGCACGCTGAATCCGGTGTCCTTGCCAAGTATCCTCTTTATGTCACCGACGATTTCCTTGACCTCTGCATCCCTGACTCCGGCCAGACTGAAGTAATCGCCCTCCGTCAGGGTCTCCGTCCGGAAGCGTCCGTTTATCCTTGCATACTGCTCCGCGAACTTCGGAGTGAGTTTCATGGTGCCCAGCATGTCCAGCATGGAGCCCAGGTCATCCCTGCGCCTCCTGTAGACCCTGACGACCTCGTCGTGGAAGGACCGGGAGATGCGGCGTGCATCGTAGTCTCCGGTCAGCACGACTGACCTGGCCACCGGAAGGAAGAAACCTTCCATGATTCCGGACGGCATGAGAAGGGAGGCGATCGCCCCCACCTCCTCCGCATTGTCGGGGGAAGACAGGAAACCGAGGGCAAGGCGGGTGGCCATGTCCTCCAGCTCGTCATCGCTCATGACGCTTATGTCGCGCGGGAGTCCGTAGGATATGCTGTCGCTCCTGACGACCTGCGCGAAGAAGCTGTCCAGCGTGGAGATCGAAGACCGGCTGAAGTTCCTGAGGACATCGCCATCCAGACTGTCGCGGGCCTCCGTCAGGCGTTTGTAGATACGCTCACGCATTTCGCTGGCGGCCTTTCTGGTGAACGTGAGGGTGAGTATCTCCTCAGGTCCCACACCCTCCTCCATGACCAGGCGGAGGAAGCGCCAGGAAAGGACCGCGGTCTTGCCTGCGCCCGCTCCGGCGGACACGACGGTGTTGGCAGTGGACTCTATGACCTTCATCTGCTCGGGGTTCGGTGAGAACTTCTCTTTCTTCATTATCTCAGCGAATGTCATTGAAGATTGAACCTCCTTCTGCAGATTCCCCTTTCCTCACAGTTCGCGCAGGCTTCCTTGCTTGGGGTGGCGGTCCATGTGCCGGACGAATAGCCGTTTCTGACGGCATCAATGTCATGGTCGAGCTTCTGCTCCTGCTCAGCCCAGGCATCCTTCTGGAATCCCTTGTATTTCGAATCCCTCATCGAGTAGAAGAAGCAGTCCCCGACCTCTGTGCCGTAAGGAGGTTTTAGTTCGTACAGGCGTTTGTACAGGACAAGCTGGTATGTGGCGTCGCCGCTTCCCTTCTTGTAGTCCAGAAGGTAGATGTTCCCTTCCGCATCGCGGATGATGGTATCGACATAGCCTGTGAATGAGCTGTCTCCGTCCAGCCTGTGTTCATTGCAAAGCGGAGTGAACGGTCCGACAAACCCTGTCTTCCTGCGTGCACCGGGCACGAGCAGACCTGTCAGGATGCCTTTCAGAGGTTCCAGGTAGTTGCCGTAGATGCACTGCCTGGTCAGGTCGTCGAACTTCCTGCAGGATCCGAGTGCGCTGCGGAAGATGGCATCGAGCTCCCCGTGGTATTCGTCCAGGTGGGAGACGTCCAGGAGCCGGTTGAAGTGGGCGGCCATGAAGCTCTGGATCACCCCGTGGAGGAAGGACCCGATTTCCTTGTCGTCCTGCTCGGAGGGTTCGAAATCCGTCGGGGCATCCTTCGTGAGGTCGCTCTGGAGGTATGCCCGGTACGGACATCTGGCGTAGTTGCTTATCGATGTATATGAAAGCTTTATCCCGGAGAGGTCCTTCACGGGACCCGTTCCGGAAACGGCAAGGTCCGCTCCCCTCGGGGCCATGGATGTCTTCCGGGCCATATCGAGACTCTGTTTGTCCGCGTTTCCGGAGACCTCGGGCAGCACGGGTTTCTTTATCTCCTCGATGGCGCCGTCCATGATGAAGAACGACGGCGGGCTCTGTGCTCCTGAGAACGATGTCCCGGATCCGGAGATCCATACGGTTTCCCCGCATGAACAGTAGTAAGCGAGCAACCGATCGGTCACATCGTAGCTCTCACGGTTCCCGCCGACCTCATGGTCCTCCAGGAATGGAAGCGCATCCTTGCGGACTACAGAACCCGACTCGTTGAGGCCGAATACGAAATGCCACGGGACATCGATCAGATGGTCCTGTCCGTATGAGTATATGCGTATTCCATCCCTTTTTTCCTGCTCGACATATGAGAGATCCTCAACCTCACCCATGAAGACTGAAAACATGTCCTTCATGGACATCCCGGATTCCTTCATGGCGGTGTTGATTCCCGCAAGTTCGGCGAACATGAAGGAGTACACATCCTTGTCCTGCGGCGACGACGATGAGAACTCATCCACGCCGAACAGGAGCTCCGTCAGACCGTGGATGTCCCTGATCAGTCCGTCGCCGTCGGAGGCACGCTTTATGGCCACCAGGGCGCTCTTCATGTCCTTGTACAGTCCGAATGCCCGAGCCGCGACATCAGCATCGCTCTTCGATGCCTCACGCCCCAATGCCTTGTAGAGGACGTCGTCGGAAAAGCCGGTGCTTCCGCCCATGATGTTGTTGTCCGTCATGAACCGGATGAGGTACCTGTTGGCCTCCATGTCGGTGAACGGAAGCGCGCAGTTGAGCAACAGGTTCTCCATGGACCTGAACGAGAGGTCCTCGTTGATAAGCCGCCTTACGGCGAACAGATATCTGCCGGGAACCGTCTCCCTGAGCATGAGACTCTTCATGAAGGAAAGCGGTACCCCGTACTCGGTTCCCAGTCTTTCCAGACGGGGCCTGAGGACCTCCATCCGAGGGGTGGACAGGATGATGTCCTCGATGGGAACCGCCTGCTTCCTGAGCTTCAGGAGTTCGAGGAACAATGCCCTGATTTCAGCCTCTTCCGTGATAAACTCCTTGTATACGGCCTTTTCAGAACATTCCTTGTTCAGGAACCCTATCTGCGGAACGGATCCCAGTTCCTTCATCAGCATCTGCATCTGGATGTCCGCATCATAGCCCACAAGGATGTATTTTCCCGAAAGCTTCCCCTCCGCAAACCCGAGTCTGTGAGGTTCCCATCCTGGTTCGAACAGTGCACAGCCGGAAAGGTATGCCGCATAGGCCGTCTTCAGGATCTCAAGGTCCCTGCGGATCTCCCTGCTTTCAACCACGGTGCCGTCCATCTCCGAAAGGGACGGAAGAATGCGTGTCAGGAACGGGACGAAACGCAACCTGTATCCGTACAGCGAGTCCCGGTAGAGGTAGTTCATCCCCGTCTTCCGGCTGTCCAGGAAAGCGGTGACGAACGCAAGCCTGTGGTATTTGTCCGACGGCTTCCTGTCCGGGTGCTCCGGAGCGAACATGGACCTGAACGTATCGAACGCCAGGGCCCTCTGTGCAAGCACGCTCCTGCCGCGTTTGCGCACGTAGGAGGAAAGCCAGTGCCTGGCCGTGTTCTCGGTCGGGAAGACGAGTGTCACGGTCGGGTCATCGAGGTACCTGCATATGTTTTCGGCGAAGTCTTTGCGGCTCATATCGTTTATCGGGAAATCCATGGTCCTAGACCATGTCTATAATATACATCAACGACGGTTTTGGAATACAGCAATTTTACATGTATTTTTTGCGCAACCCTATTGCATAAATATACCGAAAAGTGATATCACCATAGAAAAATCAGGTCAGAATGGATTAACTCATTCTGATTCAACAAAATGGAAGGCTTGCGTTTTTTGTAAATCAATTTACGGAAAACTAAGTGTATGGAGGGGAACAACATGTACGATTACAACTCATTCATGGCGGAGCTCAAGAGAAAGAACCCGGACCAGCCTGAATTCATCCAGGCGGCAAGCGAGATCGTCGCTTCGATCATCGATACGGTCAATTCCAACCCCATGTACCTGAAGAACAGGATCCTCGACAGGATCGTCGAACCGGAAAGGGTCGTCCAGTTCAGGGTCGAATGGGAGGACGACAACCACGAGATCCAGGTCAACAGAGGTTGGCGTGTCCAGTTCAACAGCGCCATCGGTCCCTACAAGGGCGGTCTCAGATTCCATCCGAACGTCTCCCTCGGCACACTCAAGTTCCTCGGTTTCGAGCAGACATTCAAGAATTCCCTGACCACACTGCCCATGGGCGGCGGAAAGGGAGGTTCTGACTTCTCCCCGAAAGGCAAGTCCGACGATGAGATCAGACGTTTCTGCAAGGCCTTCATGACCGAGCTATACAGGCATATCGGTCCCGATACGGATGTACCCGCAGGCGATGTTGGAGTCGGCGGACGTGAGATCGGATTCCTCTACGGCATGTACCGCAAGATCCGCAACGAGAACACCGGCGTCCTGACGGGCAAGGGAATCAGCTGGGGCGGTTCCAAGATCAGACCCGAGGCCACAGGCTACGGCGCACTCTACTACGCCCAGGAACTCCTCAAGGACTTCGGCGACACCATCGAGGGCAAGACGGTATCGATCTCCGGTTACGGAAACGTCGCCTGGGGTGCTGCGATCAAGGCCACGCAGATGGGAGCCAAGGTCATCACGATCTCCGGATCCAAGGGCTACGTCCTTGACGAGGCCGGCGTGAACACCGAGGACAAGTGGAACTACATGCTCATGATGCGTGCCATGAACAGCGGCGACCTGGCGGGCTACGCAAGGACATTCGGCGCCAAGTTCTTCCCCGGAGAGAGACCCTGGAACGTTCCCGTGGACATCGCCATGCCGTGCGCATACCAGAACGAGATGCGCAAGGAGGATGCCGAGGCCCTGGTCAAGAACGGCGTGAAGTACATCATCGAGACATCCAACATGGGCTGCACGGCCGAAGCCGTCCAGGTCTTCAAGGAAGCGGGAATCCCCGTCGCACCGTCCAAGGCGGCCAACGCAGGCGGTGTCGCCGTCTCCGGTCTCGAGATGAGCCAGAACTCGGAGCACCTTTCCTGGACAGCCGAGGAGGTCGATGCCAAACTGCACCGGATCATGGTCGACATCCACGATGCCTGCGTGCGTGACGGAAAGCAGAGCGACGGAAGCATAGACTACATCAAGGGCGCGAACATCGCCGGCTTCAGGAAGGTCGCCGACGCCATGTGCGCACAGGGATTCTGATAGTCCCCGACGGAAATTGCAATCGGATGTCCTGATATGGTATTTTAGTAGATGGATTCGACAAAGGTGCATTGCACCGGGGAGGGCTCATGTCCGTCAGGATATCCGTAATCGGAACAGGAAACATGGGCGGCGCTTTCTCGGAAGCGCTGTCCGAAAACAGCAGGATCTCGCTTTGCCTCTACGACAGCAACAGGATGTGCGCGGAGGATATCGCCTACGGCAAGGACAACGTCGAGGTCCTCGATTCCCTGGAACAGGCCAAGGGATCCGATATAGTCGTCATCGCCGTCAAGCCGCAGGTGCTGCCGTCGCTATGGAACGACCTGGCGGCCCTTCAGCCCGGCTTCTTCATCTCCATCGCCGCCGGCGTCACACTTGAGAAGCTTTCGGAGAACCTCAAGACGAACAAGGTCGTCCGCTTCATGCCCAACATCGCTGCCAAGGTCGGGCACGCCGTTACGGCTGTGGCCTGTGCCCCGGCACTGTCGGACAACGAGAAGAAACTCGCCATGGGTGTCGCCCTATCGGTGGGAACCGCATTCGAGCTGGACGAGAACCTATTCTCTGCATTCATCGGAATATCGGGCAGCGGAATCGCATACATGTTCGAGCTCATGCACCAGATGGCCATGGGCGGTGTGATGGAAGGCATCCCCTATCCCAAGGCCCTGTCCATAGTGGCCGACACGATGCTCAGCGCGGCGCACCTCCAGAAAGCCACGGGACGCAATGCCGTGGAACTGGAGACAATGGTCTGCTCCGCGAAGGGAACCACCATAGAAGGTGTGGCCGCCCTCACTGAAGGAGGGTTCGGGAGCGCTGTCATCAATGCCGTGAAGGCGGCTTCAAGGAAATCCGAGGAGCTGGAGAAGAAGGCCTGACAAATGGACAGACTGTTTGATTCTTTTGCGACAGTGAGGAATTCGGCCACCGTTCTGGCATCCTCTTCCGACAACGAGAGGAAGCGGGCGCTTCTTGCCGTTGCGCAGGCGCTTGATGCGAACAAGGACAGTATCTTCAGTCAGAACAGACTGGACCTTGAAGCGGCAGGGAAAGCCGGCATCCACGATGCCATCCTCCACAGACTGGCATTCACAGAGGAGAAGCTCAGGTCCGTCACGACCGGACTCAAGGAGCTTTCCAACCTGAAGGACCCCATCGGACAGACACGTGAGAAGCGTGAGTTGGATCCCGGTTTCATCCTGGAGAAGCGTACCTTCCCCATCGGTGTCATAGGAATGATCTTCGAGGCAAGGCCCGATGCCCTTGTTCAGATCGCAGGTCTTGCTCTGAGGTCCGGCAACGGAATCATACTCAAAGGCGGTAAGGAAGCCAGGCTTACGAACCGCGCCCTGGTCGAGGTGATAAAGGAAGCCACCCTTCCTTTCTCCTTCGGGGACGGCTGGATACTCGGAATCGAAAGCCATGAGGATGTCGATGTCCTTCTGAAGGCCGAAGGCTATGTGGACCTCCTGATCCCCAGGGGATCCAATGCGTTCGTCAGACACGTCATGGACAACACCAGGATTCCCGTCATAGGCCATGCCGACGGGATCTGCGCCACATACATCGACCGCGATGCCGACCAGGACAAGGCGATCCCAGTCTGTGTGGATGCCAAGGTCCAGTATCCGGCCGCTTGCAACGCGACGGAGACATTCCTTGTCCACAGGGACATCGCGCAGTCCTTCCTCCCCCGCCTGAATGCGGCGCTGAGGGAGAAAGGAGTCACCATCCATGCGGACAGCTGTGCGCTGTCGTACATGGAAGGTGCCGTTCCCGCGACGGAGGACGATTTCCATACCGAATACCTTGCTCTTGAATGCGCCGTCAAAGTCGTCGATTCCACAGAGCAGGCCATAGACCATATCCGCAGCCACGGATCGCACCACACGGACGCCATCCTGACCCGGGACAAGGCGGCCGCCGCCCTGTTCACGGCGAATGTCGACAGCGCGGACGTGTTCGTCAACTGCTCCACCAGGTTCGCAGACGGCTTCAGGTTCGGACTCGGGGCCGAGGTCGGCATCTCCACATCCAAGCTCCACGCCAGGGGCCCCGTCGGACTCGACGGCCTGATGACCACCAAATGGATACTCACAGGCGACAGCCAGACCGTGGCCGAATACTCCGGACCCGACGGGAAGAGCTTCCATCACAAGGAGCTCGCCATATGAGGAACCTCGGAAGCATCAGGACCATAGTCGTCAAGGTGGGAACAAACCTGCTCTCGTCAAAGACAGGCATAGACAAGGATCGCATCCGCGACATCGCCGACCAGGTCGCACAGCTCAGGAAGGACGGATACAACGTCATACTCGTCTCCTCCGGTGCCATCGGAATGGGAGCCAAGGCGCTTGGACACACGAGCGCCGTCAAGCACATCCCGCTCAGGCAGGCGTGCGCGGCGATCGGCAACCCGCTTCTCATGACGGCCTACCAGCAGGCGTTCTCAAAGCACGGCATGCTCTGCGGCCAGGTCCTGATCACCAGGAACGTCCTGAACAACAGGACGGGCTACAACAACATGCGCGCCGCCGTCTCCACACTGCTGCAGCTCGGGGTCGTCCCGGTGTTCAACGAGAACGACGTGGTATCCACATCCGAGATCAACAGCGTGTTCGGCGACAACGACAGGATGTCCGCATACGTGGCGTCCAAGACCGATGCCGACCTGCTCATCCTCCTCACCGACATCGACGGTGTCTACACGGGCAATCCCAAGACGGATCCTGAAGCCGTAAGACTGAACGAGATCGAGGAAATCACGGACGAGGTCTTCGGCTACGCCAAGGGAGCCGGAAGCACCTTCTCCACCGGAGGAATGAAGACAAAGCTCCTTGCCGCGCAGATCGCGCAGAAGGCCGGTTGCGGCACGATGATAGTATCGGGCTACGAGAAGGACGCCCTGCTCAGGTCCGTCGGCGGAGAGGAGATCGGAACCTACATCCTTCCCGAGAAGAGGCTGGCCCAGAGACAGAGATGGATCCTCAACACGGCGGCATCGGGATACCTTACGGTCGACTCCGGAGCGGAGGACGCTCTGACCGTGGGACACAAGTCGCTCCTTCCTTCCGGAATCACGGATGTCGGCGGAGTCTTCAATGTGGGCGATGTGATCGAGGTCAGAAGCCCGTCCGGTTCGGTCATCCTCAAGGCGATCACCGGTTTCAACTCGTCCGACCTTCTGAGGATCATGGGACATAAGACAAAGGATATCTCACGAATTCTCGGAGATGTCCCCAAAGTCGTCTTCCGTCCGGAAGATTCAGTTTACCTATAATTATTTCTGGAACAGCTTCCCTGTCTTGGGTTTCGTCTCTTTCGCAAGGCGCTTGAGCAGCATGGGGAATGCGGCCTCGAAGTCCACGCCGTAGTTGTTGTGGTCCTCATGCGACAGCGTCTGCTTTATGGACTCCACGACGAAATCGCCGGCAAGGGCGTAGGACTGCTCAAGGCTCAGGCCTCTGACCAGGGCACCGGTGAGGACGCTGGCGAAGATGTCTCCGGTTCCATGGAAGCTCTGGCGCATCTTGCGGTGGAAATACCACGAAACCGTTCCGTTTTCGGAATTGTATGAGGCAATACCTATCTTACCCCTGACACCCTTGAGGTTTTCCTGGTCCTTCTTGAACTCGATTCCCTTCAGGACGACCTGCTTGGCTCCGAGTCCCGCAAGCTTCTTGAGAAGATCCACGACATATGCCTTGTCGTATCCGGAAGCGACATACGGGATGTCCAGCAGGAAGCTGGCCTCCGTGAGGTTCGGAACCACGATGTCGGCATCGGCGCACAGTCCCGCCATCTTGGCTGCGAACTGGGGTGTGAAGCCCGGATAGAGCTTGCCGTTGTCGGCCATGCAGGGGTCCACGATCTTCAGTGCATCCTTGCCGAATCTGGAGAACATGCTGTGCATGAGGTCGATCTGCTCGAAGGATCCGAGATAGCCGGTATAGACGGCGTCGAACCTGAAACCTTCCTTCTCCCAATGCGCCATGATGGGCTCGATATCCGACGTGAGGTCCCTGAACGTGAACCCCTGGAACATCGTGTGCGTCGAAAGGACCGCCGTCGGAACGATCGCGGTCTCGACCCCCATTGCCGATATGATCGGAAGCGCCACTGTCAGCGAGCACTTCCCTACGCATGAAACATCCTGAATCGTGACTATTCTCTTCATGGCTCCCGTTATAATCCATTCGTTCGCTTTAGTACATAGGAACACTTGGGTTTAGTCCTTTTTAATGGAAACGCAGGTGCCGATATTGATTATAAACGGCAACTGGACTAAGCTTGTGATGTCTAGGGGTGGCCCGCGGGGCCTGAGAACATACCCTCGAACCTGATCCGGGTAATGCCGGCGTAGGAACGACGTTTTTCTTACCGATTCCCTTAGGACAAATCTTTTTTCCATTGGAGGCCTTTCATGAAAAAGGTATTGTCCGTCCTTGCAGTTCTTGTTGTTGCTGCAGGTCTCGTATTCTCACAGTCAGTCTCCGAGAAGAGCCAGGGGCAGAAGACCCTGACAGTCTATGCCTACGACACATTCTGCGGTGACTGGGGCGCGGCCGGTTCCGTGATCCCCGCTTTCGAGGAAGCCACCGGAATCAAGGTGAACCTTGTGGCGGCAGGCGCCGCAGTGGAGGTTGTCAACAGGGTCCGTCTCGAAGGCTCCGGCACAAGCTGCGATGTCATACTCGGAATCACCGACGACATCGCGGACAAGGCATATGACCTGCTGGAAAGCTACGATTCACCGTACCTGGACACCATCGATTCCCGGTACGTGTTCGATCCGGAGCATCGCCTGATCCCGTATGACTACGGTGCATTCGCGTTCGTCTGGGACACCGAATCCGGAATCAATCCGCCCACAAGCCTCGGTGACCTGGTCGATGACGAATACAGGGACAAGGTCATCCTCATCGATCCCAGGACAAGTTCCGTCGGAACCGGACTCCTGATGTGGACCTACAACGCGCTGGGCGACTGGTGGATCGAATGGTGGAGGACCATGGCCGACAACGCGCTGACCATGGCATCGGGCTGGTCCGCAGGCTACGGTCTTTTCACCGAGGGCGAGGCCCCTCTGGTCATCAGCTACACCACAAGCCCCGTCTACCATGTGATGTGGGAGGACACCACCCGCTATCAGGCGCTTCTGTTCACCGAAGGCCATGAGGCGACCATCGAGGCGGCGGGAATCGTCAAGGGTACAAAGCACAGGGAAGAGGCGGAGGCCTTCATCGACTTCCTGCTCACAGAGGCTCAGATCGACCTTGCAAACGCCAATTCCATGTATCCTGTGAACTCGACCATCGACCTTCCGGAGGCCTACGATTACGCTCCTGTTCCGGAGAAGATCTTCACGGGATCATCCGAGAAGGCGGCGCAGCTGCTCGATGCCTGGACCGATGCGGTGGTGAAATGACACTATGACCGGACACGACGGTTTCTACAGACGCAAAGCATTGCCGGCCCTCATTGTCACGGCCGTCGTGTTCATCCTGCCCATGGGCGCGGTCTTCCTTAAGGCGTTCACATCATCCGGAGAGCCGCTGAAAACGTTCGCCGATCCGTACACATGGAAGCTTCTGGGCTTCACGGTCTGGGAATCGTTCCTAAGCGCCCTACTCTCGGTCCTGCTTGCCATACCGTTCGCGGTGTTCTTCTCCAGGTACACGTTCTTCGGACGAAGGGCCATCCTGACCATGAGCGACGCGGCGTTCGCCCTGCCGGCGGTTCTGGCGGTGCTGGGATTCGTGATCTACTACGGTAACAATGGCATGGTCAACAGCGCCCTTGCGGCCGTAAGCGGCGGAAGATGGTCGGTGAAGATACTCTACTCCTTCAAGGCCATCATCCTGGCCCATGTCTACCTGAACTTCCCCGTGGCTTTCTCTCTGATAACGTCGGCACTGTCATCGATGCCCGATACAGAAGAGAAAGCTTCGGAATTGCTCGGTGCATCGGGTTTCAGGACATTCTTCAGGATCACATTGCCCAAGACATGGGGTATGCTCCTGGCTTCATTCACGCTGATATTCCTCTTCTGCTTCCCGTCCTTCCTGATCGTCATGAGCCTCGGCGGGAACCCCAGGTACTTCACCATGGAGGCCGAAATCTACAAGAGGACATACACGGATGTGAACCCGGCCTCATCGGCGGCCCTGGCCATATTCTCGTTCATCATCATGGTCATCCTGCTGGTCATCACCGGCTACGGCCGCGAGGAGAAACGGGTCTCGCGAAGACGGCATGTACTGTTGAGAGCAACAGGGAATACACGTGTCCTGGCTATTGTCCTATCCCTAGTGATTTTCCTGTTCATGGCACCGCCAATGCTGTCCATCCTCTACAGGGCATTCTTCACCAAGGACGGGTCATTCACGCTCAAGGCATGGACCGCCATTGCGGCACGTTCAAGGTCCGGTACGGCCACAAGCCTTAACGCGGTGCTGAACAGTCTTCTTGTCGCTTCCGCATCCGCCTTCATAGCCACGAACATGGCATCCGTTATAGCCATGGGAGCCGTCAGAACCAAGTCACGTTCCACCACTCTGCTGACATCCCTTCCCATGGCCATAGGATCGGTGTCCATGGGACTGGGATTCTCGTTCATGGTGGCAAGGATGCCGGTGCGCAACACCGTCACTTCCTATGTGATTGTGCTTGCCGCACACACCGTGGTGGTCCTGCCGTTCGCGGTACGTTCCATCGTCCCCGGAGCAAGGCGTATTCCCGAAAGGCTTGCGCTTGCGGCACAAACACTGGGCGGGGACAGGAAGGAAGCCTACAGGCTGATAGAAAGACCTCTTCTGAAACCGTACAGGCGAAGGGCATTCGCATTCTCCTTCGCGCTGTCGCTGGGAGAAGTGAACGCCACGCTGGCGCTTAGCGAGGGCCGTGTGACCACGATTCCGATCCTTATCTACAAGATGATAAACCAGTACAACTACCAGGGCGCATCAGCCTTGGCCGTGATTCTCCTGACGATCGCCATCATCGTCTTCGCCATAGGAGAGACAGGAGGTGACGATAATGCCGTATCTTGAATGCAGGGACCTCAGGAGGGTCTTCCACCACTTCACGCTGGACATCTCCTTCTCGGTGGACGAAGGTGAGCTCATGTGCATCCTGGGCCCGTCGGGAAGCGGCAAGTCCACACTGCTGGGAGCGATCTCAGGCACGGACGGCAGCGTCTCGGGGCAGGTTTTCCTCGACGGTCAGGACATCACATGCATGCCCATACAGAAACGCAGGATCGGCATGGTCTTCCAGGATTTCTCCCTGTTCCCTTCCATGGATGTGGAGAAGAACATCATGTACGGGATGAGGGATGTGCCCGAATCCGAAAAGCATGCGGAGGTCGAAAGTCTTCTCGAGATGGTTGACCTTGCCGGCTATGGAAAACGGCAGGTGCATGAGCTCAGCGGCGGAGAGGCCCAAAGGATAGCCCTTGTGCGTGCCGTCGCGGCGAAACCGCGCATGCTGCTTCTTGACGAGCCCCTGTCGGCTCTGGATGCCCCGCTGAGGAAGAAACTCAGGACCATGATCAGAGAGATCCATGACCGGACCGGAATCACGATGCTCTATGTCACCCATGACCGGGAGGAGGCCTTCGCCATAGCGGACAGGATCATGATCATGAGAGGCGGAAAACTTGAGGCTGCCGGAACGCCGGAGGAACTCTACAGACACCCGTCCAACCTCTTCACCGCTTTCTTCACAGGAGAAGGTTCGGCAATTCCGATGTCCTGTATTGATGGTTATGATTCAGAAAAAACACTGTTCTTCCGCCCTGAGGATGCCATCATCGGAAATCCGGTTTCCCTGGAGCCCCACATCATCCTTAAGGGCGCATCCATGGAAAGCCATGAATACACGGGTTCGGGCTACCTTGTGAGGCTTTCCTACAAAGGCTGTCCGATACTGGTCATGACAAGGAAGAAGCCCGCACCGTCCGATGCAGGCTCCTTCGTATCAGTCTCCATTCCCAGGGACAGGATTGCTGTCCTGGATCAGGACCAGGGATTCTCCGTCGGATAAGGAAGATCCTTCGGCTGATTATAGGAAATATCGTTCACTCCAAGATACCTGAACACTTCGAACAGGGACTTCGCGCAATGCGCGAATGCCACGGCACCATGGTGCGGGAATCTCTTCTCGATCAGGACATGGCGGTAGAAACGTCCCATCTCAGGAATCGCGAACACCCCTATTCCTCCGAAGGACCTTGTCCTCACGGGCAGGACCTCGCCTTCTGCGATGTATGACCTGAGGTTGCCGTCGCTGTCGCATTGCAGACGGTAGAACGTGATGTCTCCAGCACCGATGTCCCCTTCAAGGGTTCCGCGTGTGAAGTCGGGCTCACCTCCGTCCTCAAGAAGTCTGTTCTGGATAAGCTGGTACCTGATCGCCCTGTCGGAGCACATCTTGCATGATGGAGTGTTCCCGCAGTGGAAACCCATGAACGTATCAGTGATCCTGTAGTCGTGCTTTCCCCTGATATCCTCATCGTAGATGTATCCCGGCACGGAATTGTTGATGTCCAGCAATGTCACCGCATCGTCGGTCACACATGATCCGATGTATTCGGAAAGGGCTCCGTAGATGTCGACCTCGCAGGCCACCGGGATGCCACGTGATGCAAGGCGGGAATTCACGTAGCAGGGCTCGAATCCGAAGCTTTTCGGGAAAGCGGGCCAGCACTTGTCGGCGAACGCCACGTACTTCCTGGAACCCTTGTGGCCTTCGGCCCAATCCAGGAGGGTGAGCTCGAACTGTGCCATGCGGGGAAGCAGGTCAGGATAGCTGTTCCCCAGTCCCAGTTCCCGGGCCATATCCTCACACACGGATCCGATGCGCCCGTCGTTCTCATGTTCACGGTACGATACCAGCAGGTCCAGTTCGGAGTTCTCCTCGATCTCCACTCCCAGCTCATAGAGGCCTTTTATCGGGGCGTTGCATGCGAAGAAGTCCTGGGGTCTGGGACCGAAGGTGATTATCTTCAGGTCGGATACTCCGAGGATCGCCCTTGCCACCGGCACGAACAAGCGGATCTCCTTCACCGCCTCCTCAGCCGTGACACAGGGGTAAGGCGGTATGTAGGCCTTGATATGCCTCATGCCCAGGTTGTATGAGCAGTTGAGCATTCCACAGAAGGCGTCTCCCCTTCCGTTGACCAGGTCCCCGTCGCCTTCGGCGGCGCACAGGTACATGACAGGCCCGTGGAAACACTTTGCGAGCAGCGTCTCGGGTGTCTCGGGACCGAAGTTCCCCAGGAACACGACAAGCGCGTTCACACCGTGCTTCGCGACATCGGAGAGGGCCTTCATGGCATCGGTCTCGTTCTCCACGGTCACGGGGCATTCATAGAGTCCACTGCCGTAGAGTCCGGCTATCGCCTGCCTTCTGGCACTTGAAAGCGTAATCGGGAAGCAGTCCCTCGACACTGCTATGATTCCAAGTCTCACATCCGGAACATTCTTCATCATGATGGCTCCTTTCCTACATATTGCTGAATTTTCTATACATATCCCTGACACTAGGGTATATCATTCTGAACTTCTGATACTGCCGTTCATACATGGCGTCAAGCTCCGGATCCACGGTCTCAGACTGCCTGACCGTGCAGATCTCCTCCATGCAGCGGCGGACACCGTCATACGCTCCGTCGCCTGTCATGGCCAGCATGGCGCCTCCCATTCCCGGACCGGTTTCGGTCTTCGGGATGTCCAGGTCCAGGTTCAGGACGTTGCAGATGATCCTGCGCCAGATATCGCTTTTCGCTCCGCCTCCGCAGATGAAGCTGCGCCTTATCCGGAGTCCCCGGGCCTTGGCGACCTCCAGGCAGTCGCGCAAAGCGAACGCCACGCCCTCCATGACGGCCTGGGCCATGTCGTATCTTGACGTGTCCATGGACAGACCCACGAAGGTCCCCCTGACATCCGTGTCGTTTATCGGACTCCTTTCCCCCATGAGATAAGGGAGGAAGAACACCTGGTTCCTTCCGAGTCTGTCTTGACGTATTCCGGACCAGACCTGTCCGTAATCCGAAGTTCCCAGTATGTCCTCATAGAACCACTTGTTGCAGGAAGCGGCGGACAGGATGCAGCCCATCAGATGATAGCCTCCGTCGGCATGTGCGAATGAATGCAGTGCGTTGGCAGGATCCACCCTAAATGTGTCGGACGATATGAATATGGTTCCGCTGGTGCCCAGCGATATGTTGCACAGTCCGTCGCCGGCCACTCCTGTTCCGATGGCAGCGGCGGCGTTGTCTCCGGCACCGGCGACGACCTTGACGCCTTCCGGCAGTCCCAGTTCCGCGGCGACCTCGTCGCGTACTGTCCCTATCACCTCCCAGCTTTCATGAAGCTCGGGCAGCATGTCCCTGGTGACCCGGCAGACATCCATCATCTCCTCCGACCACTTCCGGTTCTCCACATCAAGGAGCAACGTTCCGCTGGCATCGGAACAGTCGGTGGCGTGAACTCCGGTGAGCCGGTAGTTGATGTAGTCCTTGGGAAGCATGATCCTGCGTATCCTGCGGAAACCGTCCTGCTCGTTCCTGCCCATCCACAGGAGCTTCGGCGCGGTGAAACCGGCGAACGCGATGTTGCCGGTAAGACGTGACAGCCTTTCCCTTCCGATCCCATTGTTCAGGAAATCGACCTCGGCCTGGGTCCTGCCGTCATTCCACAGGATGGCGGGTCTGATGACGTTGTCGTCCTTGTCCAGGACAACCAGGCCATGCATCTGGCCTCCCGCTCCGATGGCGGCGATTTCCGAAGCATCCACCCCTTCGAGAAGGGTTCCCAACGCCCGGCGGAAGGCATCCCACCATTGTTGCGGATCCTGCTCGCTCCATCCGGGCCGGGGGAACGACAGTGGGTATTCCTCCGACGCACTCCTCTCTATCCGTCCGTCAAGGTCCACAAGCGTCAGTTTCACCGACGACGTTCCAAGATCAACACCGATGTATTTCCTCATACGTCGATTCTAGCACCCGATCGATCATGGAATCTATCAATGTTTCGTTTTTTTGACTAAACTGTGCCCATGAACACGGATATCCTGACAGTCCTTGATTTCATCGGAGTCATCTCATTCACGATCTCGGGGTCCCTTGTGGCGGCGCGCAAGGACATGGACTACCTGGGAGTGTGCATCCTCGGAATTGTGACCGCTGTAGGCGGCGGTGCCATCCGCGACATAACCATAGGCTCGGTACCGCCGAGGATGTTCAGGGACCCGTCCTACGTCCTTGTCGCGTTCGTGGCGGCGAATCTGGTGTTCCTCTTCCTGTACTTCCACCTGAGCGGCAAATCCAAGCCCAAGATGAACCACATATTCGGAAAGACGCTGTTCTGGTTCGACACCATCGGACTTGCGTCGTTCACGGTCAACGGAGTCATCGTGGGACAGACGATGACCAACGGAGGTCTGTTCCTCTGCACTTTCCTCGGAGTGATCACCGGAGTCGGAGGCGGAGTGCTCAGGGACCTTCTGGCCAATGAAGTCCCGGCGATCTTCGTAAGGCACGTCTATGCCGTGGCCTCCATCGCAGGCGCGCTTCTCACATGCCTTCTCTGGAAAACCAACCACTATGCCGCAATGGCCGCGGGCCTTGTGGCGGTGATCCTGATACGCTATCTGGCAAAGAAGTTCGAGTGGAACCTTCCCCACATCCACAAGGACAAGGGCTGATCAGACCATCTTCTCCGGATGGAACACGCTGTCGAATTCCTCTCCCGTCATGAAACCCAGTCCGAGACAGGCCTCCCTCAACGTCATATCCTCCTCATAGGCCTTCTTCGCCACCTGAGCGGCCTTCTCATACCCGATGTACGGGTTCAGCGCCGTGACCAGCATGAGCGAGCCGTGGAGATTGGACTCCATCTTCTCCCTGTTGGCCTTCAGCCCTGAGACGCAGTTCCTGTCGAACGATACGATGGCATCGGAGAGCAGCCTGACCGACTGGAGGAAGTTGTAGGCGCACACAGGCATGAACACGTTCAGTTCGAAATTGCCCTGGCTTGCGGCCATTCCCACCGCGACATCGTTGCCCATCACCTGGACCGCCACCATGGTGACGGCCTCGCACTGGGTGGGATTGACCTTGCCCGGCATGATCGATGATCCCGGCTCGTTGGCAGGAATGGTTATCTCCCCGAGTCCCAGCCTGGGGCCGCTTGCAAGCCACCTGATGTCGTTGGCGATCTTCATCATGTCGCAGGCAAGGGCCTTGACGGCACCGTGGGCGAACACCATCTCGTCTTTGGATGTCAGCGCGTGGAATTTGTTAGGAGCGCTCACGAAGGCCTTTCCCGTAAGCATGCATATCTTTTTCGCCACCATATCGGCGAAACCGGCAGGTGCATTGAGTCCTGTCCCGACGGCCGTTCCACCCAGCGCAAGCTCATGCAGAGGTGTCAGAGCCGAGCGCAGAAGGGACACATCCTTCTCCACGCTTGCCCTCCAGCCGGAGATCTCCTGGCTGAATGCTATGGGGGTGGCGTCCTGGAGGTGGGTCCTTCCGCTCTTGACGATCCCCCTGTTCTCATCCTCGAGCCTCCTGAACGTGGCCACAAGATTCTCTGCGGCCGGAATCAGCTTGTCCTCGATGGCCAGTACGGCCGCGATGTGCATGGCCGTGGGGAATGTGTCGTTGGAGCTCTGGCTCATGTTCACATCGTCGTTGGGATGAAGGATGGTTTTTCCGGCAATCCGGTTGCCCCTGTTTGCTATGACCTCGTTGGCGTTCATGTTGCTCTGTGTGCCGCTGCCCGTCTGCCAGACGACAAGAGGGAAATGATCGTCCAGCCTGCCGGAGATGACCTCGTCGCAGGCGGATGTGATGGAAGCGAGTTTCTCAGGAGTCATCCTTCCGGGCACCAGTTCGGCGTTGACGGTAGCCGCGGCCTTCTTGAGGATTCCGAATGCATGGATTATCTCCTCCGGCATGGTCTCCCTGCCGACCCCGATGCGGAAGTTCTGGACGCTTCTCTGCGTCTGCGCACCCCACAGCCTGTCGGACGGGACCCTCACCTCACCCATCGAATCATGCTCGATCCTGTATTCCATCAGCACACCTCCCGTCGAACGGTCTATGGGAAGATTACATCATCACGGGAGAAAGAAAAAGCCTGCAACCGTGTGGCCGCAGGCTCCTGTCGTTCATTATGGAAGATCAGATCATCTTGGTGAGCTTCTCGTCGATGTCTCCGATCTTGAAGCGCTGGATCTTGGCTGTGGACGATACCGGGAACTTCTCCATGTACAGGGCGAGCTTGCGGATCTTCTTGTAGCTCGGGAACGTGGCGTTGACCTCGGTGATGATGGATCCGATATGGTCCAGGAGTCCGTTCATGTCGTCCTTGTACTTCGCGGTGCATGCATCGGAAGGATGGACGATCGCCATGATTCCCTCGACCTTCTTGGCCGCGTCGGCGACATAGCCCCTGACGCAGATCTGGTCGATGTCGTCGTAGAGCTGGAAGCTGTCCTCGATCTCCTCGGGGAAGACGTTCTTTCCGCCCTCGGTGACGATGATGTTGCGCTGTCTGCCGGTGAGGTACAGGTAGTTCCTATGGTCCAGATGTCCGATGTCGCCGGTGTTGAGCCAGCCGTCCTCGGAGAGGATCTCGGCCGTGGCCTCGGGGTTCTTGTAGTAGCCCTGCATGACCATGGAGCCCTTGATGTAGATCAGGCCGTTTCCGTCCTGGTCGGGATCGACGATCTTCTCCTCGACTCCGGGGAGTGTCTTTCCGACACTGGACTCGATGTAGTCGAAAACCGGGTTGAGGTTGATGATCGGGCTTGTCTCGGTGAGGCCGTAGCCCTGGACGAAGTCGATTCCCAGCTGGTTGAACTGCTTGAATGTCGATGCCGGAAGCGGTCCGCCGCCGGAGATGCAGATCCTGATCTTGTCCAGCGAGACCTTCTTGAGGAGGAAGTTGAACCACTTCTTACCCACATGGATGCCGAAGGCCTTCTTGAGGAATCCGCTCAGGCCCATCATCGCGTGGATGAGAGCGTTGACGAACGGTCCCTTCTCCCTGACACCCTTCATGATTCCGGCGATCAGTTTGTTGAAGAGCATGGGAACGCCCAGGAACATGGTGACCTCGCCCTGCTTGAGTTCCTTCAGCAGCTGCTTGACGACCAGCTTCTTTCCGAACACGAGCTTGGCGCCGATCGAGATCGACTCGAGGAAGACGGCCAGCATGGTGTATGCGTGGTGGATGGGGAGGATGGCGTAGAAGACATCATCGTCGTAGATGTTCATCAGACCCTGTGCGGACCATACGTCGGAGATCAGGTTCTCGTGGGAGAGCATGACGCCCTTGGGCATTCCGGTGGTTCCGCTGGTGAAGAGGATGGCCGCTATGTCCTTGCTGGATGACAGCTGGATCGGATGGGTCTCGCTGCTCTGCATGTTCAGGAAGCTGTTCTCCCCGTCGCCGTCCAGCGAGAACTTGGGGATGTCCATCTTGATGCGGTCGATCTTCTCGTTGTCGATGAAAAGGACCTTCGCCTCGGCGAATGTCAGGAGGTGCTCGATGACATCGTCACCCAGCGAGTAGTCGACAGGAACGATGGTGGCGCCTGCATAGGCGATCGCCAGATAGGCCATTGCCCACTCGGGACTGTTCTTGCCGGCCAGTCCGACCTTGTCGCCGTGCCTGACGCCCAGCTCGTAGAGCCTGTTCGCGACGCCCTTCATTATGGTCTGGGCCTCTTTGTATGTGAAGAGCTCGTACTTGGGGGTGTACACCTCGAACGCCTTGTTGTCCGGATGACGTGCGGTCGTGATGTCGAACATCTCGTTCAGAGTCGGCCACTCGGCGTTGAAGAACTTGCCTTCTCCCCTGTATTCATCAAGAAAACCCCATGGACGAGGGTTGTGTTTGGGTTTCTTAGCCATTTTTCCACCTTATGTATTCAATATTGAGACAAGTATAGTGAATTGCGGTTTCTTTGACAAGTTTCTCTGAAATGTCAAGAAAATACGCCGGGTCACACGGAAGTGCTTCCGCGTCTTGAATATGCCTTGGCCAGACCGCCCTCGGATGTCTCCCTGTAGCGCTGGTTCATGTCCAGGCCCGTGTAGTACATGCTCTTGAGGACCATGTCGTAGCTGATGTTGCGTGTTCCGGTGAGGAAGTACGCGATGTTGGCGGCGTTCAGGGCCCTCATGGCGGCGACGGCGTTGCGCTCGATGCACGGGATCTGGACAAGACCGCATATCGGGTCGCAGGTGAGTCCCAGATGGTGCTCCAGCGCGACTTCCGCCGCATACTCGATCTGGTCGATCGTATAGCCGAAGGCATGGCCCGCCGCGGCGGCGGCCATGGAGCAGGCGACACCGACCTCGGCCTGGCAGCCGCACTCCGCGCCGGAGACCGACGCGTTGCGCTTGGCAAGCTCTCCGAAGAGTCCAGCGACGCCCAGGCACCTTATGACGGTGTCGTCGGAAAGGTTCCTCTTGTGCTGGAGGTAGTAGAGCACGGCGGGAAGCACGCCGCAGGAACCGCATGTGGGAGCGGTTACAACTGTTCCGTTATCGGCATTCTGTTCGCTGCATGCATAGGCATATGAGCAGACGAGCTGTGATTCGACGAGTTCGGCATGCTTGTTCACAGGAACCTGCTCGTACAGGAACTTGGCCTTCCTGTGGACATGGAGGGGTCCGGGAAGGTCCCCTGTCTTGGACAGGCCCTCCCGGATCTCGTTCTTCATCGCATCCCATACGGTTGCGAGGAAGTCCCATATCTCAGGTCCCTCGCTGAGCTCTATGTACTCGGCGAGTCCTATGTACCTGAACGAGCAGAACTGCTTGATCTCGGCGAACGAGTTCTCCATGTAGACATCCTCTTCATGGGCGTTGTGCTTCTGCTCCCGGCCCTCTATGACGATGTCACCGCCGCCGATGCTTATGAAACGTTGTCTTGCGGTTTCCTTCCCGCCCTTGAAAGCGATCAGATCAAGGATGTTGGGGTGCTTGAGCTTGGCCTGGTCCTCGTCGGAAAGCGTTATCTCCACATCCAGAGGTGCGAACGTCTCCCTGATGACCCTGTCGGTTCCATGACCCATTCCGGTCTTGGCCAGACTTCCGTACAGTACGGCCTTGAACGAATCGGCCGAGGGATTCTCATCCCTGAACAGCTTCGCCGCGAAACCCGGGCCCATCGTATGCGAGCTCGACGGACCCTTTCCTATCTTGTATATGTCTCTGATCGATTTCATATCCTTCTCCGAAATGAAAAGATTATACGAAAAGCGAGATTATGAGAACCTCGATCAGCGAGGCGATTCCGATCACAAGGGTACCGAGAGTCTGTGTCTTGTATCCCTGCGATGTCTCCATCTCACCGAAGTTGGTGACAACCCAGAAGTAGGAGTCGTTGGCGTGCGAGACAGTCATTGCACCGGCACCGATGGCGATGACGACCAGAGCGGCCTGGATCGGAGTGACGAATCCGATGCTCTGCATGATGGGAGCGATGATACCGGCACTTGTCGTGATTGCGACCGTGGACGATCCCTGTGCTGTCTTGAGGACTGCGGCCAGGAGGAACGGGAACAGATATCCCAGAGCCTTCAGGGCAGCCGCGTGGTCCGTGATGAAGACGATCAGGTTGCTGGATGAGATGACCTTGCCCAGGACTCCGCCGGCTGCGGTGACGAAGAGGATGGGTCCGACAGTCTTGAGAGTCTCATTGGTAAGGTCGTAGAAATCCTTGATCTTTCCGGAGCTTGCCAGAAGCAGGACGCCCAGGATGACTCCGACGGCAAGGGCGATGATCGGTGTTCCGAGGAACGTGAAGAACGGGATGCTCTTTCCGGCCATGCTGAGTGCCGAAGCGATTCCCATGAGGATGATGGGGACGATGATCGGTGCGAACGATGCGAATCCGTTGGGAAGCTTTCCGTAGGAAGCGACAAGCTCCTCATATGTCTGGACCGTGGCGGCATCGTCGGTGGGCTCATCCTTGGCCTTGACCTTCTTGCCGATGATCTTGGCGAAGAAGTATGCGGCGATCATCGGGAAGATCGAGCAGAGGGCTCCGATTCCCATGACCATGATCAGGTTGGCTTCCATGCCGAGTCCCTGTCCGTACAGTGTGTTGGCGGCTGCGATCGGG
>JBGUMQ010000060.1:0-16076 GCA_045116915.1 Sphaerochaetaceae bacterium | reverse complement strand
GAGCCTGGTGACAAGACCGCGTCCCTCGGGTATCGACTCCAGCGCCTGCATGTCGTCGTAGCGCACTGCCTCCGACACGTCGAACGGACCGATCTTAGTCCTGTAGAGAGATTCGACATAGGCGCATGAATTGCTCATATGCCCCAGATCCCTTGCGAAAGCACGGATATATGTGCCTTTGGAGACATCGAGCCTGATTCTCAGAAGAGGAGCTTCCCAGGACAGAACCTGGGCAGAATATATGTTCACAAGACGCGCCCTGAGCTCCGGCTGCGTGTTTCCGGACCGGGCCATCCGGTAGCTTCTCTTTCCGTCCACATGTATCGCGCTGTAGACCGGAGGCACCTGGTACTGCTGTCCGACAAGCCTTGCGACGGCGCTGCGCACGGCCTGTTCAGACGGAACGGGAGAGGTCTCCACGACCTCTCCCTCCGGATCGAGCGTGTCCGTCATCTTTCCGAACCTGATGACGGCCTCGTATGTCTTGTCCAGCCCCATGAAAGCGGGGACCAGATGGGTATAGCTTCCGCACAGCACGATCATCAGACCGTGGGCGAACTTGTCCAGCGTGCCGCAGTGGCCGGTCTTCCTGTTGACCGTGCGCTTTATCCTGCCCAGACAGTCGAAGGAAGTGATCCCCTCGCCCTTGTCCACAAGGATGACAGCGTTCCTACCCGTCGTCACTGCCTGATGCTCTCCAGCAGGGCGTCTATCCTGGCCGCGTCGCGCTCCGTGGTGTCCGCCACGAAGTTCAGTTTCGGTGTGTTCTTGGTCTTCAGGACCCTGGCGATGCGGGCCTGGATGAAGCCCGCGGCGCTCTGGAGGGCGGCCACGGAGTTCTGCAGCTGCCTGTCCTCGAGGCACGACACGTACAGCGTGGCGTAGGCGTTGTCCTTCGAAAGCGAGATATCGTTCACGCTCGCGAAACGGCTCAGCTTGGGATTCTTGATCTCACCGCTGACGATGAGGGTGTTGACCACCTCCATTATGCGCGCCTCGTTCCTGCTCTTCATGTAGTCGGCCATCAGATGTACTCCCCTGTGTCCTCGAGCTTGCGGGCCTTCTCCTGGATCTCGACGAACTCGAACGTGTCGCCGACCTGGAGGTCCTGGAAATCGGCTATGCCGATACCGCACTCGAATCCCATGGCGACCTCACGCACATCGTCCTTGAACCTCTTGAGCGATGTGATCTTCACCAGGTCGTGGTTGATCTGGATGTTGTCCCTGATCACGCGGCAGAAATTGTTGCGCTTGACGCTTCCGCTGGTGATGTAGCATCCGGCGACGAGACCGACCTTGGGCACCTTGAAGACCTGTCTGACCTCGGCCGTACCGGTATCCACCTCGGTGCGCTCCGGGCTGAGCATGCCTTCCATGGCCGCTTTGACATCGTCCACGACGTTGTAGATGATGTTGTACTTGCGGATCTCGATCTTCTCGGCATCGGCACGGGCCTGGGCCTTGGGTGTGGGCCTGACGTTGAAGCCGATGACAAGGGCCGGGTTCTCCGAAGCGGAGGCCAGGTTGATGTCGTCCTCGATGATGGCACCGGCCGCGGCACGGATGACGCGTACGCGGATCTCCGGAGTGGAGAGCTTCTCCAATGCGCTCTGGATGGCCTCGACGGAACCCTGGACATCGCCCTTGATGATGATGTTGAGCTCCTGGACCTCGCCTTCCTGGATGGCGGCGTTGAGCGTCTCCAGCGTGACCTTCTTGAACTTGCTGGCCTGGTTCATGCGCTCCAGCTCCTGCCTCTTGGTACCGATCTGGCGGGCCTGCTTCTCGTTCTCGCAGACCTGGAACGGATCGCCGGCGGAGGGAACGTCCGAAAGACCGATGACCTCGACAGGTGTCGACGGACCGGCGCTCTGGATCTTCTTGCCCTTGTCGTCGTACATGGCCCTGACACGTCCCGGATAGATTCCGGACACGTAGTAGTCGCCCTGCTTGAGCGTACCGCGCTGGACGATGACCGACGCCACGATACCGCGGCCCTGGTCGATCCTGGCCTCGAGCACCTTTCCTTCGGCCCTGCACTGCGGATTGGCCCTGAGGTCCATCATCTCCGCCTGGAGCAGGATGGTGTCCAGAAGGTCCTCGATTCCGATCTTCTTCAGAGCGGAGATCTCGCAGTAGAGCGTCTGTCCGCCCCATGCCTCGGGCACGAGGCCCTTGTCGGAAAGCTGCTGCATGACCCTCTCCGGCTTGGCGTCCGGAAGGTCGATCTTGTTGATCGCGACGATGATGGGGACCTTGGCCGCGTTGGCGTGGTCGATCGCCTCTATCGTCTGGGGCATGACACCGTCGTTGGCCGCGACGACAAGCACGACGATATCGGTCAGCTGGGCTCCGCGGGCACGCATCATGGTGAATGCGGCGTGACCCGGGGTATCCAGGAACACGACATCGCCCTTGTCGGGGATGTTGACCTTGTACGCACCGATGTGCTGCGTGATTCCGCCGAACTCGCCGGCGGTGACGTTGGCCGAACGGATAGCGTCCAGGAGCTTGGTCTTACCGTGGTCGACGTGACCCATGACCGTGACGATCGGAGCCCTGGGGACCAGGTCCTCCTCGGCGTCCTCCTCGCGTGCGATGACCGTCTCGTCGTAGAGGTTGACCAGATGCACCGAGCATCCGTACTCCTCGGCGATGAGTGTTGCCGTATCGCTGTCGATGCTTTCGTTCATGCTGACCATCATTCCCATGCCGAACAGCTTGGAGATGATCTCTGAAGCCTTGATGTTCATCTTCCTGGCAAGGTCGCTGACGGTGATGGAGGCCAGGATGTCGATGGATTTGGGAACGGCTGCCGATGAATCGGAGGCCTTCTTCTTTCCGTACGACTTGAGCTCGAGCTCCTCGTCCGTCCTCTCGTCCCTGCGGTCCTTGTCCTTGCCCTTGTTGAAGACCCTGCGGTTCTTGCTGTCGACGGGAAGGGCCTCCGAAGGTCCGGAGAAGGCGCCCTTCTTCGCCGGACCCTTGGGTCCGAATCCGGGCTTCTGACCGAATCCCGGTCTCTGGCCGTCGCGGTTGAAGCCGCCCTGGCGCTGGAAACCGCCCTGGCGGTTGCCCTGCTGCGCCGAGCGCGGGGTATAGCCCTGCAGGCCCTGTCCGCGGTTGAAACCGCCCTGACCGGGTCCGCCCTGGCGCTGGTAGCCGCCCTGGCGTGGCTGGATCCTCTGCCCGTCGCGTCCGTACGTGACTCCGCCTACGGAGCCCACCGGCCTTGATGTTCCGGCAGGTCTTGCTTCCGACCTGGGAATGATCGGCGGCAGGTTGTCACCGGAGATGATGACGGGTCCTGTGTTGATCGTGCTCTGCGGCACGTTGGATTTCTTTATGACCTTCTTCTGGACCGGAGCGCCTCCGATGACAGGACGCCTGTATGCGACCTGCGAGGCCTGGATGACAGGACCCTGGGGAGCGCTCTGCGGTGCCTTCTGCGGTGCGGCAGGGGCCGCCTTGGGTTCCGCAGCGGCAGGAGCTGCGGTTTCCTTCTCCGGGGCCTTGTGTGCGGCCGGCTGGGGTGCGCTCTGGGGTGCACCCTGCTCAGGCGCGGGGGCCGGAGCCTGTGCCTTGACCACCACTACAGGCTTCTTCTTGATCACGACAACCTTCTTCTTCTCAGGCTGCGCGGTCTCGGTCTTGGGCTGAATGGGGACCGTCTGCTCGACGTTTCTGCTCTGTTTGATCAATGTAGCCTTTGGCTTGTTGTCTTCTGGCATCAAATAAACCTACTCCTCGTCTGTAATTACTCGAAACTGATACCGACGTGGCACTGCGGGCACTCCGTCATGCCGATAGTGAGGGGATAACCGCATTCGGGACATGCGAACGTCTCCTCGCCTTCCTCCGCCTCGACCTCGTCCTCGATGATGTCGACGTTCTCCCTGATGACCTCGTTGATCGCCGCGATGTCCGCGTCGGAAAGGTCATGCGATGCATCGTGCATGCCTGCGAAATCCGCATCGGTGAGGTTGATGAACTCCTCGACCGTCCACACATCGTAGTAGTGGAGCTTCTCGATGAGTGCGGCATCGATCGGCAGGTCGGTGAGCATCATCTCGTCGCCCTCGCCCTCCGCGCTCCCGGAAGCATCCTGCATGCCGTCGTCCATGAAGACGGAATCGGCAACGGCCCTGGCCTCACGCACATAGTCCATCTCGGAGAACTGCTCCTGTGTCTTGACGTTGACGACCCAGTCGCAGAGCCTGTTGACCAGCCTGACGTTCAGACCCTGCTTGCCGATGGCGAGCGAGAGCTGGCTCTCGTCGACGATGGCCACGGCCTCTTTCCTGGCCTGGTCGATGACATAGACCTTGAGGACCTTGGCCGGTGAGAGCGCGTTGGCGATGTACTCCAGCGGGTTCGGATCCCACTTGATGACATCGATTCGCTCGTCGTCGAGCTCCTTCATGATGGCCTGTATCCTGTTGCCCTTGAGTCCGACACATGTTCCGACGGCATCGGCATCCACCTTCCTGGGCGCCACGGCCACCTTCGTCCTGTATCCGGCCTCGCGGACGATCTTCATGATCTCGATGGAGGGGTCCTTGGCCACAAGCTCGGGGACGTAGATCTCGAAGAGCTTGCGCACGAAGTCCTCATGCACGCGGCTGAGGATGACGCGGATGTTCTTGTCCGACCTCTCGTCGGGTCTGACGGACTCCACGTAGCAGCGGATCTTGTCGCCCTTGGTGTAGAACTCCTTGGGGCTCTGGTTCTTCCTGGGAAGATAGCCCGATGTCCTTCCGAGGTCCACGATCAGGTCTCCGTCCTTCTCGCCCTGGACATAACCGTTGATGATCTCTCCGATCTTGCCCTTGAACTCCTGCATCAGCTCGTCCTTCTGGATCTCCCTGATGGCGCTCTGGGCCCTCTGCTTTCCCGTCTGGACGCTTATGCGGTCGAAACTCTTGGGATCGATGGGGATGAGCAGCTCGTCGCCGATCTCGGCCTCTTCGCTGAGCTCCTGGGCCTCGTCGAGCGGGATCTCCCTGACCTCGTCGTAGTAGTTGTCCTCATCCACGACCGTCTTGCGGGATGCAAGCTCCACGGATGAGAGGTCGTCGGCGAATGTGACGACTGCGTTGTCGTCCGTGCCGAACTTCCTTCTGTATGTGGCCAGAAGGGTCTGCCTGATGGTGTCCAGCACCAGTTCCTTGGAGATACCCTTCTCCTCGACCATCGCTCTGATTGCGTCACTTAACTCGGACATTCTTCATATCCTCCCATTTATACTCCAGCTTTGCCTTCTGGATGTCTTCATAACCAAGCTCAATGCTCTCACCCGACTCCTTGGTGTCCTCCACCTCGTAACCGGAAAGTGAGAGCCCGTCGTCACCGGCCTCCCCGATGATGCCGCTGATCCAGCTGCTGTACTTCTGGCTGTACACGCGGCACCTCTTGCCCCGGAACACAGTGAACTCGTAGATGTCCCTGAGATTCCTCTGTAGTCCGGGCGTGGAGACCTCAAGATAAAGGTCGTCGCGGCCGTACTTCATCTCCAGCCTGGGCAGGATGGTGTTGTGCACCCTGGCGCACTCGTCTATTCCCGTCTCGCCCTCGGCATTCATGATGTCGACGAAGATCTGGACCGTTTTCCCCTGCGTGCTCTTGCGCACGTAGCAGAGGACCATCCCCAGATCGGCCACGATATCCTTCAGGTCCGTGAATAGCGGATCCCCTGTGATCTCATTCCTCAACATAAATCCTCGAAAACCGATAAAAAAGGGACCGAAAACTTCGATCCCTCGCAAATCTTCATTAAAAATCCTCTTGCAATATATCTTCGTCCGCAATTTGTGTCAATACGAAGAATAAGAAGAAGGAAAAGTTTTTTCGTCAGGCAACGTCAGACCACCAGCGAGTTGTCCTCCTCCGCCCCCGTGAAGTACCGGTGCAGGTCGTACGGGCTGAACATACCCCTGTCCGTGGCCACGCCGGAAACAAGATACGGCGGAGTGATGTCGAACGCCGGATAGTATCCCTTCACCCCCGTTCCCTCGGCGGCGGTGCGCACGCCCATGGCCTGGAGGGAGAAATCCGGGTCGCGCATCTCTATGTTTATCGTGTCCACCGTCGGATGCCCCTTGTCCGGAGCGCCGGAGATGAATACCGGGATGCCGAAATGCTTCGCGCAGATGGCTATCTGCGAGGTTCCGACCTTGTTGACCACATGTCCGTCCAGGCAGATGGCGTCCGCCGCGCATGTGAACACGTCCACATGCTCCCTCTTCATCACGAAAGCCGGCATGTTGTCGGTTATCACCGTCGTGTCGAAGCCCATCTGGCTGCAGACTGTCGCCGTCAGGCGCGCACCCTGGAAATAGGGCCTTGTCTCGGGACAGAACAGCCTGATCGTCCTGTTCCTGGTGCGGCACTCCTTGAGCATCATGCCCAGGATGGTCTCCGCGAAACACTGCGTCATCACGGTCCCGTTGTCCGGGAACATGTCCACAAGGTACCGCGCCGCGCTGCCGATGCGTGAATAGCGCACATCGTTCATGGCCACCACGGCGTCCCTGATGGCAAGATCCACCCGCCTGCCCTCCCTCAGGGCCTGCTCGGCGGCCGGAAGGACAGCCTGTGTGACTATCCTCATGCGCTTGATTGTCGTGGGGCGCGCGTTGCTTATGACGGATGCGGCGCTTCTCAGATACTCCATCTGCCTGTCCGGAGCCATGTCCCTGCATTCCCATGCCGCCAGAGCCATCCCCATGGGTCCGGCCGTGAAGGGACCTCCGCTCTGCGTCACCATGTCGGTGATGGCCCTTGCCACCTCCACATGGGTCCTGCATACGACGAAATCCACACGCGCAGGATAAATCCTCCTGTCGAGTATCCTCACCTCGCCGTCTTCGTACCAGGCGATGTTCTCATACCGAAGCATGAATGCAAGACCCGCATCCTGTCTTTCCATGGCTGTCCCTCCGTACATCATAGGATACCACAGATACGGGCACGGATAAAGGAACTACAGCTCGGCGAGCCATGCCGCGCCGCTGACATCGGCAAAGCCCGAATCCTTAAGCAGACTGATCGCGGCGTTCATCGTGCTCATGGTGGTGACTATGTCGTCCACGACCACGACCGGACGGGACCTGAGGGCATCGATGTCTTTCATCTCTTTGTTCAACATGAATTTGTCAGACGAGCTCTCCATCCTGTGCTCACGGTCCAGCCTCTTCTGCTGGACACCGCCCGAGGCGGCACTCCTGTTGGCTATCAGCGGCAGGAACTCCCGTCCCAGTGCCTTGCAGACATCCGTCATGTGGTCGTACCCGAAATGTTCGATGCGCGATTCACTGCAAGGGACGGGGACTATCAGGGCGTTTCCCGAAGGATCCAGCACATCGATCGCGCGCCTCAGGTACAGGGCCACGACAGGGGCCAGTTTCCTCTGCCCGCGGAACTTCAGGCCGTCGATCACCGGATAGGTCAGATTCCCGTCGTAGCGCGCCATCGCGTAGATGCGTGGGACAGAACCCTCCTTCCCTCCGCATCTCCTGCACCTGTAAAGGGATGCGACACGCGGAAGGAAGCAGACAGGACACCTGTCCATGAAAGAATCGAAACAGTCGGAATCCAATTGCTCCGCGCACTCCCGGCAGACCACGCGTGACCTGAAGGCCGGCGAACCGCATATGGGGCATCTGCCCAGGACGTCGCCCATGGCCCGCTCAGAGGTTCTCCGCCTCTTCCTTGAGCCTGGACAGCAGGATCAGCGCCTGCATGGGGGTGCACTCGTCCAGATTGATGCCCTTGAGCTCCTTCACTATTGCCGAATCGGCCGCGCAGGCCGGGACATCGTCATCGGGCACGCTGTCCGATGTGAACAGGCTTCCCTGGCTCATCGTGTAGTCCGCGAAATGCCTGCTCTGGAACGTGCGGGCCTCGCGCACCACGGCTGCGGGGATCCCCGCCATCCTGGCCACATGTATGCCGTAGCTGGAATTGGCCACTCCGTCCTTCACCTTGCGCAGGAACGTCACGCTGCCGTTGTCCTCTCGGACATCCAGCGTCAGGAGCCTGATCCCGGACGTGTCCATCATCGTCAGCTCGTGGTAATGTGTGGCGAACAGGGTCTTGGCGCCCCTCTCTATCAGGTTGCGCATTATCGCGTAAGCGATTGACATCCCGTCCTGGGTGCTGGTGCCGCGTCCGATCTCGTCCACGATGACGAACGATCTGGCCGTGCAGCTGCGTAGTATGAACGCCGCCTCCTGCATCTCCACCAGGAAGGTCGATTCCCCACGTGCCAGGTTGTCCATGGCCCCCACGCGGCAGAATATCTTGTCCACAAGGCCGATCCTGGCATACGAGGCCGGAACGAAGCTTCCGGTATGCGCAAGCAGGATTATCAGCGCGTTCTGGCGAAGGTATGTGGATTTTCCGGCCATGTTCGGGCCGGTTATCAGACAGAAACGGGTGCTCATGTCCAGGCCGTTGGCCACGAACTTGCCCGGGCCCATCTGGCGCTCCACGACCGGATGCCTTCCGTCCCTTATCTCAAGGACATCGTCCGAAGTCATTTCAGGACAAACAAATGACGAATCCACGGCAAGGGTCGCAAGGCTCTGGTACACGTCCATGCTGTTCAAAAAGTGCCCGATCGAGTTCAGCCACGGATCCAGCTCGATGACATCGGCCAGGATCGAGTCGTACAGCTTGCGCTCGCGCTCCTCGGCCATCGCGTTGGCCTGCATGATCTCCTTCTCGTACTGCATCAGGGCATCCGTGGTGAAACGCTCGCCGTTGACCAGGGTCTGCTTGCGGTAGAAGTAGTCCGGGACCTTGGAGACCTGCCCCTTGGGGACCTCAAGATAGTAGCCGAAGATCCTGTTGTAGCCCAGCTTGAGTATCGTCAGGCCGCTTTCGGCCTTGGCCTTCTCAAGATAGTCCTTCAGGATGGAGTCGCTGTGGTCGCGGACATCGCGCTTCTGGTCCAGTTCCTCGTCGTAGCCCGGCAATATGACCTGGCCTTCCTGGAACTGCCCCAGGCACTGCTCGTTTATGGCGCTGTCTATGCGCTGCATCAGAGCGGCGCAGGCGCCCAGCGCGTCCTGGTCCATGGAAGTCTCCAGAAGCGACATGTATCTCTCTGTGTTGGAAGAGATAAGGCTGAAGAAGCTGCCGATGGTGTTCTTGATCCCCACAAGGTCGTGAGGCACGCAACGCTTGAGCATGACACGCGTCACCAGACGGTTCAGGTCCATGGCTCCGCCAAGGGCCGTGCGCACACGCGACAGCTCCTCCGGATCGGCTACAAGGAACTTCACGCGCTCCTGGCGCTCCAGTATCCGGTGCATGTCGTGCAGCGGGAACGCGAGCCAGCTCTTGAGCAGCCTGCTTCCGCCTCCCGTCAGGGTCCTGTTGACCGCATCGAACAGCGAATAGCGGGAGGATCCGTCGTACAGGTTGGAGAACAGCTCCAGGTTCCTGCGGGTGCTCTCGTCCATGCTGACGAAGGACTCCTCATGGTCCACCTTGTAGTCGGTCAGATGGCTCACCGAGCTCTTGGAGGTCTCCGTGATGTAGCGTATCAGCGCTCCGGCCGGGCAGACGAGCCTGTCGTTGTCCTTCAGGCCGTACGCCGCAAGGGATTTGACCTTGGCCTGGTCGCAGAGCAGCTTGTAGCACGTCTTCTGCGTGAAATACCACGGGGCCAGCTTGGTCACCATGGCCGGATACAGGTCGATGACCGACTTGAAGTCGTAGTCCAGGAAATACTCGTCCTCGCAGACCAGTATCTCGCGCGGGGAAAGCTGCTCCAGCGCCGTCCTGACCGCCTGCACGCGGTTCTTGGCATCCAGCGCCCGGATGTGGAAATCACCCGTGGACACATCGCAGAACGCCATGGCGTGCTGGAAGAAGCTTATTATGTAGTTGAAGTTCCTGTCGTCCAGGTAGTCCTCGTCCACGACGGTGGCGGGCGTGACTATGCGCACGACCTCGCGCCTTGCCAGGGACTTGGAGTTCTCCGGAAGCTCCATCTGCTCGCAGATGGCGATCTTCTTCCCCGCATCCAAGAGGCGCTTGATGTAGTTGCGCGCCGCATGGTACGGGATGCCGCACATCGGGTCGTCGCCCTTGTGCGTCAACGTCAGGTTCAGCAGGGCCGAAACCTCCCTCGCGTCGTCGTCGAACATCTCGTAGAAGTCGCCGACACGGAAAAAGAGCACCATGTCGGAGTGCTCTTTTTTCATCTCGCGATACTGTCTCATCAGAGGGGTTTCAGCCATTGTCCTCTATCCCTCAGATAAGACTTGTGGATATGGCAAGTACCAGACTCATTCCGCTGGTCTCTTTCTTTCCGTGGAAAATAGTTCCGCCGACCCAGCTGAACTCCCTGGTGCCCGATACATCGGAAACGTTGGGGAACTTGTAGGTCGCGTTCTTGACAAGATACAGTCCGAGCGGGAAGCCGGAGATCTTCAGCTTGAGACCGCCGCCGGCCGCGAAGTACCAGTTGATGCCGCTCTTGATGTGCTCAAGCTCCGAGTTCACGCCGGTGGCGCTGACGAACAGCTCCGCCTGGAGCACGTTGTCGACCAGCACGTAGCTGATCTCCAGCATGTTGTCCCACAGGAACGACTGGTCGATGACCGTGCCGAATCCCCTTCCGATCGTCATTCCGTCGATGTACAGCATCTCGTACTTGGTGGCGCCGAGCTTGGGATCCCAGAACTTGTAGCCGCGGTTCTCGTAGTTGTAGTACTGTCCGAACATGAAGTTGGCCGATGTCGAAAGGCACAGCATGATGTTCTTCTCGGTGTCCTCGTCGATATGGAACGAGAACAGCTTCAGATATCCGGCCGCGCTTGTCGAAAGCTTGATGTAGTTCGAAAGACCGCCCAGGAAACCTCCGGCATAGGTCACCGACGTGCTCAGGAGATAGCCCTTGGTGGTGTTGGTGACGTAGTCCCTGCCGTCCCACTGGACACCCAGCGAGATCTTGTTGGAGAACTGCCACTTCTGGCCGTACTGGTAGATCAGCTTCTCGAACGGCATGAACTTCGCGTCGTACACGGCCCTGTTCAGGCTGACGGATACACCGCCGTAGACCGAAAGGCGTCCGGGTGTGAAGATGAACGTGTATCCCGTGTTGTATCCCAGGGAGAACGTGAACAGGTCGTAGTTCATCAGGTCCCTTGTGGGCGGATACTCGTTTCCGGAGAGTTTCCACTGCTCCGCGCTGGTGTAGCCCAGAGGCCATGTCTCGTCGGAGTTGCGGCCGTTGAAGTAGGCCGGGGCACCCGTTCCGAGCTGCAGCTCATCCGTGTACTGCGAATGCGTGAAGCTGAAGCTGAACGAGTTGGACCATCTCCAGTCCTTGAACCAGTTGTCGCCGAAGCTGACGCTGATCGTCTGCGTGTCCGGAGAGAGCGTGGTGTTGATTCCCAGCTCCTGTCCCCTTCCTCCGAGGTTGTGGTCCGTCCACTGTACGAAACCGGAAACCGGGAAGGCGTTGAGCGTTCCGCCGAACGTGGCGCCGAACTGGATGTCCTTGGTCCTTCCCTCCTCGAGCTTGAAGTCCAGGATGACGGAATTGTCGCCCTGTCCGTACATCAGGTCGTAGTCCAGGTTGGACAGAAGACCCGTGTTGTAGAGGTTCTGGGCGCTGAGGATGAGCTTCTCCTTGGAGAAGACATCGCCCGGCTTGATCTCCAGCTCACGCCTCATGACGTAGTCCTTGGTCTTGCCAAGGCCGGAGATGACGATCTCCTCGACAGTCGCCTGCGGGCCTTCCGTTATGGTGAGGAAAAACCTGACCGTCATGGTCGTGTCGTCGCGCTCGTTGCTGACATCCATTCCGTTGTAGATGTAGCCCTGGTTGTAGTAGAGGTCGGCCACGGCGCTGTACTCGTTCTGCACCGACTCCAGGTTCAGGACCGATCCGACCTTCATGGACTGGACCTTGGCGATCTCCTCGTCGGAGAAGATCGTGTTGCCGGAGACCTCCATTCCGCCGTAGAACCACTGCTGGCCCTCGACGATGTTGAACCTGACAACGGCCTCGCGGTACTTGACGTTGGAGACCTCCAGGTACTCGATCTCAGGCTCGGAGACGATGACATCGATGTAGCCGTTCTTCTGGTAGAAGGCGATCAGGTTGGCCATGTCGGTCCTGAGCTGGGAATTGTCCAGATAGCCGTTGTTGAACAGCGACTTGGCCTTGGATTTGACCTGTTTCTTGAGCGTGGAGTAGTCGTAATGGTCGTTCCCCGTGAACTCGAAACTGACGATGCGGGTCTGCATCCCCTCGGAGACGGAGAACGTAACCGTGAACGTGTTCGTCTCCGCATCCTCGACGACTTCGTAGTCGACCGGTACATCCAGGAAGCCCTTCGACTCGTAGAGCGACTGGATCTGGGTCTTGGCCGTCTCCAGAAGCGCGCGTTTGCCGGGGTCCATGAACGATCCCACCGCGATGGCCTGAACGGCCTCCCTGAGTTCCCTGGCCTTGACGGCGACGTTGCCATCGAAGTTGATGGCCGACAGCATCGGGATCTCGTAGAACTGGAAAACAATCACAAGGCCGCCCTTCTCGTTGCGGTCGGCATCGGCCGTGAAGAAATCTATTCCGTCGATCTCATACAGGGCATTCTGTATCTCATCGAACAGTTCAGTGGAGAAAACCTTGTGTCTGTACGGATACAGGACATTGTTGACCGTGGATTCGGATACGTTGACCAGACCCTGGAGCGAGAACTCCGAGATCTCCATACCGTTGTACCAGTCGTCGGCCGCCGTCGCGGCGAATACCGCAACCAGCGCGAGGACAAGGATCAAAGCGAATTTCTTCTTCATCTGTGTCATCCTTTTATTGTTTACCAACCGTTAATCAAAATTGAATCTGTTTTGTTACACTGAATCCAATAGTATCCAAAATATCGAAAACAGACAACTCGCGGGGATTCGTGAACACGCTCCACGTGCCCAGCTTCGTATCCCAGTCGAGGCTTATCTCGGTGTCCAGTATCAGGTCCCTGGACAGGAAGTTGCCCACGTTGCTCCTGAACTTCAGACTGGTGTCGGCCTTGAGCATCAGACGGATCTTTATGAACCAGTCCAGGCCTATGTACTTGCCGGCGAACACCGATGTCCCGTCCAGATACCTGGCCAGCAGGCTGATGTCCCCTCTTCCGGCAAGCTCGCCCGGCAGCGCGTCCACGATGATGTTGGACAGGATGTTGGACCTGACCGAGAATATGTCCAGACCCAGAGCGTTGCGGATCGTGCCCGAGATCGAGTAGTTCTTGTTCGACTCCAGCATGCCCACCCTTGTCAGCGTCTCCGTGGCCGTCGCGGCGAATGTGGCGATCGACGACAGCGAGAGGTTCTGGTCCAGCGCTCCCGACGACATGACGCTCTGTCCGAGCATCAGCAGGATCTCGTTCTCCGACATCATCGGCGTGCTTGAGAAACGCGGGTTCAGGTTGTCTATCGTGGAGTTCTGCAGGATCATCTGTATGACGACCTTCCTGCCGTCCGAATCGTAGTCCGTCAACTCGGCTATGAGGTCCAGGACGATCGGGACATCGGAACCGTTGCCGGCAAGATTCCTGGGTGTCAGGTCCACGCTCCCTTCCTTGATGATGAAGTCGTTGTTGAAGTAGAAGACCTGGCCCGTCTTGACCGAAAGGCCTCCGTCCGTGCTGAACGCGCCGTTCTCTATCACCAGACGCAGCGTCTTGTCCTCGGAGAGCGTGAAGTTGATGAACGGGTTCTCCTTCTCCGGATAGTAGGCCTCGACATCCTTTCCCGTGGTCATGGTCAGGTCCATGTCCATCGGATCGCTTTCCTCGTAGAACCAGTCGGGCATCTGCTCGTCGAATCTGAAGTCTATCAGCATGTCCGACAGCACGATGTCGGTGGTCAGCTTGGACCTTCCGGCACCCATGGACATGATGACCTTGCCGGTGACGTCGCCCTTGAACTCCATGTCGAAGTTCTCATCCAGATGCAGCGGAAGCCAGAAGTAGATCGGCGTGGCGGGATCGATGTCCACATCGACGTCGAATGTCTCCACCTCCAGTCCGTTCAGGATCATCTCCACGGCCACGTCGCCGTAGAAGTACCTTCCGTCGGAATCGCTGTATCCCGACAGCGGCGACCGTGCGATCTTGAGCTCGTGGTCGTGCAGCGACACCGCCACGTTCTTCACCGACAGCAGCTGGTCGGGCAGATAGAACAGCGTCATCTCGTAGGACCTGCAGTAGGCCATGCCGTACAGGCTGGGATTGGACAGCGGACCCTTGACTAGCACGTCGCCCTCCACCGTTCCGTCGGCGAATGCGAACGTGACGTCGTTGATGAACTGGTTCAGGATCGGAAGCGGGAACACGAGGTCGGTGAACATGAGGTCCAGCTCGCTTCCGACATATCCGCGGGCGTTGAATCCGAACAGCAGCTCCTTGTCTATGCTGATGTCAAGATAGCCTGTCCCGATATCGAAGCTTCCGTTTACAAGGTTTCCGCTGAAGATCAGGACATTGTTCTCAAGAGCGGAGTCCAGTGTGAGATCGGCGATCTCGTAGCCGTCCTCCAGCTCAACATCTGTTATCTGCAGCGTGAAGTCGAACCTGTAGTCCTCTCCCGCGAACACCTGCATCAGGTTGTCCGAAAGGGATTCGCCCCTTGCGGCCAGGGCGACCTTGCCCTTCTGCGTGCTGTATGTGCCGACCTTGGTCGGGATCCTGTTCAGCAACTCCAGGGAGGCGTCGACGGTCAGGGCGGCGAGGTCGGCATCGAGCCTTATGTCGTCTATGGCCAGCGTGCCGAGGGTTCCGTACGAGTCGTATATGGAGAACAGCCGGTCGTCGTACTTTGCGTTCAGGACCACGTGGTTCACATCGTCGGCGCCCCATCTGAGGTCGGCCACGGCGTACACGGAGCCTTCCCGCCTGCCCAGCATGGACAGCGTCGCCCTGAGCCCCTCGCGCGTCTGCTCGTCCAGGCCCAGTTCCACATAGAACTGGTCCTCCATGGCCGATGCCCTGACCGACAGCAGCCCGTCGGTGGACTTCAGGTCCATCGTCCCCACGACACCCGAGGTGTCCAGGTCGATCAGGCTCCCGATTCCGGGGAAAGTGAAGTCTATCTTCCCGTCGAACAGCTCGTGCCTTTCGGCGGTGTCGATCACTATGTTCTCCATGAACACGCTGTGGTCGGTCAACTCCAGGTCCAGCGAGGCGTCCAGCATGTCGGAGACCCTTACAGCCAGGTTCCTGAACGAGACTCCGTAGCCCATGTCGTCCACGGCCAGATATGCGTCCAGAAGCGAGTCCACCGTCACCTTCACCGTATCGGACACGTTCACGGCCAGTTCCTTGATCTGTCCCGTCGCGGTGACGTTGCCGCCGTCGATGTCCGCCTCCAGGTCCAGCCTGTTGCCCGTCATCGAAAGGTGCAGCGGATTCAGGTCCAGCGTGGCCCTCAGCTCCACATCCCCGTCGATATACGGCGTGACGATCCATGCGTCCGACGAGATCCTGGATGAATCCTGCCAGTCCACGCTGCCGTAGAACCTCGAGTCCTCCAGAAGCGGCGATGTCAGCGAATAAGTATAGGATTTCGAACCCATCTCGTGCTCGAACACCATGTGCGCGAGCTCGCTTCCGTCATCGGCGTCCTGCAGAAGCAGCGTGCCGAACGGGATCATGTCCCCGAAATCCATCTGGCCCACATACGATAGCCTCAGGCCTTCGGCCGTGACGGCCAGCGTGTTGATGTCCGCGACGGCGCTGTCCACGGTGGCCTCGAAACTCAGCGCTGCGTTGTGCACGCTGTCCGCGACAAGGACATCCCTGGCCGCCGCATTGAGCGATACCCTTCCGCCGCTCAGGATGTCGAACACCGTCTGCGTCTGTGGAAGCTCTCCGTAATTGCCTTCCAGGACATCCCCCAGCCAGGCAGAGTACCTGTCGGTGAGTCCGGCGTTCACGACCATGTTGCCGCTGAACGATGTGTCGGGAGTGACGAAACCCGTGGCGGCCAGGAAGGCGTCGAAGAACACCTTGTATCCCTCGGGCGCCAGGTCCGTGATGTACAGGCTGCTCTCCA
>JBGUMQ010000059.1:0-2143 GCA_045116915.1 Sphaerochaetaceae bacterium | reverse complement strand
GAGGACCTCGGCCCTTTCAGCATTGGAAAAAGTCTTCATCATGTCCTGTAGTCTCCGTTGATCTTGACGTAATCGTAGGTGAGGTCGCAGCCCCAGGCCGTCGTGGAAGCGGTCCCGCTGTTGAGCTCCACCAGGATGTCGATCTCCTTCTGCAGGAGGATGTCCTTGACGCTCTCCTCGGAGAAGTCGATGCCGGCTCCGCTTCTGCATACGCAGACGGTTCCCTGACTGCTTCTGAATGAGACGTCGATCTTGGTCACATCCACATCGGCTCCGCTGTAGCCTATGGCGCAGAGCACGCGGCCCCAGTTGGCATCTGCGCCGAACATGGCGGCCTTGAGGAGGCTGGAGCAGATTACGCTTTTGGCGACCGTCTTGGCCGTCTTCTTGTCCGAAGCTCCGGTGACGACGCACTCCAGAAGCTTGGTGGCCCCTTCACCGTCGCCGGCGATCTTCCTGCAGAGATAGACGGTAACGGTGTTCAGAGCGGCCATGAATGCCTTGAAATCATCACCATCATCACAAATCAGGCTATTGCCCGCCATTCCGTTAGCCAGGACCGTGACCATGTCGTTGGTGGAGGTGTCGCCGTCCACGCTGACCATGTTGAATGTGTCGGCGATATCGGAGGACAGGGCCTTTTGGAGCATGGCGGGTGTGATGGCAGCATCGGTGGTGATGAAGACCAGCATGGTTGCCATGTTCGGATGGATCATGCCGCTGCCCTTGGCCATGCCGCCGATTGTGCACTTCTTCCCGCCTGCGGTGAAGGTGACGGCGATCTCCTTCTTGACCGTGTCGGTCGTCATTATGCCTTCCGCCGCATTGTCGTTGCCTGTTTCCGAAAGCTCGGAGACAAGCTGAGGGATGCCTTCGGCGATGGGAGTGATGTCCAGCTTCTGGCCTATCACTCCTGTGGAAGCGACAACGACATCTTCGGCATTGATCCCGAGCCCGTCCGCCACAAGAGAGCACATCTTCCGGGCGACATCGATCCCGTCGGCATTGCACGTGTTGGCGTTGCCGCTGTTGCAGATGACCGCCTGGGCCTTGCCGTCGGCTATGTTGGCCCTGGTCACCTCGATGGGTGCGCCCTTGACCAGGTTCGTCGTGTATACCGCCGCACATGATGCGGGGACTTCCGAATAGATCAGGCTCAAATCCCTTTTCAGGCGTGTCTTCCTGATCCCGCAGTGGATTCCGCTTGCGGTGAAGCCCTTCGCGGCACATACGCCGCCCTGTATGATCTCAAGTCCGCTCATGTCCGACCTCCCGTCGCGGAAGCACCCGTCACAAGACCCGTGGTCTCATCCATGCCGAGTACGATGTTCATGTTCTGTATCGCCGCACCCGACGCCCCTTTTCCGAGATTGTCGAATGTGGATACCAGCAGGATCCTGTCCCCGTTGCCGTACACGCTGACGACCATGTCGTCGCGTCCGGCGAAAAGTCCGGCGGAGAGGAAACCCCCGTCATCCGGACAGTCGCAGAACTTCACGACCGGACCCTTGTAGTAGGCTCTGTATGCTTCCTTTATCCCTTCCGCATCAATACCCGCCATTTCCCTGAACAGCGGGACCGTCACCTGCATGCCGGCGTAGTAGGGTGCCACGACAGGGCAGAACACAGGGTCGTTCTCCAGGCCGCAGACGGCGGCCATCTCGGGCAGATGCTTGTGCTTCTGCGAAAGGCCGTACATGCGCGGAGCCTGCAGCAGGACATCACGCTCAGGATCCTCGTACTGTGCGATCATCTTCTTTCCGCCGCCCGAGTATCCGGTGAGCGAGTATGATGTGAGAAGTACATCCTTCTTCAGTATCCCGCACTCGACCAAAGGTGCGACAAGAGCGATGAATCCGCTTGCATGGCAGCCCGGGTTGGCGATGCGCTTCGATTTCCCGATTTGCGATGAACGTCCCCCGATTTCCGGAAAGCCGTAGGTCCAGCCTGCTGCCGTCCTGTGGGCCGTGGAGGTGTCGATCACGCAGACTTCCGGATTGTCTATCATCGACACCGCTTCCCTTGCCGCATCGTCCGGGAGGCACAGGAAGACGATGTCCGCCGAATTCAGCATCCTGCTGCGTTCGGTGGGGTTTTTCCTGAGCTCGTCTGGTATGGAGAGCAGCTCTATGTCGCTGCGCTG
>JBGUMQ010000058.1:0-24608 GCA_045116915.1 Sphaerochaetaceae bacterium | reverse complement strand
GCAGGCCGTGCTGGCTTCTGAAAACCTTCTTGTTGTAGTCGATCGTCAGGCCGGTGTTCAGGTAGCAGTAGTTGTTCAGCCTCTGGGTTATGAAATCCTCGTTGAACGAGTACTGGCCGAAAACCTCCTCGTCCGGGATGAACTCCGTCAGGGTCCCGTTGTCCTCGTCAGTCCTGCCCTCGTTCTGCGACTTGAGCTTGCCGTGCTCGAACCAGGCCTCGAAGAACCTTCCGTCACGGAAGGACTTGACGTGGAACCATGAGCTGAGGGCGTTGACGGCCTTGGTGCCGACTCCGTTCAGACCCACGCTGAACTGGAAGACATCGTCGTTGTACTTGGCGCCCGTGTTGATCTCGGACACGCAGTCGATCACCTTTCCCAGGGGGATTCCCCTTCCCTGGTCGCGGACACTGACCTTCTTGTCATCGAGGCGTATGGTTATCCTGTTGCCGGCGCCCATGATGAATTCGTCGATGCTGTTGTCGATGACTTCCTTCATCAGGACGTAGATGCCGTCGTCGATGTGCGTACCATTACCTAGTCTTCCGATATACATTCCTGGCCGGAGCCTGATGTGCTCCAGCGGGGACATGGTCTTGACCGCGCTCTCATCGTATACAGGTTTCTTAAGGGGTTTGTCAGACATAACAGCCCATTATAGCAGAAACGATTAATACGTGAGTAGTAGTGTTTTGAGGTTTTTCGCCGTACAGACCCACGCTAGACGTAGGGCGTCTGCATGAGAATCATCCCGGCGACGATCAGGGTCTGCCCCACGATGTAGGTGGACATGACGGTGAACTGCCCGAACAGCGGGAGTCGCACCATGCGCCTCATGATGCAGAAGTCCGAGAAGAAGAACAGGCAGATGCCCGCGAAGCTTATGGCGGTGGCATACAGCGGGGACCCGTTGCCGGCCGTGGAGGCTATGGACACGGCCACTGCGCAGAGCCCCATCGAGTACGGGACGAGCTTGGGGGCGTCCTTCCTGGGTCCGAGCATCAGTTGCCTGTAGATCAGGTATTCAAGCAAAAGACACAGGATGATTATCGTTATTGTCCATCGTTTCGTATGTCCGACCGGGGCCTTCGCGAACCACAGGGTGTAGAAGATGTGGCCGATGAAGAAACTCAGCATGCCCAGGTAGAACATGTGCCTGCTGCGGTTCCTGGGGAACAGCAGGAAGATGTCTCCGGCCGTATGGAACGACAGGGCCAGGATGACGAAGACCTGGTACGGACGATGCGCGAGCTCCGCCGGAAGAAGGGAAAGGTAGGAGGCGAGCAGGAGCGGCATCAGAAGCGGTTTGGACACCGCGTACAACACCGACTTCCTGAGCTTTATGGCCACAAGGCTGGTGGCGACCACTATCAGGTAGGCATCGATGGCTATGCTTGGTCTCATCAGACAAAAGGATAAACCCTCGCGGGGGCAAATTCAACAGCAAGCCCCCGGGGCCGACCCATTTGACGCAAAATGCGAATGTATATAACATATCGGGCTATGAGCAGTTATCCATTCAGTGTGACAGAGCCCAAGTGGCAGAAGTACTGGGCAGAGAACAAGACCTTTGCCGTAACGGAAGACCCTTCCTTCCCCAAGGAGAAGAGGGCCTATGTCCTTGACATGTTCCCGTATCCTTCGGGAGCAGGTCTCCACGTCGGTCATCCCGAAGGCTACACGGCAACCGACATCTACTGCCGTTATCTCAGGATGAACGGCTTCAACGTGCTCCATCCCATGGGATTCGACTCGTTCGGACTCCCGGCGGAGAACTACGCCATCCAGACCGGAACCCATCCCGCAATCACCACGGAGAAGAACATCAACACGTTCCGCCGCCAGATCAGGAGCCTGGGTTTCTGCTACGACTGGGACAGGGAGATATCGACCTGCGACCCGGACTACTACCACTGGACCCAGTGGATCTTCGAGAAGCTCTACGAGAAGGGCCTCGCCTACGAGAGCCAGGCCCCGATCAACTGGTGCCCCCACTGCAAGACCGGACTGGCCAACGAGGAGGTCAAGGAAGGCAAGTGCGAGCGCTGCGGCACACAGGTGGAGAAGAAGAACATCCGCCAGTGGGTGCTGAAGATCACGGCCTACGCGCAGAGGCTGCTGGACGACCTGGACCTGGTGGACTGGCCTGAGAGCGTCAAGCTCATGCAGCGCAACTGGATCGGCAAATCCGAGGGCGCATCCGTCCTGTTCCAGGTCAAGGGACTTGAGGATGACCCGGACGGGAAGCTCGAGGTCTTCACGACAAGATGCGACACCCTCTTCGGCGCCACATACATGGTGATATCCCCGGAGCATCCCCTTGTCGCAAAACTCACCACGAAGGACAACGCACAGGCCGTCAGCGACTACGTTGCCCAGGCCGCAAGGAAGAGCGATCTGGACAGGACCGACCTGGCCAAGGAGAAGACCGGCGTCTTCTCGGGAAGCTATGCCATCAACCCCGTCAACGGAAAGGAGATCCCCATCTGGATCGCCGACTACGTGCTGATCTCATACGGAACCGGCGCCATCATGGCCGTCCCCGCACACGACACCCGCGACTGGGAATTCGCCAAGAAGTTCGGCCTGCCCATCATCGAGGTCCTCAAATCAGAGGTCGATGTCCAGCAGCAGCCCTGGACCGAGGACGGAATCCACGTCAACAGCGGCTTCCTGGACGGTCTGAACAAGGCCGATGCCATAGAGCGCATGCTCGGTTTCCTGGAGGAGCGCGGAATCGGACACAGGACCGTTAACTTCAAGTTGCGCGACTGGATCTTCAGCCGCCAGAGATACTGGGGAGAGCCCATCCCCCTCATCCACTGCCCGCACTGCGGAACGGTGCTTGTCCCGGAGAACGAGCTCCCGCTCACACTCCCGGAGGTCAAGAGCTACCAGCCTTCCGGAACAGGAGAGAGCCCGCTGGCGAACATCGACAGCTGGGTGAACTGCACATGTCCCAAGTGCGGCGGTCCCGCCAAGCGCGAGACCAACACCATGCCGCAGTGGGGAGGATCCTGCTGGTACTATCTCAGGTACATCGACCCGAAGAACCCCTCGCAGTTCGTCGCTCCGGAGAAGGAGAAGTACTGGATGCCCGTCGACCTGTACATCGGCGGAACGGAGCATGCTGTGCTCCACCTGCTCTATGCAAGGTTCTGGCACAAGGTCCTGTTCGACCTCGGGCTGGTCTCCACTCCCGAGCCGTTCGCAAGACTGGTCAACCAGGGAATGATAACCTCATATGCGTACCAGAGGCCGAATAAATCGCTGGTACCCGCAGATCAGGTCACCGAAAAGGAGCCCGGCGTATTCGTGGACAACGAAACCGGAGAGGTTCTGGAGAGGGTCATCGCCAAGATGTCCAAGAGCCTGAAGAACGTCATCAACCCGGATGAGGTAATAGCCCAGTACGGTGCCGACACCATGCGCATGTACGAGATGTTCATGGGTCCGTTGCAGGTGTCCAAGCCCTGGTCCACCACGGGAATCGCCGGTGTCTGGAGATTCATCGACAGGATCTGGCGCATGGGCGACGAGAAGCCGCTCACAGAAGACAAGGCCCCGGCAGAGCTCATGAAGAGCCTGCACAAGACGATCAAGAAGGTCACCGACGATACGGCCACGCTGAACTTCAACACGGCCATAAGCCAGATGATGGTCTACGTCAACGACCTGTCACGCCTGGAGAGCCTTCCGCGCGAGGCCTGGGAGCCGTTCATCCTGCTCCTTGCCCCGTACGCACCGCATCTTGCCGAGGAGCTCTGGGAGAAGGCCGGCCACGAGCCGTCGGTCGCCAACGTGACCTGGCCCAGATACATCGAGGCCATGACGCTGGACGACGAGATCCAGATCGTCTGTCAGATCAACGGCAAGGTCAGGGCCAAGCTCATGCTGCCCAGGGATGCTTCCAAGGAAGACATCATCGCCGCCGCCAAGGCGAACGACAATGTCATGAAGTACCTGGAGAACGCCCAGATCGTCAAGGAGATCGTCGTTCCCGGCAAGCTCGTGAGCTTCGTAGTGAAGCAGTGAACATCACATGAGGTTCTGGCGCAGGTAGCTGTATGTGCCGCCTGCGCTGTCCACCACAAGCACAAGAATCCTGTCCATCTCCGTGTTCAGATACCGGAAGACCCCTTCCGGTAGTTGCATGGGATCTGTGAGCCCGTCCGTCACGAACAGGCCGGGATCGCATATGAACTCGCTGGTCCAGATCCCGTTAGGCACAGCGAAGCTGTCCACGCTGAAAAGAGGCATCTGTCTGATGGATTTTCCGGAAAGCTCACCGTTCTGCAGGTCCCGCAGGAATGCGACCTTGTCCAGGCGCCTGAAATCGTCCGTCCTGGACCTCATGACCTCGGAAACCAGCGTGTAGTTCAGCCGAGAGGTCACCACACGGTCGATATCCAGAAGCTCGCCGACAACCACCCCGTCGTTCTGGGTGAGGACGACCTCCCGTCCCGGGTCCAGAGGAGTCACGGCTGCTCCGAACGGACTCATCTCACCCAGGGGGAAGGCGGCGACAAGCACGGTCTCCCCGGCAGGAACATAGATTGTGATCTCCCTTTCATCCGGAGAGACATACAGGGAGCGCACATCCTCCCCGTATGTCCATCGGAGCGTGTACCAGAGTCTCCTGCCCGACACGCTTTCCCACGGATGGGTCGGGATGACGATGTCCAGCGCCCTTTCGGGACAGGCGATGGAACACGATGCACATGCGGCCAGCACAATGGCGGCCAGAAGGAAAACGGATATTCTTATGATTCTGTTCATACCCGCCTATACGTGAAAAGTGTTCCGAATATTGGAGTTTCAGTCAGTTTTTTTGTGTTGTTTTCAGAATAGAGCGGTATTTTTCCCTGAAAGACCTCAGGACGGCCCTCACCTCACCGCTGCTGTAGTCGGCATATGTCCAGGGCAGGCTCCGGAAATCGTGGTCCTGGTATATCAGGGTCGTCTCGCCGTAGATGCCGTCCCGAAGGGGGATCCTGTGGGACCTGTCCTTGCACGTGGCCAGTATCAGGTTCGCTAGCGACAGTGTTCCGGGATCCAGGTTCACCCTGCGTCCGCCGCCATCGGCTGTGAATTCCTTCTCCAGTCCGTTCGTGAGGGTCTTGATGTCCGCAAGCGACGACGGGTCTATGAGATCATGGAACATCAGCAGGTAGCGCACCGGCCGGCCGCCCATCTCGGCATCGTAGTAGTCCGTGTAGGAGAACTCCATCACCGGGCTTGAGGCCTCCACCGGACCGAAATGGTCCGTGAGAACGGAAACCAGCCTGTCATGCTGCTCCTCCAGTGTCGACAGCACCCCGATGACCAGTGCACAACGTTGGAATTCCCTTGCCTGCGCCATATATCCTCCGCAGGAATTGTCACACCGCAGACATCTCTTGTCAACTTTTCAACTTTCCTTGCTTAGTTCCCCTGCGGGCCTTATTATGGAGACATGCCGAAACTGATTGTCTTTCTGGGCAACCCCGGAATCCAATACAGACAGACCAGACACAATGCAGCATGGCTCGTGTGCGACCGCATGACGCGTCTGCCGCGTTTCGGAGGAAGCTGGCAGGAGAAGTTCCATGGCCGGTTCCTCAAGTCGGGCGATGCCGTCCTGCTGAAACCCATGACCTACATGAACGAAAGCGGCCTTCCGGTAAGGGAGGCATCGGCCTTCTTCGGGATAAAACCCGAGGACATACTGGTCGTGCACGATGACATCGAACTCGGGTTCGGGCAGGTCATGTACCGTCTGGGAGGCGGCCTGGGAGGCCACAACGGGCTCAGGTCCGTCAGACAGCACCTGGGGACCGACAGGTTCGGCAGGCTGCGCATAGGCGTCGGACGGCCGCCTGCCGTGATGCAGGTGGCGGACTACGTGCTGGGCCGTTTCTCCGAAATCGAGGAGAAACAGCTCGAAAGCATACTGGATAACGCCGTGGAAACTGCTGTACAATATATTTCCGATTGAATAACTGAGAGAGACGGGAGAAGATATGAAGAACAGGGATTTGAGAATATCTGAGAACTGCAGGGAGACCATGACTTACGAGAAGCCGATGTTCGAGACATCGGACAGGGCCGACATGATGTACCGCCAGGCCCAGGAAGTCGCGGTTGTCTACAACAACAGCCATGAGCACCCCATAACCGCAGGCAGGACATACACCTCGGCGGTGCTCCATCTGGTCTACCAGACGGTCATATCGGCCTTCCTGAGAGGAACCGACTCGGATCCGTTCTCGAGGATATCCGTCCTGGCGGAGAAGAACAGCGACACGAAGGAGGTCCTGGACTTCTACGACAAGGCATTCCCGACCAGACTGGGGGAGACATCGGAGGAGCTCCACGGAGTTGAGACCGCAAGGGCCTTCTTCGTGCACCAGGTGCTCCAGGCCAACCCCGCCCTCCTTGCCGCCACCGGCGAGATGCTGGACCAGCGCAAGCTCAAGTTCCCCAAGGGGACGCAGGCCCTGACGGCGATGATGGGGAGCTACCTCAAGGGGACAGGTTTCTCCGAGTCGGCGGAGGACGACCTCTTCTCGTTCCTGACCCTCCCCGCAAGGCTCTATCCGGATTCACTGTCCAAGCAGATTTCATACATCCTGGAGCACTGGGAGGCCCTGCTGCCCGAGGAGTTCTCCACTCTTCTTCTCAGAAGCCGCGACTTCATGCAGGAGGAGGACAGGCCCCGCTTCCAAGGTGGCCCGGGCCCGGTAGAGGTTCCGGACTACTCCAACCTCGGGGACGAGGACACCGAGTCGTTCACCCCGGACAGGAACTGGATGCCCAACGTCATCATGATGGCCAAGAGCACGCTGGTCTGGCTTGACCAGCTCTCCAAGAAATACAGCCGCGACATCCACACGCTGGACCAGATACCCGACCAGGAGCTGGACTACCTGAGGGACGCCGGCTTCACAGCGCTCTGGCTGATCGGACTCTGGGAGAGGAGCCCGGCATCCAAGAAGATCAAGAACCTGTGCGGCAACCCCGATGCCGAATCGTCGGCCTACTCGCTCAAGGGATACGAGATATCGTCCAGGATCGGAGGATGGCCGGCGCTGTTCAACCTCAAGGCCCGCTGCTGGGACAGGGGTATCAGGCTTGCCAGCGACATGGTCCCGAACCACACCGGCCTGGACAGCGACTGGATGAAATACCACAGCAACTACTTCATCCAGCAGCCCTATCCGCCGTTCCCGTCATACACATACAACGGAGCCAACCTCTCGGATGACCCGGACCTGGACATCAGGATAGAGGACCACTACTACAACAGGACCGATGCCGCCGTCACCTTCAGGCGCATAGACAACAGGACCGGCGAGACATCCTACATCTTCCACGGAAACGACGGAACAACGATGCCCTGGAACGACACGGCACAGCTCGATTTCCTCAATCCGGAGACAAGAGAGGCCGTCATCAACCAGATCATGGATGTCGCCAGGAATTTCCCCGTCATCAGGTTCGACGCCGCGATGACGCTTGCCAAGAGACACATCCAGCGGCTGTGGTACCCCAAGCCGGGCACAGGCGGGGACATCGCCGGAAGGACACCGTTCGGGATGTCCACCGAGGAGTTCAACAGACGCATCCCGCAGGAGTTCTGGAGGGAGGTCGTCGACAGGATCCAGACGGAGCTTCCGGACACGCTGCTCCTGGCCGAGGCCTTCTGGATGATGGAGAGCTACTTCGTCAGGACCCTCGGGATGCACAGGGTCTACAACAGCGCCTTCATGCACATGCTGAAGAACCAGGACAACAAGAAGTACAGGGACATGATCAAGGCGACGCTCGAGTACGATCCCGACATCCTCAAGCGCTATGTCAACTTCATGAACAACCCGGACGAGGATACGGCCATAGCCCAGTTCGGCGACGGCGACAAGTACTTCGGCGTCTGCACCCTCCTCTCCACCCTTCCCGGACTCCCGATGTTCGGCCACGGACAGATCGAGGGCTTCAGGGAGAAGTACGGCATGGAGTACCAGAGGGCATACTGGAACGAAAGTCCCAACGAGGGTCTCATCGAGGAGCACCGCAGGAGGATCTTCCCTCTGCTCAAGATGAGATGGCTGTTCTCCGAATCCAGATACTTCCAGCTGTTCGACACCTACGACGGCTACGGCAATGTCCAGGAATCCGTGTTCGCATACACCAACGGCGACGACAACCAGATGGCCATGGTCCTGTACAACAACCAGTACGAGCACGTCGAGGGATGGATCAACCTCTCGGCGCCCAAGCTGGTCAAGGACGGCAACGACAGGCGCATGGAAGTGGTGTCCCTGGCCCAGAGCCTCAGGCTCAGACGCGGGGTCAGGCGCTACCTGGTCTACAGGAACTTCAGCAACGGCAAGACATATCTCTACCCGTCGGAGAAGCTCTTCGATGAAGGCATGAAGATATCCCTCAACGGCTATGAGACCAAGGTTTTCACCAACATCTACGAAGTCGAGGACATCGATGGCGTATACGAGAGACTCTACAACAAGTACAACGGACACGGCATCCAGGACCTCGAGCACGAGATGAGGATCCTCTACCTGGAGCCCTTCTTCGGAGCCGTCGAGCCCATAAAGGGACAGAAGTTCTTCAAGGACCTCAGGACCATCCTCCAGGGCAAGGGGACAAGCGTGAACAAGCGCAACGTCATGCAGGCGCTGGGTTCCTGCTACACCTATATGGAGGAGTTCGAATCCCTCTTCGCCAAGATCGGCCTGAACATGCACATCATGAAGCCGCAGACGATCCTGGAGATGCTCAACAGGCTCGAGACGGTCTGCAGGCAGCCGCTGTTCGCCAACGGGAACGCCATCATGGACAACGACGTCGTCACCGTTTTCGCCGCCGCCTTCCTGGCGCTGCCGTTCCTTTCGGCCCACCCCACCATGGAGGAGGCCATCAGGACCGTCCAGCACCTGCAGCTCACGCGTTTCTTCGAATCCCGCGACGAGATCGTCCTCAGGAGCGCGATCATCATCGCCAGGGGAGATTCGGACATCAGGGGACTGCTGGATCAGAAGCCGTTCCTGGACCTAATCGGAAGGAACGAGTACCAGGGTGTCAGATGGTTCAGGGGAGAGTCGTTCCAGGAGTGCATGTTCCTGGCGTATCTGGCCGATGCCGTCTCCGGAGGCGACGACCTGACTGAAGACAGGGTCGCGACCATCAGGGAGGAGATCGACGCCTGGATGCGCAGGTGCGGCGACGCCCAGTACAGGCTGGACAATCTCTTGCAATAGCACACACTTGGAAATATAATCTTCAGTCATGAAGACTTGGTTGACCTACCTCGCTGCCGCCGCCTTCGGGCTGGCGTTCGAGCTGACATTCAAAACCAGCGCAGGCTACACCGCCTTCGTCTCTTTCGTGACTGAAGTCGTACTCAAACTCGGGATTTTCATCGTCTTCCCGCTGGCGTTCTTCACAATGGCGTCTGGCACGGCATCCCTGTCCAGAAGACGCGGACGCACAACATACGTGTGGCTCTCCACGATCCTGTGGGCCCTGTTCACGACCGTCGTCCTGTCGATAGTCTCGGCGTTCCTCTTCAGGGTCTTCCCCGCGGCTTTCCCCGCCACGACCACACTTCCGGCGGATGCCGGACAGGCGGCGCAGATGGAGGCAATGATGGCAAGCCTGACTCAGTCCAGGCTCAGTGCAGCCAATCCGCTGTCGATCAACGCGTTCCTCAACTTCATCAAGTCGGCCGACTGTCTTCTTCCCATCATCCTGGTGGCTCTCATCTTCGGTTACGCCGTGAGGCCCACATCGGAAATCATCAGACCGGCGTACATCACACTCAACTCGATCAGCGAAGTCATGTTCCGCCTTGCGAGGAAGATCGCAAGCCTGCTCTGGATCGGCATCTTCTTCATCTCAGGATCCTGGTTCCACCAGCTCATGACGGACGGCTCCGTGTACCGTTCCTGGAGATTCGTCGTCCTCTGCTGCATGACCGTCTTCGTCATGCTGTTCGTGGTGATTCCCCTGGTCTATGCGGTCATGACCGGGTTCAGGAGGAATCCTTACAGACAGATCATCCGCCTCTTCTCCGCGGGTGTGGCGTCATTCTTCTCCGTCAACTACCTGTTCAGCCAGACATCGCTGTACACGGACTGCAGGATCAATCTGGGGATACAGAAGAACGTGGTCTCGACAGCCCTTCCCCTGCACAGCATCCTGACAAAGGGCGGAAGCGCACTGGTATCGGCCATGTGCACATGCTCGCTCTTCGTAACTCTGACCGGTTCGCTGCCGACACCTGTGCAGACGATCACACTGGCACTCGCATGCACAATCGCGAGCTTCATCAGTTGCCTGCATGCCGGCTATGAGGTGCTGTTCACCACCACATTCGCGCTGGGACTGCTGAAGGTCAGCCTCTCCGGCGCCCAGTTCGCCATCATCGGGATACTCCCGCTGCTCAACGGAATGGCGATGCTGCTCGATATCATGCTCGCGGGTCTGGGGACAAGCTTCACCGCCTGCCATCTGAAAGCCGACTGCCGTCTGGCAGCAGAGGACACTGTCTGATGAACAACAGACTCCTGCGCTTCCTTTCCCTGTTCCTTCAGATACTTGTCATAGGGGCCTGTCTTGCGGTGTGCGTCTACGGGATCATGATCAGTGAAATGACATCCGACAGCTACCGTTTCATCGCGGCTACGGCAAGGATCCTGATCCTGCTGCTCATGACGATCTCCTACTACAAGACCAGCATGACGTCGTTCGACCCGGGCAATTCCTTCATGATGCACGCCCTGCTGTTCCTTTCCATCTCGGAGCTCAGGATCCTGTCGGACTTCACGGCCATCACCGGATGGGGAGTCCTTCCGCCGCGCGTGGGCGTGAGGCTTCAGCTGTTCGCACAGTTCATGTCATACTTCTCGATCGCCGGATTCGGCCTCCACTACCAGAACAACGAACAGGTCAACAACACCGCCTTCTCGATGATGGGAACCCTCGGGGTCCTGTTCCTGTCGCTGATGATACCCGCCACCCAGGACGTCGACGGCGTATGGATGCTCCTGGCCCCTAAAATCACATTGGGACTTATAGCGGCTACAGCGGCCGTAGTCATACTCATCCAGCTTTTCAACGAACAGAGCAGATCCGGAATCATGAGGTTCTTCGGGATGCTGCTCCTGATGGGAGGCAACCTCATCACGATCCTGTCCGGATCGGAACTGTTGCTGTTCGCAACGGGAACAGGCATCTACTTCCTCGGAGGCTTCATCCTGATGCTGGCCCTGCTGCGCAACTCCATCATCCTCTGATCAGTCCGCCAACAGCCTCTCCGACATGCGTGCGACATCCTCCATGTCGACCTTCACCGTCTTCCTGTCATAGGACAGCAGCCCGTTGACCTCCTGCTCCACATCCGAGACCTGGGTGTAGACCGATGCCGCGAGCCCCTTGCGCCTGGCAGGTATTATCTGCGTGTCGTAGAGCCTCACGATGGCGTCCGTGAGCTGCTTGCGTGTCCTGAAACGCCTGTATGTGAAGGCCTTCCTCCCCGTGTCCCCGGTCTCCATCCCGTATCCTCCGAACTCGGAGAGGATGACGGCCCTTCCCTTCCTGTCGCGTCTGAACCTGTAGCGCCTGAAGTAGACATGCAGGCTCCTGAAATCCCCGTATCCCTGGTCATGCCAGCCCGATGCCGGATCTATGGTCCTTGTCGGGTCGATCCTCCGGATGTTCTCCGAGATGCGCGTGCTGTCGAACTGGCCCCAGCCCTCGTTGAACGGGACCCACATGCAGACACAGGTGCAGTTGAAGAGGTCCCGCACAGTACCGTAGGCCTCGTCTTCCCAGACCCTGCGCGCATCCTCATCCTCCCTGGAGAACCTGTCGTACCTGTCGTCCTTCAGGTACGATCCGAAGACCAGAGGCGCTGTGACTACGGATGGCCTGTAGCGCCCTCCGCCGGAAACCATGTCCTGCCACACCAGCATGCCCAGAGTATCGCAGTGATGGTACCATCTCAGAGACTCGACCTTGATGTGTTTCCTGAGCATGTTGAATCCCATGGCCTTCATACGGGTGATGTCGTTCACGAAGTCGCTGTCATCCGACGGAGTATAGTAGCCGCCCTTGTAATAGCCCTGGTCCAGAAGACCATGGTGGTAATAGGGTTTTCCGTTAAGAAGCAGGACATTGTTCCCCTTGCCGTCCGGCCCGACACCGAAAGTCCTGAGCCCCACATAGGAGCGTACGGAATCGTAACCGGCACAGACATCGAAGTAATGGAGATACGGATCCTCCGGAGTCCACGGCCTGGGATCGTCGAGCCGTATGTAATGCCTTTCTCCTGAAGAGAAGCGGTGTTCCTTACCCTGGACCGACAGCACCACCGGCACCGCGCCCGCGTCGTTCATGACGACGGTGACGGCAAATCCCCCGAGGTCCGGAACGATTTCAAGCGAGCTTATGTACGACCTGGGGACCTTCTCCATCCAGACCGTCTGCCATATTCCGCTGGTCATGGGATACCAGATTCCGCCGGGTTCGGAGCTCTGCTTGCCGCGGGATATCTCCTGCGTGTCGCCGGGATCCTGGACGCTCACATCCAGGTCGAAGGAGGACCTGTCGACCTCGACCGTGAAAGGCAGATAGCCTCCGGTGTGTTCGCATACCGGCTTCTTGTCCACGAACACCACAGCCCTGTAGTCCACGGCACCGAAATGAAGCAGGAGCCTGCTTTCGGAGAAATCGACATCCGGGAAGTCCACATGCCGGCTGTAGATCATGGTCTCGTAATGCCTCAGCGTCCTGTTGACCCCGCTGAATTCGGACTCCGGTGAATACGGCACAAGCACCTTGACGGTGCTGCCCTCCTTCTCGGCATCGGAAAGGAACCGCAGGTCCCATTCTCCGTTCAGACAAAGATAGCTGTCCCTGACCATCTGCGGGCGCGGGTATTCGGACAACGGGATTCTCATGGCTTCCTCCTGAGGCTTCCAGCCTGTTATTGTCTAATTCTACAATATCTTCCATAATCTTTGTATGCGGCTGTTCCTGATGCCTTCCGGATTCAAAGGGGAACCGGAACTCACAGTGTCCGGAAAGGACTTCAACTATCTCATCCGTGCCCTCAGGCTCCGTGAGGGGCAGAAGATCATGGGAAGGGACCGTGACGGCGGGTTATGGGACCTTACCATAACAGGAATCGGGAAGAGCTCATGCACATTGCAAGCCCTGAGGGCGGAAAAGGCCGAAAGCAGGACCGATGCCCTTCCGGAATCACGTCCCCTCAGACCGATAATCCTCTACCAATGCCTCCCCAAGGGCAGGAAGACGGACGACATCATAAAAAAAGCGACGGAAGCCGGAGTCCGGGACATCGTCCTTGTCAGCAGCCGCAACTGCGTGGCCAATCTGGAGGGCAAGGAGGAATCCAGACTGTCGCGTTACGACGCGGTCGTCGCGGAAGCCATACAGCAGAGCGGATCCCTCGTGCCTACAAAGGTATCCGGAGTCATCCCGATCTCGGATGTCCCCGATGACCTGCAGGCCCGGAGCGGGGGCATGGCGACACTGGGACTTGTGCTCCATCAGACCAGCCTTTCGGAGGACCAGTCGGACCTGATGGAATGTGTCCGCGGCTTCAACGGATGCACCGCGCTGCTGGTCGGGCCGGAGGGCGGACTGGAGGAAGACGAGGCCCGCATGCTGCTCGGTCGGGGATTCAGGGCGGTGCTTCTGAAAACCAATATCCTAAGATGTGAGACAGCATCGATTTATGCCATCGGAGCCATCCAGACGATACTTGAGTCAACTTGTCAGTAAAATGTGCATAACCGGGCATTTTTTTACTTTGTAAAAAGAATTCCGACGCTACAGAACAGCAATAAAACCTATATAGATTCTTAACGGAACCCCAAAAATCATTACAGGGTTAATTCTTTTCATACAAAAGAATTACAATCTACTACTCAGATGATTAGTACCAAGATGGGAAGGTTACCCGGAAGCCTCCCGGACAGGCCTTGTACACAACACAACCACTACCTGTGCATAACTTGTGCAATAGTGTGTGTAAATATAACACAACACCGGGACTCCGGCCCATTATCTTCTTATTACAGAAGAACCTGCCCGGAGGCAGGTTCCAATGGTCCGATGATGGGGAAAAAACTAGAAGTTCACTACCTTCTTGCGGCTTTCCGAGGAGCCCGTACCCGACGCCGTGATCTCGTTTTCCTGAAGCCAGCGGTAGGCAGCGGCACAGACCTTGTCGTAGACGATGTCCGCCAGAGGTCTCTCGTCGTAGGTCATCCTGAGCAGGTATTCGTTCCTTGCAACCAGGAGCAGGATCTCCTCATCGATGCCCCTTCCGGCGTTCTCCGCGGCGAACCTGGAGATGTTGGCGGCAGTGAACTCGGGATTCTCATTGACGAACTCCTCGACGACCTTGCTGTTGATCATCTCCGTATAGGCATCCATCTCCTCCTCGGGAACGGTGACTTCATCGATCTCGTAATCGGGCTGCACGCCTTCCTTGTGGATGGTGTTGCCGGAGGGCCCGACGAAACTGGCCGTGGTGATGGACGTGTATCCGGAACCGAACGACGACACGATCTGCATGATGCCCTTGCCGTATGTCTGCGACCCGAAAAGGACGGCCCTTCCGTTGTCCTTCATGGCGGCCGAGAATATCTCGGCGGCGCTAGCGGTTCCGCCGTTGACAAGGATGGCGACCTCGACATCGGGTGAGACGGTGACCGATGTGTTGGCCACGTACGTCACATCCCTCGAGGAATCCTTGTACGATATGGAAAGAAGCGTGGAGCCGCTGATGAACATGTCGGCGATGCCCAGGGAAACATCCACATCCCCGCCGGGGTTGTCCCTGAGGTCTATGATGAGTTTCTCCATGCCCTCTGACGAAAGGTCCGAAAGGGCCTGGGCGATTGAATTGTACGTGTTGCTTGAGAACTCCAGTATCCTCAGATAGGCGGTATTGGTGCCGTTTATCATCTCATACTCGACTGTCGGGACATTGATGATCTCCCTGGTGACGGATATGGTGAAAATGGAATCCCCTCTCTTTATCGTCAGGCTGACCGAGGTTCCGGGGGTTCCCTTCATCCTCTTGGCGCATTCCGTGGCCTCCAGGGGCACCACATCCTCATCGTCTATCGCGATTATCCGGTCACCTGCCCTGAGTCCGGCCTTGGAGCTCGGGGTATTCGGGAACACCTGCGTGATCGTGGCGTAGATCGTGCTTTCATCCGAAGGATCCTGATAATCCACATACGTCTTGGAGAAGTAGATGCCCAGACCTCCGTAGGTTCCGGTGATCTCCTCCTCGTAGTCGTCGGAGTCCTCGGCCGTGACATAGTAGCTGTACTTGTCCCCCAGGGCATCGAACAGCGCGGTGGCCATGGCCTCGTAGACGGCATCGTAGTCGATGTCGTAGAGGTAGTTCTTCTCGACGTACTGGTACAGCCTCTCCAGCGTGGCCATGTCGCGGGAGATTATCTCGGAACCGGTTGTCGACGTGGTCCTGGCGGACGAGCCGGTGACGTATGTCGGATACTGGGACTGCGAATTCCTCATGAGATTCTCGAGGAAGAGCTGGTCCTCCGGAGTTCCGTTGGCGAAAACTAGTCCTGCAAGCGAAATCAGGACAATTGCTGTCAGAATTGCTTTCTTCATGCCTGAAATATACACCTTTTTCCCCGGTGCGTCTTTGTGTGACGTCAATCACACAGAAAAAACATATTCGGCAACTGTCGTTTGCTTACATGATGTAATGTGTTATTATTCTTCCATGCAGCTCTATGTCGATTTTCCCAGCTGGATATCGCCTCTGGTCGTTCCTTTCCTGCCCGTCAGATGGTACGCCGTCATGTATATCGTCGCGTTCTCCATAGCGTACGCGCTGTTCAGATACCAGTGCAGGCACGGTGAGCTGAACCGGATGTCGGCCGACGATTCGCTCACCCTTTTCTGCTACACGATCGGATTCCTGATCCTGGGAGCCAGGCTGTTCTCAACGCTTTTCTACGACGGTTCGTGGTACTACTGGACCCATCCGTGGATGATCTTCTGGCCGTTCCGCAACGGACAGTTCGTAGGACTTCCGGGCATGAGCTACCATGGCGGTGTCGTCGGCGGCATATTCGGATGCTGGCTTTTCGGACACAAGAAGAAATACAGGTTCTTCGACCTCGCCGACCATCTGTGCGCCGGAATCCCACTGGGATACACATTCGGAAGAATCGGCAACTTCATAAACGGTGAGCTCTGGGGCCGCGTCACAACAGGAAGCATCGGAATGGTGTTCCCGGACGCCCAGTCGTTCTCGACGGACATCGCATGGGTGCGTGAGATTGCGGACAAGATAGGCATGTCCTACACGCAGGGAGCCTACGTCAACCTCCCGCGTCATCCGTCCCAGCTCTACGAGGCCCTTTTCGAGGGCGTTGTGCTGTGGCTTGTGCTCTGGTTCGTCATCAGACCGCTGGCCATCAGGCGCAGCATCAAGAACGGCCCCGGGATCCTGACGGGTTCCTACTTCCTGGGATACGGGCTGGTACGCTTCATCATAGAGTACTTCCGCGAACCCGACAGCCAGATCGGATTCATAATCGCGCTCGGAAAGGAAACCGAGCCTACAGCACTGCTGAAATCGTTCCTGAACATATCGCTGGGCCAGGTCTTCTGTCTGGTCATGATCATCGGTGGCGCGGCCATAATCGTATACGCACTGAAAACGCCGCCTGTGGTCTATGCCAAGACATCGTCCGGCAAACGCAAGGGAAAAGGAAAGAGGAAATGACCGTAAACGAGAAAGTCGATGCCCTGCGCGGGCAGATGCGGAAAGCGGGTTTCTCCGCGTGGATAATCAACGGGACCGATCCCCATGAAAGCGAATACGTCTGCGACAGATGGCACTCGCGCAGATGGATCAGCGGATTCACCGGCAGCGCCGGCACCGTCATCGTCACGATGGACAAGGCACTGATCTGGGTCGATTCCCGCTATTTCGTCCAGTGCGCGGCACAGATCTCAGGAACCGTTTTCGAGATGAGGAAGATCGACGGCCCGGAGGCATCCTCCCCGCTCGATTTCCTGAAGAAGGAGTTCGGAAACGGAGGCAAGGTTGGCATCTCCGCCGAGACCCTGATGATCAGCGCCAAGGAGCGCTACGAGGCCAACGGCATAGACATCTGCGCCTCGGACGATCTCCTGGACGCCATATGGACCGACAGGCCATCCATGCCAGAAAATCCTGTCGTAAAGCTCGATGACAGCCTTACCGGCCAGAGTGCACAGGAAAAGATCGACAAGATCCGTGAACTGGGACATCGGAACAAGGAAGAATACCAGCTGGTCTCAAGCCTTGACGACATCGCCTGGATCCTGAACCTCAGGGGAAGCGACATAGACGACACACCCGTCTTCCTGGCACATCTGCTCATCGGACCCGACAGCGTCAGGCTTTTCACCCCGAAGGAGCGCTTTGCGGATGTGACGCCGGAATGCTACGAGGTCCTTCCCTACGACTCGGTCGCCGACATCCTCTCCTCATTGAAGGGCACGGTGGTCAGGATCAATCCCGACCGCATAAACATGAAGATGCTCAACGCCCTCATGAAGGCGAAGGATGTCGCCATCTCAAGGGGCCGCGAGTACTCGACAGCCCTCAAGGCGGTGAAGAACCCTGTTGAACTCGAGGGGATGCGCACGGCGCACATACTTGACGGAGTGGCTCTCGTGAATTTCCTTGCCATGGTCAGACGCGACGAGTTCGATTTCACAGAGCTCTCCATCGCCGAGGCGCTTGCCGACGAAAGGGAACTGGAGGAGGATTACCTGGGCCCGTCGTTCAGCACCATAGCCGGTTTCGGCGAGCACGGAGCGGTGGTCCACTACAGCGCCACGGAGGAGACGGACATCCCCATTTCCGGGAACGGGCTTCTTGTGCTGGACTCCGGCGGACAGTACACTTGCGGCACGACGGACATCACACGCACGCTGCTTTTCGGACAGGCCACACAGGAACAGAAGGAGGACTACACACTGGTCCTGAAGGGACACCTTGCCCTGGCCTCGCAGGTCTTCCCCAAGGGAACGACAGGACACCAACTGGATGCCCTTGCCCATCAGTTCCTCTGGCAGCGCGGAACCGACTATTTCCACGGCACAGGCCACGGAGTGGGACATCGTCTTTCCGTGCACGAGGGTCCGCAGAGGATATCGACAAAACAGGGGACAGGCGATCCCGTACCTCTTGAGGCGGGAATGGTCATAAGCGACGAACCCGGCATCTACAGGGAAGGCAAGCACGGCATCAGGATAGAGAACCTCATCGCCGTGACGGAGGCCATGAAGACGGAGTTCGGCCAGTTCCTGACATTCGAGGTGCTGACATGCTGTCCGTACGAAAGGGATCTGATCGTGAAGGAGATGCTTTCCCCCGACGAGGTCGCCATGGTGGACGACTACCACAGCTGGGTCAGGGAGATGCTGATCGATCTGGTCGACGAGAGCGCCAGGGATTATCTGATATCAGCGACAGAGCCGCTCTGACAGCTTTTTCATGGAGGAGAATATGAAGACCGTCTACGGAATCGGGAACCCGCTCATCGATGTAATAGTCAACATATCCGACAGCGAGCTCAAGCAGCTCGGACTGTACAAGGGTACGATGAACCTCATCAGCCTTGAGAAGAGGCTCGAGCTCACGGAGTTCATCAAAAAGAAGAAGGAACCCTCGTTCTCCTGCGGCGGCTCATGCCCCAATACGGTCATCACGCTGTCGTCGCTGGGAGTCGGCACCACCCTGGCCGGCAAGATAGGAAACGACGAATACGGTTCAATCTACCGCGAACGTCTGACGGCCCTGAACGTACGCGACAACCTGGCTGTCTCCGACAGCAACGTCACGGGATCCTCCATTATACTGATCACACCGGACTCCGAGCGCACCATGAACACGTATCTGGGAGCAAACAGGGACTTCAATCCGGATGATGTCGTGGAGCAGGAGGTCAGCAGCGCGGGCTTCTTCCACTTCACCGGCTACATGTGGGACACACCGAACCAGATGGAGGCCATACGCAAGGCGCTTGCCATCGCCAAACGCAACAACGTGGTGGTGTCGTTCGACATCGCCGATCCGTTCGCTGTCGGAAGATACCACGACTCTTTCCTCCAGCTGATAAAGGAGAACTGCGACATAGTCTTCGCCAACAAGGAGGAGGCGCGTACGCTGTTCGACAACTACGATCCGTACGAGTGCTGCAAGACCATGGGCAAGCTGTGCGAGACGGCGGTCGTGAAGAACGGCAAGAAAGGATCGTTCATCAGCCACAGGAGGAAGATCTACGAGATCCCCGTACAGGGCCCCTCGACACCGGTGGACACCACGGGAGCCGGAGACACGTACGCGGCCGGATTCCTCTACGGACTGTGCAACGGCTTCGACATAGAGAGAAGCGGTTCGATCGCCTCCTGCCTTGCCGGTCAGATAATAAAACAGGTCGGGGCCCAGTTCCCTTCGGAACGCATCCCCGACCTGAAAAAGATGATCTCGGTATTCTGAGTCTTCAATCTCAGTATCTCTTCCTTTTGCTCATGACCCTGACCTGCTTGTAGAGGCCTTCGCCCTCGCTCTTGGTCTCTATGCCGGTTACATCGTTCAGGGCCGTGTGGACAAGTCTTCTCTCATACGGATTCATCGGCTCCAGGAGGCGTGACCTTCCGGTCTTGCGGACCTGCATGGCCGTGCGGTAGGCGTTCTTGATGATCTGCTCCTCATGCCTGATCCTGTAGCCTTCCGAATCGACGATGATCTTCCTCTCGGAATCGATCTTGCCGGCGAACACGTTGGCAAGCACCTGGATGGCGTCGAGGTTCTTTCCCTTGCGTCCGATGATGATGTTGGAGGATTCACTTGTGATCTCCAGGTTGACCTTCCTGCCCTTGCGCGACGAGACGGTCGTCTTCGCCTCGTATCCCATGTGGGCGATCATACCGTCGATGAATTCGCAGAGGCTGGTCTCCAGCTCCTCGTTGGGCTCAAGGTCCTCTTCCTCCTCCTGCTCCAGATCCTCGTCATCGGCGATGACGGGCTCGTTGTACTCCTCTTCCGGCTCCTGTGCGGAATCGATGTGCACGCGGATCTTCACATTGGCCTTCTTGAAGAGACCCCTGCGTCCGTTGTCCAGGATCTCGACATCGAAATCCTCTCTTTCGATATGCAAAGCCTCAATAGCCTGATTGATGGCGTCCTGCTCTGTCTTTCCTTCAAAATCTCTAGTCATATGTTGCCTCTGTGCTATTATTTCTTCTTTCCGTTGTTCTTGGCCAACCTGGCCTTCTCTTCCTCTAGCTTTTTGAGCTTCTCCTGGTACCTGCGCACTGCCTCAGGTTCCTTCTTCTCGGGAACGTTCTTCGCGGCGAAGGCATCCGGATTCTTCTTCAGCTTGTGGTTGGTATACAGCTGCTGGCCCATCGACAGCATGTTCTGGACAGACCAGTAGAGAAGCAGTCCGGACGGTGCGCTGTAGAGGATGAAGAAGAACAGGATCGGCATGCCGTATGTGAAGAACCACATCATGCCCTTGCCCTGTCCGTTGGACTGGTTCTGGCTGCTTTGCGTGTACTTCATGGAGAAGATCATGCTGACCGTGTAGAGGATCGGCAGGAGGTGTATCTCGTTACCCAGGAGCGGGAGATTGAATCCGAGTGTGAATATGGTCTCGGGGACCGACAGGTCGGGGATCCATCCCGGGATGAACATGGCGCCTCTGAGCTCGAAGTGCTTGTTCAGAAGTCCGTACATGGCGATCAGGATCGGGAACTGGAGCAGCATCGGAAGGCATCCTCCGAGAGGACTGACACCCGTTTCCTTGTACAGGGCCGCGGTCTCCTGGTTCATCTTCTGCGGGTTGTCCTTGTACTTGTCCTGGATCTCCTTGAGCCTGGGCTGCAGGGCGGCCATCTTCGCTGTCGAGGCGGTGCTCTTCTTGGTCAGCGGCCAGAGCAGCAGCTTGATGATGAGCGTCAGGATTATGATTCCGACACCGTAGTTCGGTATGATCTTGTACAGCAGGTTCAGGACCCATTTGAGGACGTTCTCAAGCCATCCGAAGAACGATCCGCTTTCCATGACGGAATCGAGATATGTGTTCCTCAGGCCCCATGCGTTGTCCATTCCGCTGTAGTAGGAACCCAGGTACTTCTTGAGCTGGGGACCTGCGTAGAAGTAGATCCTGTCTCCGGACGATGTCCCGGTGGCCGGCCTGGATATGTACAGGCTGTCGGTCTGGACGACTTCATCCGTCGAGCTCTGGAGAGCCGTGTACTTGTAGCCTATCGTGTTGTCACCGGCCATCGCCACAACAGCGAAGTACTTGCCTGTGAGGCTGATCCACTGGACCTGGGCCGTTGTCTCGTAGCTTCCGTTGCTGAACCTGATGTTGCTCTTCTTGAGCTTGCCCTTGTTGTTGTAGGCGTCGACGTAGACCCTTCTGTAGTCGTAGTTGTTGTTCTTCATCTGGGTGAACGCCGGACCGACCTGCGGCTCGTACGCCAGCGTGTAGGCATAGCCGTCGGTGTTCAGACCGGTGAAGCCCTCACCTCCGATGATGTCGACATCGACCGCGAACAGGTACTCGCCATCTTTGAACTCGAACGTCTTGACGATTGTGAATTCCTGGCCGGAAGCGGTGGTGTAATCATTGGAGAACACGATCCTGTTGCCGCTCACCGTGTATGCGAACGTGTCCAGGATCGGGTTGGAAAGGTCGTCGCCCCAGTACAGGAGGAACGCGTTGTTCCCGTTCTCACCGTTGAATACGATATCAACATGCGTGCCGTCGGCATCGGCATGCTCCTTCATCATGAGTGACGAGATGCTTGCGCCGACAGGATCGAACACGACTTCATAAAGGTCCGTCTCGAATCGGAATTCCTCGGATGACCGGTTCAGGCTGCCGCTGTCTATGACCTTGGCCTCAGGTTTCTGTTCCTGAAGTGCCGTCCCGGCTGCGGTCTGTGCGGTTTCCTCCGTCGTGGCCGTCGTGGTGGTGGCCGCGGTGGTGTCCCCGCTGAAGAGAGTTGTCTGTATCACCATGCTGGCTGTGATTACTATCACGACCAGTACAATGGCCAGTATCGTTCTCTTATCCATCGTAAGCTCCTAAAAGTGTCTCACGAAACCCTCAGGACATGAAGAATCAGCCCGCAATGGAGCCGCTTTTCCTCAGGAGTCCCAAAACGATGTCTTCTTTCTCGCTGAATGAGAGGGTCTTGTCATGAGTCGGATAAACAACAACGGCGAAATCCAGTCCGGACCTTATCCTCTCACCGTTCACGCGCCAGATTTCCTTCACCTGACGGCGGATGAGGTTTCGCCGGACTGAATCACCATAGTGTCTGGCAGGAATGACGATTATCCTGCTGTACGGAAGATCGTTCTCCGCTACAAACAACTTAAAGCAGGAAAGAGAGTACCTTTTTCCTGCTTTGAAGATTCTGTCAATATCTGCCTTTGATCTGATTATCTGCTTCTTAGTAAGGCTTCTTCTCATCTGAGACAGTGAGACTGTGTCTGCCTTTTGCTCTTCTTCTGGCCAGAACCAGACGTCCGCCCTTTGTTGCCATGCGGGCTCTGAATCCGAACTTCCTGTTTCTCTTGACTTTACTTGGCTGGTACGTTCTTTTGCCTTTGTAACTCATGGTTTTATCTCCATATAATCGCTTAAAGCGGGATTTTCAATAAATCAGGGCATGCCTGAGCAATTGAGTATAGATTTTACGGGACTTTGCGTCAAGTGGTGACATCTCTTGTAAATATTTTCTTCACCTCGATTTCAGGAAACACGGCGCGTATCCTCTTCTTGATCTCGCTGCTGTTCAGATGGATGAAGTGGGCCCACGAGCGGTTGTCGCAGACCAGATAGAGCATCCCGTTCCTGTATCCGGTGCACCTCACGTTGCACTCCTGAGGCAGTCCTGCGATGGACCGGAAATGCATCACCATCTGGTTCACCGGATCGTTGAGGTCTATGTGGTGGCGCTCAAGCACCTGGTCGAAATAGACCTTCCCTCCGACCGGATCCTCGGGCGACAGACGCGGGTACATGTCCTTCTTCCTGTATGTCTTCTCTTTGTCAGCCACGGATGAACCTCCCGTCCTCCACCTTGTATCTCATGGTATCCCCGTCACCGTAGCCGGGCATGGTACCGAAGTATCTCTCCTCCGGAAGGAAAGTGAAGAAGGCCTGATTGTAATGTCCCAGATATGAAAGATAACGTGCTCTTTTCTGTGCATCAAGCTCCAGCAGGACATCATCTATAAGGAATATCGGATTGAGTCCGGTCTTCTGCCGGAAGAACGATGCCTGTGCCGACCTGAACACGAGGGATGCCAGACGCATCTGTCCGGTAGAGGCCCCGTTGACGAAAACGCCGTTCTTGTCCGTGATCAGGAACCTGTCCCTGTGCGGTCCGCTGGTCGTCGTGTTCATCCTCTTGTCGGTATCCCGCTGACAGGCCATCCTCTCCATCAGGCCGTCGTAGGATCCGTCCTCGCTCCATGACGGTCTGTATGAGATCGTTATCCCGCGGTCCTCCAGTGAAACGTTGTTGTAGATGTCGGGGAATATGGCGGAGAACGAGTCGCAGACGCTTCTCCTGGCCTTCATCAGCGGCATCCCGTAACGGACGATCTTGTCGTCGTAAATGTCCAGCAGATCGTATCTCTGATCCTTGAGGGCCGCATTGCGCTGGCGCAGCACGTTCTTGTATCTTTTCAGGTCGTCGAAGAACACGGGATCGTACATGGTCATCGTCTGGTCGAAGAACTTGCGTCTGTTCTCGGGCTCGCCGCGCACGAACTCGATGTCGTCATGTGAGAACACTATGCACGGAAGACAGTATATTAGCTCCTTGCGGTCCTTTATCTCCTTACCGTCGACCCTTATGTGCTTCTTGCCTTCTGAAAACGACACGTCCACCCTGCGCTCCAGGTCCTGTGAATCACGGAAGAAGGAACCAATATGGAACATCTCATGTCCGTACCGCACGGCCTCGCGCAGGTTCTGGGTCCTGAACGATGTACCGTAGCACAGCGTATAGACGGCCTCCAGGAGGTTCGTCTTCCCCTGTCCGTTCTCTCCGGTGAGTATGACCTGTTTTGCTGAGGTGTCGATCTCGCGGTCCGCGATGTTCCTGAAACCATCGAGGACCAGTTTCTCTATGAGCATCTGTGTCAGTTCAGGTTCATGGGCATGATCACATGCAGGTAATCCCTTTCCGGCTCGGATTTCACCGTGAACGGACGACCCGGCTCGCTGAACTCGATCCTGGCCTCCTCACCGTCCATGACCTTGAGCGGGCTCAGGAGGTATGTGTAGTTCATGGCGCATTTCTGGTCCTCGCCCTCGTACCTGCAGTCGATCTCCTCCCTTCCGGCTCCGACATCGCTCTCGTCGCAGTAGACGGTTAGCTTGTTCTCTGAGAACTCCAGGATTACCTTCTTGTACTTGTTCTCGACAAGCAGCGAAACCCTTTTGAGGGCATCGCTCAGCGTGTTGATGTTCACGATGCAGACCTTGCTCTGGTTCTCGGGG
>JBGUMQ010000057.1:0-13063 GCA_045116915.1 Sphaerochaetaceae bacterium | reverse complement strand
ACTTGCGCAGAAGATTCGTCCAGGTGTCCTGGAGCTCGTCGAATGCCGCGAAAACCTTGGCATCGGTATTGTATCGGAGCATCATTTGCTCTGCCTTTTCGCGGTTGACGGCATCCAGGTTGCTCCATTTCACATCGTCCTGGTTCTCTATGTATCCCAGTCCGAACACAACGGTGTATTCCTCGCCGGGGTTCAGGGCGATGTCGATCTGGTGGGCTCCGCAGGGTCTCCAGCCATGGGCGATGGAGTTGCGGCACTTTCCTTCAAGAACCGCATCGGGTGCTGCGGCACAGCCGTAGGGACCGTTGAAAGCGTCCATGTCGGTGTCGAAACCGTCTGTCTTGCGGTTGCACCAGAAGATGCTGTAATGGTTGCGGCGCTCGCGGTACTCGGTCTTGTGGTAGATGGCGCTGCCGTGGACCTCGACCTCTCCGGTGCTCCAGTTGCGCTGGAAGTTGGTGGCGTCGTCGTTGGCGTCCCAGAGACAGAACTCAACGAAGCTGAAGAGCTGGATTTTGCGGTGCTGTGAGGCATCGTTCCTGATGCGCACGTGGTGGATGAGGGCGTTCTCGCCTTCGGGGACGAACATGGTCTGGGTGGCCGTGATGCCGCCGCGGGAGCCCGTGAAGATGCTGTAGCCCATGCCGTGCCTGCATGAGTACGAGTCGAGTTCCGTCTTCACCGGCTGCCAGGAGGGGTTCCAGATGTCGGGCCTGTTCCCGTCGCCGTTGTCCTGACGGATGTAGAGCCTGAAGCCTTCCTGGTCAAGCGGATTGTTGTTGTAGCGGTAGCGGGTGATGCGTCTCAGGCGTGCATCCCTGTAGAACGCGTAGCCTCCGGCGGTGTTGGAGACCAGTGCGAAGAAGTCCCTGTTTCCCAGATAGTTGATCCAGGGAAGGGGAGTCCTGGGTGTCTCGATCACGTATTCGCGTGCGTTGTCGTCGAAATGGCCGTATTTCATGCTGTCCTCCTTGGCTCCGTCAGTCTCCGTAGCCTGCCATGACGTCCCTGAGGAAGTAGGCGCTGTCCTTGGGGATGCGTTTCTGCGTGGCGTAGTCGCAGTACACTATTCCGAACCTCATGCTGTAGCCGAATGTCCACTCGTAGTTGTCTATGAAGCTCCAGCAGAAGTAGCCCTTGAGGTCCACTCCCTGCCTTATGGCTTCGGCACACATGTTCAGGTGGTCGGAGAGGTACCGTATGCGCTGTGTGTCGTGGACCCTCTCCTCTCCTGTCCTGGGGTCCTTTACCGGTTTGTCGTCGCAGGCGGCACCGTTCTCGGTTATGTAGAGCGGAATCTTGCCTCCGGTATATTCGCTTGTCCACTTCAGGAGCCTGACAAGTCCGTGCGGCGTGATGTTCCAGCCGATTCCGGTGGTCGTCTCTTCCCATCTGGGGGCCTGTGTCAGGTTGAACGGCTCCGTATCGGACCACCGTATGACATGCTCGCTGTAGTAGTTGATCCCCAGGAAATCCATGGGCTGCGAGATGAGGTCCATGTCGCCGTCCTCCACGGGGAACTTCCATCCGAGCTCATCCACGGTGTATTGCGGATAGCATTTGCGGAAGATCGGGCTCATGAAGAGGCCGCTGCGCAGGTCCGTATGGTGCTGTGCCGCCAGCCTGTCCTTCGGATTCCTTGTGGCGGGTCTGGGATACTCGAGGTTGTGGGTTATGCCGATGGGTGCCTTGAGGCCGGTTCTGCGGTATTCCCGCATGATCAGGCCGTGGGCCAGATTCACATGGTGGACGGCCTTCACGAACTGGTCCACGTCCTTGATGCCGGGCGCATGTATCCCGGTCAGATATCCGAGGAAGGTGATGCACATGGCCTCGTTGATGGTGATCCACATGTCCACCAGGTCACCCAGCTCCCTGAAAAGCACCTTGGCAAGGTCGGTGAGCCTGTAGGCAGTCAGCCTGTCGGCCCAGCCGCCATTGGCCTGGATCTCCACAGGCATGTCCCAGTGATAGATGGTGCAGCAGGCCTTCATGCCGTGCCTGTGGAGCTCCTTGCAGAGATTCCTGTAGTAGGCGATGCCTTCGGGGTTGACAGTTGTCCCTCCGTTGGGCAGGACCCTGGACCAGGAAACGCTGAATCTGTAGAAGCCGAATCCGAGCTCCGACATAAGCCCGATATCCTCTTTATATCTATGGTACTGGTCGGCGGCCACCTTGCCGTCCTGGCCTTTCCACACGGCGCCGGGGACTTTTGCGAAATCGTCCCAGATGCACGGGGTCCTTCCGCCCTCATCGCCGGCACCTTCCACCTGATAGCTTGCGGTTGCGGTTCCGAATATGAAATCCTCCGGGAGTTCCGTTCTTCTGAACATCGTTTCGGGCCTCCTTTTTTTGCAACAATTTGTTGTTGACTGATTGTCCTGAGTAATGATAACCTATGTTTGTACACTGTGTAAACAAACTTCGGAAAAAAAGTGTCGGGGTTGCTGCGGTGTACTGCGGTTCCGGCGGGGTGCGGAATCCGCAACCGGGTCTGACGGAGGAGGGGATCATGCCTGTAGACAACAATCTGTTCCAGAAGAATGCCAACACCTCGCTTGTCGCACGCCTGATATGGCAGCGCAAGAGCATCTCCCGCGCGGATATCGCAAGGGAACTGAACCTCTACAGGTCGACGGTCACCAACATCACATCCTATCTGATAAGTTCCGGAGTCGTTGTGGAGGGAAAGCTCCTGGCATCCACCCAGCAGGGCGGGCGCAAGGCCGTGGAACTTTCCATCAATCCCGAATTCGGATGCGTGTTCGGATTCGACATCCAGCCGTCCCACTACAGGACGGTCATCCTGTCGGCCGACGGGACCGAACTCTGGAGGGAGACCGGCAGTTTCGGAATCATCCCCATCACCGAAATGATCGAGAGGGTGGTGGACAGGACGATGATGGCCCACAAGTCCATCAGGATCCCCGTGATAGCCATGAGCTTCGCTCTTCCGGGTATCATCGACTCGTCGATGGGCCGTGTCGTGGAATCGTTCCCGTTCGAGATCAGGGACCTTGACATCAGGAAGATCATCGGCGGCAAGTACGGGTTTCCGGTCCTTGTGGAGAACGATGCCAACACCGCTGCCTGGGTCGACATCCTGAAGAACGGTGCCTGGGGCAATGCCCTTTCCATCGTGGCGGACTTCCATGAGGAGTCCAGGGTCAACCCGAACATCATCGGGATCGGCGCCGGAATAGGAATAGTCCTCTCCGGCAAGGTCTACCGCGGATCGCACAACGCGGCGGGTGAGTTCAAGTCGGTGACGTGGAGGGAAGGCCTGACCAACCAGAGCGGTCTGGATGTCGATGTCCTGAACAACACGATCGATGACCACGAGTGTCTGGCACAGTGGATAGAGGACACGTTCAGGTCGCTGATCTCAATCGTGTCCATAATGGATGTCGAGAAGATCATCCTGCACGGCATGCCGTTCTTCGACAGGGAGTGGGTCATGCAGGTGCTGGAGGAGAGGGTACCCTCCTTCCTGAGCATAATCAGGCAGTACGGGTGCTCCCTGGTCTTCGACTCGCAGGATGAATGCATAAGCGCAAGCGGCGCTGCCATGATGTGTCTTCACAACCTGTTCGGGGTTCCTTCGCTGGAGGAGTCCGGGAGGGAAGACATGTTCACATGGCAGCAGACGATAGAGTTCCTTCAGGGACAGAAACACAGATAGAGAAACAAAGACAGAGGGGGTTTTAGGAAAATGGGTAGTTATGCCAGCATGTATTCGGCGTCGAGGATCACGGCCCACGGAGAGGAAAAACGGGCCTTCTGGATCTTCGTCCTCCCGGCGTTCCTCATTTATCTTTTCGTCATGGCGTTCCCGACGTTCTTCGCGGTGTTCCTCAGCCTGACGAACTACAAGGGCGGTGCCTTGTTCGGACCCAAGAGGAAACCGGTCAGCATCGTGGGCTTCCAGTACTACAAGCAGATGTTCTCCGACAAGTACTTCTGGCTTGCGCTGAAGAACAACATGTGGATCGTGTTCATCTCGGTGTTCGGCCAGATCCCGCTGGGATTCTTCATGGCCTACCTCATTTTCAGGGGCATGATCAGGGGCAAGGACTTCTTCCAGACAGTCATCTACCTGCCGTGCGTCATCTCCACTGTTGTCATCGGACGTCTGTGGAAGGCCATCACGGCACCCAACGGGGTGCTTCCCGACATCATCAGGCTGTTCAATCCGTCGTATGTGGCCGGGAACAGCGAGCATCCGATGATCGCTGTCCTGCTGGTCATCCTGTGGATGTACACCGGAACATACCTCATCATCTTCCTGGCCAACCTCCAGAAGATCGATACCTCGGTGATCGAGGCCGCCAAGATCGACGGAGCCACGGAGATGCAGGCCCTCAGGTACATAATCTTCCCGGCTCTCTCGGGAGTCATCGTGACAACCGCGATCCTGGCCATCTCCGGATCGCTGAAGAGCTTCGACCTGATATTCGTCATGACAAGCGGAGGTCCCGCCAAGCAGACGTACGTCCTTTCCATCTACATGTACGACACGGCGTTCAAGGGAGCCCCGAACTACCCGCTGGCCAACGCCGTATCCATCGTCATGTGTGTGATCAGCTTCGCCCTCATAGGCATCACCAAGGCTGTCGAGAAGAAATTCGGAGGTAAGGAATGAGCTACATCAGAGACGACGTTTCGGCAACGAGAAAAGTGGGCATGGTCCTGACCTATGCCGTCCTCATCCTGTTCGCGATCCTGGCGATAGCCCCGCTGCTCTGGCTTGCCCTGAACTCCTTCAAGACATCCCAGGACTATCAGATGAACCGTCTGGGTCTTCCCAAACGTTTCTTCTGGCAGAACTACGTCCAGGCATGGCAGAGGGGACATTTCGGTGTCTACATCCTGAACAGCATCTTCTACACTGTAATAACCACGGCTGCGATCCTGGCCCTGAGCTTCATGAGCGGGTTCGCATTCGCCAAGATCAACAACCGCAACACCAAGTGGATGTACGGTTCCTATGTCGTCGGAATCCTCATGACGCTGCAGAGCATCATGATCCCGTTGTTCATAGTCATCAACCAGGTCGGACTGTACGATACCAAGCTGGGTGTCCTTATTCCTTATATAGGTATAGGTCTTCCGATGGGAATCTATCTTGCGACCGAGTTCATGAAGAGCATTCCGAACGCGCTTGTTGAATCGGCCCGTCTGGACGGTGCCCATTACGGCAGGATCTTCCTCAGCATCATGGCCCCGATGGCCGCTCCGGTAGGAGTGACGATCGCCATCCTGCAGATCTCCGGAACATGGAACGAGTTCATGCTGATCAACATGCTCACGTCCAGCACCAAGAACAAGAGCCTTCCTGTCGGAATCCAGAGCTTTGCAGGAAGCCTTTCAACCGACTACGGCAAACTCTTCGCGTCACTGATGATTGGCCTTATACCCATGCTTGTCTTCTACATCATATTCAGGAAAGAGATAACAAAGGGTGTAAGTGCAGGCGCTGTAAAGGGTTGATGTTCTTCTTCGTTTTATCGTGTGTAACTCCGGCCGGATCGGCCGGAGTTCTTTTTAACGTGAAAATTAATTTTATGGAAGCTGTGAAAAAAAGTTTGAAATTTTGTTTGACAGGTTTGTTCTTCGGGTGTACAATAAAATTGTTCATGGATTGAACAAACCAAAAAACAAATAAAGGGAGAAGAAAGTATGAAGAAAATTCTTGCCATCATGCTGGTTGCACTCTGTGTATGCACAATGGTCTTTGCTCAGGCCGCAACAGAGAAGTCCAACAAGGTTCAGCTCAGGGTCCTCAACTACATCGACATGTCCGAGCCGAACAGCGCAAACGAGATCGCCATGGTCTGGGACAAGTTCACAGCAGAGCATCCCGAGATCGAGATCATCAGAGAAGACCTGTTCAACGAGCCGTTCCACCAGAAGGTAGAGGCTTACGCAGCACAGGGACAGCTCCCCGACGTCATCTATGCATGGCCCAGCGGAAGATCCAGCACACTGCACACAGAGCACCTGCTCTATGATCTTGAGCCGCTGCTCAAGCAGGACGGTCTCTATGATGCATATGCCGCCACATGTACAGCACCCCAGCTCGGCGGCTACCTTGCAGAGCTTCCCAACGGAATCACGGCAACATCCATGATGTTCGTCAACGAGAAGGTCCTCAGGGAGAACGGTCTCGAAATCCCCAAGACATACGACGATCTGAAGGCAATGGTTCCCGTCCTCAACGCAAAGGGAATCGAGGTCATCACGATGGACTGCCAGGACGGTTGGGTAATGCAGAGCTGTCTGTTCTCACTCATCACCGGAAGATTCGGCGGTGCAGACTGGGCAGAGAAGCTTGAGGCAGGAGAGTGGGATTTCGAGGACGAGTGGTTCAAGAAGGCCCTCACGGTCGTCGACAACCTCTACAAGGACGGAATCATCAACCGCAACACACTCAGCATCTCCTATGGTTCGGGCAGAGCCGACTTCGCAGCCGGAAAGAGCGCCTTCTACATCGACGGCGACTGGGCATGCGGATCATTCCAGCTCGACCAGAGCACAGGCGAGGCACTGTTCTCGGCTGAGCAGCAGGCCAATGATGTCAGCCTGATGAACTTCCCGGCACTCGACGGTGAGATCGTGCACGAGTCCAACTCCGCTGTTGTCGGAACAGGTTGGGCAATCGCAGCCGACATCGATCCCGAGAAGCTCGATGCCGCATGGACACTGGTCAAGTACCTCGAGGGCGAGTATGTCCAGACATGGAGACTCACCACAGGTGCCGCATTCCCCTCACTCACCACGATCGATGTCGCGAAGGTCTGTGAAGAGAACAACCTCGAGCCGCTCGTATCCAAGAGATCCGACTGGTACGGAAGAATCCAGGTCGCCACACCCGTCATCGACGGTGTCCTCGATCCGAAGGTCTACGAAGTCATCAACACCGTTCTGGCAGAGATCGGCCTCGGAAAGACAACAGTCGACAAGGCTGCCGCAGAAGTCAACGCTGCATGGCATGCATATGTCGCAAGCAAGTGATTCTGAAAAGAGTTTCAATTCCACGGCGGGTTTTCGGACCCGCCTTTTTTGAATACAATGGTTGGCCATATGGACAGATACATAGACAGACTGCTGACTCCGGGAATCGCCTCCCGTGACGTCGGATATGATGGACTGACAAGTCTTGAAGGCGACATCACCGTGATGGAAGCCTGTTCCTTCAACCGTGTGAGCATAGAAAAAGGCCATGCTGTTGTCCGCGCCACGGACAGGCAGAGCGCTGCCCAGGGTCTGGGTTACATCAGACAGCTGGAGGTGCTTTTCGACGGGAAAGTACCCGTATGTGAATTCGACTACCACAGCCCCGCTTTCGGATACAGGGGTTTCATGATAGATGTATGCAGGCACTTCATGCCTGTGTGCGAGCTCAAGCGTATCATCGACCTGATGGCGATGATCGGCTTCAACTATTTCCAATGGCACCTCACGGATGACCAGGGCTGGCGTTTCACGGTCGACGGCTATCCGCGCCTGGAGGAGGTTGCCTCCACAAGGGCAGACCGTGAGTACGTGAATTACGACAGACAGCACGGAGGAATCTATTCCGATGATGATCTGAAGGACATCGTTTCCTTCTGTGCAGAGCGCAACGTGACCGTCATCCCTGAGATCGAGATTCCCGGTCATGCCACTGCGCTCCTTGCCGCATATCCCGAATTCGGATGCACCGGCAGGAAACTCGAGGTCGAGACCCGCTGGGGCATATTCAAGGATGTCATGAACCCGGCCAGTGAACAGCTGTGGGAGTTTCTGGACAAGGCAATCGGAAAACTGGCATCAGTATTCCCCGGTCCCTATCTCCATATCGGCGGCGACGAATGTCCGCATGAGCAGTGGGAGGAGAACGATGCCTGCCGTGCCCTGATGGCTGAGAAAGGCCTGAAGGATACATTCGAACTGCAGGGGTGGATCACATCCAGGGCCGCAAAACTTGTCGCCCGACACGGCAAGCGGGCAATAGGCTGGGACGAGGTCGTGGATGCCCCGGAAATTGACAAATCAGTGATAGTGATGTCCTGGAGAGGACTTGACGGTGCAAGAACTGCAAGTTCACGCGGTCATGAGGTCATCCTCTGCCCGCAGCAGGGCCTGTATTTTGACAAGGGTTACGTCAATGAACCCTATGAACCGGCGCAGTGGGGGACGTTCACTGTCCGTGATACATTCAATGTCGACATATCCATGCCGGACATGGCACCGGAGCAGAGGAAACTCATTCTCGGCGGTCAGTGCAATGTCTGGACCGAACAGATCCACAACGGGCGGGAGATGGAGTACATGATGTTCCCGCGTGCATTCGCGCTTGCGGACAGCCTCTGGCTGGGCGGCTCGAAGAACTGGGAGAGGATGCTGGACCGGCGTGACGCGGTAAGGGAACTGTGCTGGAAACTCAATCTGGTCTGCAGTCCTGTCCGCTGGGAGGAATGAAAGTGGAAAGCAAGATATGCCTTGACGGAATCTGGACTCTTCAGGCCGTATCCCCGGAAGCGAACCACTACGGTATCACCGACAGGAGCACGTTCGAAATGCCCGTTCCGGGATCCGTACAGGATGCCCTGATAGAGGCTATGGTTGTTCCGGATCCGTACCTCGGCTGCAATGAACTGGACACGTTGTTCATTGGCAGGAGCGACTGGAGGATAAGCAGGGAATTCGATGTCTCCATCAGGGAAGGATGCCATTACGTCCTGCGCCTGGAGAAAGTGGATACAATCGCATCACTGTTCATCAATGGTGAGGAAGTTGCCTCCTTCGACAATGAGCACAGGATATATGAACCGGATGTGACCCGGTTCCTCCACGACGGCAGGAACACGATTGAATTCAGGTTCGTATCATCGGAGAAGATTGCAAACGCACGTGCATCCCAGCTGGACCATCCGGTTCCGTGTTCCCATTACAGATACGATTCTCCGCACAGGAACCTCGTCAGGAAGGCACAGTGCAATGCCGCCTGGGACTGGGGTCTCTGTCTCCAGACAATCGGAATCCACGAGAGTGTGGAGCTTTATGAATGCGGCGACTACTATTTCTCATCCTTCTCGGCAATCCCGACCAGGACGGCGGAGGGCGACTGGAACCTGGAGATCCGCTCAAGGGTCCTGGGCTTCTCATGCTGCAAGGAGACGGTGAGTGTCTCGGTGGCCGGAAATGAGAAGTCAGTCGATTACAACCTTTTCGCAAGGGACAACGACCTTGTTCTTTCCGTTGTCATCCCGTCTTCCGATGTTGAGATGTGGTGGCCGAACGGATTCGGCGGTCAGAAGCTGTACGACGTGGATGTCAGGGTCGGCAATCAGGTCCGTTCGCGCAGGATCGGATTCAGGACCATAGAGGTGAGGAACAACGTGACCATGGGAGGGAAGGAACTCACCGTATGCGTCAACGGGGTGCCTGTCTTCTGCAAGGGCGCCAACTGGATTCCGCTTGATGCAAGACCTGCCCTCATGACCTCAGAGCGCTTTGATTCGATCATCCGCGATGTACGCGACGCCAACATGAACATGCTCAGGGTCTGGGGCGGCGGATGGTACGAGAAGGAGGCCTTCTACGACGCCTGCGACAGGTACGGCATACTCGTATGGCACGACCTGATGTTCAGCTGCTCCACATATCCGGCTGAAGACTGGTTCCTGGACAGCGTGGAGCACGAGCTGAGGGACCAGGTACGCAGGCTGTGCTCACGGACCTGCATCGCGCTTTGGTGCGGCAACAACGAATGCCTGGGTGCCCTCGGCTGGTACGAGGAGACGATGGCCGACCTTCCCAGGTACATAGCCGATTACGAGAAGCTCTATGTCAACTGGATTGACAGGATACTGGTCCAGGAGGACCCGTCCAGGATGTACTGGCCGTCAAGCCCGTGCGCAGGGCCGGGCGACTACTCGGACAACTGGCATGTGGACGGCAACGGTGACATGCACTACTGGACCGTATGGCATGAGCGCAAGGACTTCGAGTACTACCACAAGGTCAGGCCCCGGTTCTGCTCCGAGTTCGGGTATCAGAGCTTCCCGTCGCTGAGCGAGGTCCTGACTTTCGCAGTAGAGGATGATTTCGATATACATAGTGAAGTTATGGAACATCATCAGCGCAATGACGAAGGAAACTCCATCATAAGCGAGATGTTCGGACGCTACTTCAGGAACCCCAGGGGTTTCGAGGGTCAGCTGTATCTTAGCCAGGTCCAGCAGGCGTTCGCCATACAGACGGCGGTGACCTACTGGAGGAGCCTGATGCCCTACTGCATGGGCACTCTTTACTGGCAGCTCAACGATGTCTGGCCCGTGTCGTCATGGTCCAGTCTGGAGTACAGCGGCAAGTGGAAGGCCCTGCATTATGCTGCAAGACGTTTCTACAGCCCGGTGGCGCCGCTTCTGTACCATGAGGACGGAAAGGCGTATGTGAAGGTATGCAACGACGGTCCTTCCGCGTATGAAGGGAAATGCATGGTCTCCGTTGTCGGATTCGACGGTTCCGTGGTAAGCTGTCAGGAGTACGACGTGTCGGTTCCGGCGCTGACGGTGTCGGCGGTCTGCGAACTCGACCTTTCTACGGTGAAGACGGAGGAATGCTTCCTGTGCGCCGGCATCGGGGAGATGGAGGAGACCCTTCTCCTGTGCCGTCCCAAGGATGCCGCATTGCAGGACCCTCATCTTTCATTCACTGTGGCTGAGGTGGATGGTTGCGGACAGTTCGATGTCGAACTCACCTGCGACAATCCCGCGTTCTTCATCGTTCTGGACGCAGGGGCGGTGAAGGGCAGGTTCGAGGACAACTGCTTCACGCTGAACGGGACACGCACGGTACACTTCCACAGCACGGAAGAGGTTTCCCTTGCCGGTTTCAAGGAGGCCCTCAGGGTATACGACCTGCATTCGTGGTGTGAGTACTAGGAGGCCTTATGGCGGACATGCTCGTGAATCTCTACGACCTTCCGGATTGCGACGATCTGGTCAAACGTCTTGAGGACGAGGGGATCAACATCAGGAGGGCGATGGCTCCGGATCTCTACGGGATCCTGGAGTATGTCGACAGGAACTACGGAAAACACTGGAAAGGCGAGTGCACGGTGTGTTTCGCCCATCATCCGGTGAGCTGCTTCATTGCGGAGAAGGAAGGCAGGCTTCTGGGATTCGCCTGCTACGATGCCACGATGCGCGACTTCTTCGGACCCACGGCGGTATCCGAGGAGTGCAGGGGCAAGGGAGTGGGCGCAGCCCTGCTTCTGAGCAGCCTCTGGTCGATGCGCGACGAAGGCTACGCATATGCCATCATAGGCGGAGTGGGACCTGCGGCGTTCTATTCGAAAGTCTGCGGGGCCAAGATGATCGAGAACAGCACCCCCGGTGCATATAAGGATTTCATCGGACTATGAAGTACGGTTATTTCGACAACAAGAGGAAGGAGTATGTCATCGACAGGCCCGATGTGCCGGTCTCATGGACGAACTATCTGGGAACCGAGGATACCGGAACGGTCATCTCGCACAACGCCGGAGGCTACATGTTCTCCGGGGATCCCGAGACGCACAGGATAACGAGGTTCAGACCCAACGGAGTGCCGCTCGACCGCCCCGGCCACTATGTCTACCTGCGCGACAATTCCGACGGCGACTTCTGGAGCGTCTCATGGCAGCCTGTCGGCAAGGACCTCTCCAAGGCCTCCTATGTGACGCGCCACGGTCTTTCGTACTCGGTCTTCGAGTGCGACTACAGGAACATCCATGCCGAGCAGAAACTCTTCATCCCGCGCGGACACAAGAGCGAGATCTGGGATGTGACGGTGAGGAACAACGGAAGCGAGGCCCGCAGCCTCTCGGTGTTCGGGTACTGCGAGTTCAGCTTCAACATCATAGAGATCGACAACCAGAACTTCCAGATGAGCATGTACTGCAGCGGATCCAGGTATGCCGACGGTGTCATAGAGTGCGACAACTTCTACAACCCGGGACTCTACCATTACTTCACCTCCACGTTCGAGCCCACCGGCTACGACTGCGTGCGTGACGCTTTCATCGGGGTCTACCATACGGAAAGCAACCCCGTTGCGGTCGAGCGCAACTCCATGAGCTCAAGCACCGAGCTCGGAAACAACCAGTGCGGTGCGCTGAAGGACGACTTCATCCTTGAACCGGGCGAGACAAAGCGTTTCGTGTTCATTCTTGGTGTCGGCGATCTGATGGCCGGAAAAGCGGAGAAAGAGTATTTTTCTTCATTCTCTGTCGTGGACAAGGCATTCGATGACCTCTGCGCATACTGGAAGGCCAAGACGGACACCATGCAGGTGAAGACCCCGAACGCCGATATGGACACCATGCTCAACACATGGAACCTCTACCAGAGCGAGACCAACGTTGTGTTCAGCCGCTTCGCCTCTTTCATCGAGGTCGGCGGCCGTACCGGACTGGGCTACCGCGACACCGCACAGGATGCGATGTGCGTCGTTCCCTCCAACCCGGACCAGTGCAAAAAGAGGATCATCCAGCTCCTCAGGGGCCTGACATCATCGGGATACGGACTGCATCTGTTCAGCCCCGAGGTTTTCGATCCGGACATCCCCAAGGTCGAGCCTTTCAAGTCACCGACGGTCAAACCCATGCCGGAACCCTCCAGCATGGTGCACGGCCTGAAGGACACTTGCAGCGACGACGCCCTGTGGCTTGTCCCGTCCATCTGCGAGTACATCCGCGAGACCGGCGATGTATCGTTCCTCGACCGGCGTTTCGGCTATGCCGACGGCGGAGAGGGAACCGTTCTGGAGCACATGGAGAAGATACTGGAGTTCAGTGCAAAGCAGGTTGGAGCAAGCGGTATCTGCCTGGGTCTGCGTGCCGACTGGAACGACTGCATCAACCTCGGTGGAGGTGAGAGCGCTCTTGTCAGCTTCCTCCATTACTGGGCCATAGACGAGTTCATCGGCCTGCTGGACAGGACCGGACGCACGGAGAACGCCGAACACTTCAGGAAGATGCGCGCCAAGGTGAAGGAAGCCTGCGAGCGTGAGCTGTGGGATGGCGAATGGTACA
>JBGUMQ010000056.1:0-30892 GCA_045116915.1 Sphaerochaetaceae bacterium | reverse complement strand
CCTCTATTTGACTTGTAGACTACACACGCGGATACAAGGCGTATGATCTTGAGTATGAGAACAGTAATCAGATTCTCGTTGAGTTTGCTATCTTCCTGAACCCCAAAACAGGAAAAATGGAAGGAGTTCAGGTCAGGAGGATTACGAATCCTGAGGCTCGTGAATCCGGAGATTATGCAACAACGTATTTTATGCAACCTTCATTTGTCGTGAACGAAGAGTGATTCTTTGTTTCTGTTGACAAAAACGGGGCAAAGTGATAGAAAAAATCCCAACAGCAATGACGAAGAAGGAACAGGAAGACAGCATCAGCGAGCTGGGTACGGTGTGAGCCAGTTGTGAAGAGCCTGATATCCCATCACTTCCGAGCTGGGGGAAGGAAAGCCGAAAGGTGAGTAATGGCCCTCCGTGACTGCCGCGTAAGAGCATAGGGGTTGTTGGACCCTGAAGGTGGTATTCCGCAAGGAATGCAATTTGAGTGGTACCGCGGGTAATCCGCCTTGAATAGGTGAAATGCTCGTCTCAAAGAAATCATGAAGTCTTTGGGACGGGTTTTTTTGTTTCCGAAGATGATGGAGGAAGAAGTGGACACCACAAAACAGCTGCTTGAGGTGGCTTCACGTATCAGGGAAATGCGCGAGATCCTGGGGTTCAGCCAGAACACCATGGCGCAGAAGACGGACCTGAGCCTTGCCGAGTACAAGGCATATGAGAGCGGTGAGACGGATCTTCCGTTCTCGTTCATACACAAGTGCGCCCTGGCGTTCAACATCGACATAACCGACCTCCTGGAAGGCCATTCCTCGCGTCTGACATCGTATACGGTCACCCGCCGCGGCATGGGCCAGCAGACGGCCAAGGAGACGGGAATCGACATACAGAACCTGGCCCCGATGTTCAAGAACAAGATCGCCGAGCCGTACTGGGTCAAGTACGACTACTCGGACGAGCTGCAGGGCAAGCCGATCCAGCTGGCCACGCACGCCGGCCAGGAGTTCGACATCGTCATAAGCGGATCGCTTCTGGTGCAGGTCGGAACCAACAAGGAGGTCCTGCACGAGGGCGACTGCATCTACTACAACTCGTCCACGCCGCACGGCATGATCGCCATCGACGGCAAGGACTGCCTGTTCGTGGCCGTGGTCCTGCCCGGAGAGGACGAGACCACCGACGCCGGCACCAACCTCATGGCCAGCATGGCGGTCCCCAGCGCGCGCAAGCTGCTTGTCAACAGGTTCGTCGAATGCAGGGAGGACTCCCGCGGCCGTCTGGTCGATGTCTCGTTCCACAACCAGGAGAAGTTCAACTTCGGCTTCGATGTGGTCGATGCCCTTGCCGAGAAGTATCCCGACAAGCTGGCGATGATCCATCTGGATTCCGCCAGGAACGAGCGCCGCTACACCTTCATGGACATGAAGCGCGAGAGCGCGCGTGTGGCCAACTACTTCGTGTCGATGGGAATCGGCAAGGGCGACAAGGTCATGCTGGTGCTCAAGAGGCACTACCAGTTCTGGCCGGCGATGGTCGCGCTGCACAAGATCGGCGCCGTCGCAATCCCGGCGACATACCAGCTCAGGGAGCATGATTTCGAGTACCGCTTCAACGCGGCCGGAGTCAAGGCCATTGTCTGCACCGCCGACGGCGACTGCGCGGAGATCGTGGACAAGGTCCAGCCCAAGTGCCCGACGCTGGAGCTGAAGATGATAGTCAACGGCACGAGGCCAGGATGGAGGGACTTCAACAAGGAGTACCCGATGTTCAAGAGCTCCTTCAGAAGGTCGGCCGACACCCCATGCGGCGACGAGCCGGCGCTGATGTTCTTCTCCTCCGGAACGACGGGCAATCCCAAGATGGTGGAGCACAAGCACACATATTCGCTGGGCCACTACCTCACGGCCAAGTACTGGCACTGCTGCGAGCCCGACGGCCTGCATCTGACCATCTCCGACACGGGGTGGGGAAAGAGCCTGTGGGGCAAGCTCTACGGCCAGTGGATGTGCGAGGGTGCGGTCTTCGTCTACGATTTCGACCGCTTCCACGCCGACGACATCCTGCCGCTGTTCGCACAGTATCAGATCACCACGTTCTGCGCACCTCCGACGATGCTCAGGATGATGATAAAGGAGGACCTCTCCAGATTCGACTTCTCGTCGGTCAGGCACATGACGACGGCGGGCGAGGCACTGAACCCGGAGGTCGCCACACAGTTCTACAAGGCAACCGGCCTGGAGATCTGCGAGGGCTTCGGCCAGACGGAGACCACGCTGACTGTCGCAAACTTCGGCGGCGGAAAGGTCAAGCTGGGTTCCATGGGAAAGGCATCGCCGCAGTACGATGTGAAGCTGGTGGATCCGGACGGGAATCCGGTCGGAGCCGGAGAAGTCGGAGAGATCGTCATCGACATATCCAAGGGAGCTCCGGTGGGTCTTTTCACGCAGTACTACAAGGACGCGGAGAAGACGGCGGAGGTCATGCATGACGGTTTCTACCATACGGGCGATACCGCATGGCAGGATGAGGATGGCTATTTCTTCTACGTCGGCCGCGTGGACGACATCATCAAGAGCTCCGGCTACAGGATCGGCCCCTTCGAGGTCGAGTCCGTCATCATGGAGCTCCCGTACGTCCTGGAGTGCGGCGTCTCCGCCGCTCCGGATCCGGTGCGCGGCCAGATCGTCAAGGCGAGCATAGTCCTGACGGCGGGCACCGAGCCTTCGGAGGAGCTCAAGAGCGAAATCCAGAACTACGTCAAGACGCACACCGCGCCGTACAAGTATCCGAGGCAGATCGTCTTCCGCGACGAGCTTCCGAAGACGATCTCCGGCAAGATAATGCGCAACAAGCTCTGAGGAGGCCGGCATGAAGGTATCATGTGTGCAGATGGACATGAAGTTCGCGGATCCTGCATGGAATCTGGAAAGAGCGATACATCTGATAAGACAGGCAGCCGAATCCGGAATAGATGTCGCCGTCCTTCCGGAGACCTGGAACACGGGTTTCTTCCCACATGAGGGCCTGGAGACCCTGGCCGACAACAACGGCAGGATGACGAAAGAGGCTTTCGGCGCACTTGCGCGGGAGCTGGGCATCAACATCGTCGCCGGCAGTGTGGCCAACAGGAAGGCGGACGGAATATACAACTCGGCCTATGTGTTCGACCGGGGCGGGGAGTGCGTGGCCGAGTACGACAAGACGCACCTTTTCTCTCCGATGCATGAGGACGATTTCTTCCGCAAGGGGAGCCACACGTGCACGTTCGTACTGGACGGGGTCAGGTGCGGCCTGATCATCTGCTACGACATCCGTTTCCCGGAGCTGACCAGGACCATGACGGTCACCGGGGTGGACATGCTGTTCGTCGTCAGCCAGTGGCCGCTGGTGAGGGTCCCGCACCTGGATGCGCTCACGCGTGCCAGGGCCATCGAGAACCAGATGTTCGTGGTGTGCTGCAACTCGGCCGGAAGGGCGGGGGAGACCGTCTACGGCGGCAATTCCTCCATAACGGATCCGTGGGGAGAGGTCATCGCCCACGCCAAGGGACCGGGGGAGGAGATTATTTGCGCGGATTGTGATATGAGTATCATCAGTGACATAAGGGATTCGATCAACGTCTTCAGGGACAGAAGACCAGAACTATACAAGGTAAACTGATTTCAAGGAGAACATTATGGAGTTCAATCTGGATTACGATTTTCCGGTTACACGGACGACACATCCGAAGCAGAGGCCTCAGGACGAGACCAAGCTCGGATTCGCAAGATATTTCACGGACCACATGTTCTGCATGGACTGGGACGAGGGTCAGGGCTGGCATGACGGCCGCGTCGTCCCGCACGAGCCCATCCGGATCGAACCCGCTTCATGTGTGCTCCACTACGCCCAGATGATGTTCGAGGGCATGAAGGCCTACAGGACAGCCGACGGCGAGATCCAGATCTTCAGGCCGGACATGAACGTCAAGCGCATGGCCCGCACCAACGAGAGGATGTGCATCCCCGAGCTGCCGGGCGACCTGCTTCTGGCCGGAATCAAGGCCGTCATCAAGGAGGATATCGACTGGGTCCCCACCGCACCGGGAACAGCACTGTACATCAGGCCGTTCATCTTCGGTGACGAGGTCTCGTTCTCCGTCCTCCCGGCCAAGCACTACCGCTTCATGATCATCCTCTCGCCGACAGGCTCCTACTACGCGGCCAACGACGGAGGTCTTTCCACCACAAGGATCTACGTCCAGGACAAGTACATCCGCGCGGCCAAGGGCGGCACGGGATACGCGAAGGTCGGCGGCAACTACGGCGGCGGAATGCGCGCAAGCCAGGACGCAATGAAGTACGAGTGCAAGGATGTCCTCTGGCTCGATGCCGCGGAGCACAAGTATGTCGAGGAGATTGGAACGTCGAACGCGTTCTTCGTCCTGGGCGACGAGGTCATCACGGCCCCGCTGGATTCCGAGACGATCCTGCCCGGAATCACACGCGATTCGGTCATCCAGCTACTCAGGCACTGGGGTGTCAAGGTTTCCGAGCGCAAGCTCTCCATCGATGAGATCATGCAGGGTAGCAAGGACGGGACGCTGAAGGAGATCTTCGCTTCGGGAACAGCCGCCGTCATCTCACCCATCGGAACGCTCTGCGTCAAGGGACAGGACTTCAAGGTCGGCGACGGCAAGGTCGGTCCGATCGCCCAGAAGCTCTACGACAACCTGTACGGCATGCAGACCGGCAAAGTAGAAGATTACATGGGTTGGATCTATAAGCTGGGGTTGAAGGCTTGAAGAGGCTGACACTGTTCTGCGGACATTACGGCAGCGGCAAGACCAACATCGCGGTCAACTACGCCCTGTACCTGAAGGGTCTGGGGCATGAGGTGACCATCGCCGATCTGGACATCGTCAATCCGTATTTCCGCTCCAAGGACAGCACCGATGTGCTGGAGGCCGCCGGCGTGCGCGTCATCGCGCTCCCTTTCGCCAACAGCAGCGTGGACCTTCCCTCGTTGCCGAGCTCGGCATATTCCGTTGTCCAGGACCGATCGAGGTACGCGGTTCTGGATATAGGAGGAGACGACCGCGGGGCCTATGCCCTGGGTCGTTTCGTTCCATATATACTTGAAGAGAACGACTACGACATGTTCTACGTCGTGAACTTCTACAGGCCGCTGACCACCTGCGCGTCCGACGCGCTGGAGGTCCTGCGGGAGATCGAGGGCGCCTGCGGTCTCGCATTCACGGGGATCATAAACAATTCCAACCTGGGTGCGGAGACCACGGCGGAGACGGTGAGCGCCACATACGGCCTGGCCGACGAGCTGTGCTCCCTCAGCGGACTGCCGCTGGTGATGGTGAGTGCGGAGGAACCGGTTGCCGGGTCTTTGGGGGATGATGTGTTCCCGCTGAAGCTCCAGAGGCGCCCGTTCGAGTGATATTTGATGTTTTGCATATGATTTTCGATGACATCCGTCCTAATCCGGATGTTTTGACTTAGGAGATTGCAATGGCGAAAGTGACATTCAATGAGGATATCTGCAAGGGTTGCGGGCTCTGCGTGGATGCTTGTCCCAAGCACATCCTCATGCTCGACAGGAGCAAGATCAACAGGAAGGGACACAATCCTGCTGTCATGACGGACCAGGAGAAGTGCATCGGATGCGCGTTCTGCGCGACCATGTGCCCCGACTGCGTCATCACGGTCGAGAAGTGAGGAGGAGAACATGGCGGAGAAAGTTCTGATGAAAGGAAACGAGGCCATCGCCGAAGCCGCCCTCAGGGCAGGCTGCCTCCATTATTTCGGCTATCCCATCACGCCGCAGACGGAGCTGACGGCCTACATGGCCAAGAGGCTTCCCAAGACCGAAGGCGGTGTGTTCCTCCAGGCGGAAAGCGAGATCAGCGCCATCAACATGGTGTACGGCGTGGCCAGCACCGGAAAGCGCGTCATGACGAGCTCGAGCTCACCCGGAGTGTCGCTGAAGCAGGAGGGCATCTCCTACATCGCCGGAGCGGATCTTCCGGCGGTCATCGTCAATGTCCAGAGGGGAGGTCCGGGACTCGGAGGCATCCAGCCGTCGCAGTCGGACTACTTCCAGGCCACCAAGGGCGGCGGACACGGTGACTACCACCTCATCGTCCTGACACCGAGTTCGGTGCAGGAGATGGCGGACCTGACGAGCCTGGCATTCGACCTTGCGGACAAGTACCGCTGTCCGGCTATGCTGCTGGCCGACGGAACGATGGGCCAGATGATGGAGCCCGTGGTGCTTCCCGAGCCGCACACGGGCATCGTGGACAAGCCGTGGGCCGTCACCGGCACGCAGATGAAGAGGAGGCACAACATAGTGAACTCGCTCTATCTGTCTCCCGAGGTGCTGGAGAAGACCAATTTCGAGCGTTTCGAGCGCTACGCCGAGATCGAGAAGAACGAGGTGCGCTACGAGAGCTATCTGATGGATGACGCCGAGTACTGCATCGTCGCGTTCGGAATCGCGGCGCGTGTGGCCAAGAACGCCATAACGCTGATGAGGAAGGAAGGCCTGAAGGTCGGCCTGATCAGGCCCATCACGGTCTGGCCGTTCCCGAAGAAGGCCATCAGAGAGGCCGCCGACAAGGTGAAGGGCTTCGTCAGCGTCGAGCTTTCCATGGGCCAGATGATCGAGGATGTCCGCCTTGCGGAGGAGTGCCTCAGGCCTGTGGTGCTGTGCAACCGCGCCGGAGGTATGATCCCGGGTGTGGACCAGATCGTGTCGGTGACACGCAATCTGGCGACTTCCATCGAAGGAGGTGCAAGATAATGGCTGTTGTATTCGAGAAACCCAGAAGCCTTACCGACAAGGAACTCCATTACTGCCCCGGCTGTCCGCACGGCATAATCCACCGTCTTGTGGCCCAGGCCATCGACTCGCTGGGGATCGAGGGCAGGACCATCGGCGTCGCCCCTGTGGGATGCGCCGTCATGGCGTACGACTATTTCTCATGCGACATGGTCGAGGCCGCCCACGGAAGGGCCCCAGCCGTCGCCACAGGCCTGAAGAGGTCGCTTCCCGGGAACATCGTCTTCACATATCAGGGTGACGGCGATCTGGCATCCATCGGCATGGCCGAGACGGTGCACGCCGCGACCAGGAACGAGAACATAACTATAATCTTCGTCAACAACGCGATCTACGGCATGACCGGCGGCCAGATGGCGCCGACATCGCTTCCCGGGCAGGTCACGCAGACATCGCCCTACGGTCGCGATGTGAAGACTCAGGGCTATCCCATCCGCGTTTGCGAGTTGCTGTCGTCGCTGGATGCGCCGTACTACATCGAGCGTGTGGCGGTGAACAACGTCAAGAACGTCCTTCAGGCCAAGAAGGCCATCGAGAAGGCCTTCCGCAACCAGATCGAGGGCAAGGGGTTCTCGCTGATCGAGGTCGTCTCCGCGTGTCCGACCAACTGGGGCCTGACACCGCAGAAGGCGCTGCAATGGGTCGAGGACAAGATGATCCCGTACTATCCGCTGGGAGTCTACAGGGACCGCAGCGCTGAAGAGGAGGCCAAGGCATGACGACACAGATTCTGATCGCGGGTTTCGGCGGACAGGGAATCCTGTTCTCCGGCAAGCTTCTGGCCTACAAGGCCCTGGCGGAAGGAAAGGAGCTTTCGTGGCTTCCTTCCTACGGTCCCGAGATGCGCGGCGGCACGGCATCGTGCTCGGTAACCATCAGCGATGAGCCTGTCGGTTCTCCGATCATCGACCATCCGGATGTGCTGATCGTCATGAACCTCCCGTCGCTGGACAAGTACGAGAGCACGGTCAAGCCGGGCGGCATGATCTTCGTGGACTCCACGCTGATCGGCAGGGAAGTGCAGCGCAAGGATGTGACTGCCGTGTACATCCCGTCCACCAAACTGGCCCAGGACATGGGCGCTCCAAATCTGGCCAACATCGTCCTCCTGGGCAAGGTGCTGAAGGAGTGTCCGGCAATCTCCAGGAGCCATCTGGAGGAGGCTCTGAAGAAGGTCGTCTCCGCAAAGCATCCGGAGTTGTATGATCTGAACCTGAAGGCTATAGATCTCGGCTACAACGCCTGAGATTGTCGCCTGATTTTGATGTCATGGCGTACGGAATCGTAGACTGCCACTGCCACGTCTATCCACCTGCAATCGCCCCGAAGGCGGTTGCGGGTGTTTCCGTCTTCTACGACGGCGTGCACAGCTATGGCGACGGTCTTGCCCCCTCCATGAAGAAGGTCTGGCAGGAAAGCGGGGTCGGCCACGCGGTCATATTCTCCGTCGCGACCAGGCTGGCCCAGGTGGAAAGCATAAACGAGTTCATAGCCAGGACCGTGGCGTCAGGAAAAGACTTCTTTACAGGCTTGGGTACGGTCCATCAGGATGTGCCCGACATGGCATCCGTGGTGGATTCGATAGTCTCAATTGGACTCAAAGGTGTGAAAATCCATCCTGATATGCAACAGTGCGCCATCGACGATCCGCGTCTGCTTCCGATGTACGAAGCATGTGCGAACCGTATCCCGGTGCTTGTACACACGGGTGACTACCGCTACGACTATTCGAATCCGGACCGCATGGAAAGAGTGTTGAGGATGTTCCCGCACACCGTGTTCATCGGCGCCCATTTCGGCGGCTGGTCGGTCTGGGACGAGGCGGTGGAGAAGCTGCACGGCTATGACAACTTCTATGTGGACACATCGTCGACGTTCCACTGGGTCGAGCCGGATAAGGTGAAGGGCTATATCCGCGCCTACGGCTCGCAGAAGGTCATGTTCGGTTCGGACTTCCCCATGTGGAACGTGAGGCCCGAGATCGAAGCTCTTCTTTCCCTGGGTCTTTCGGACAGGGAATACGAGGATGTTTTCCACAGGACAGCGGAGGCTGTCGTGTTATAATCAAGGCCATGGATTACGAAAAGGAAAGGCAGGAAGCCATAATCGCGGGTGAGAGGGCGCTGGACAGCCTCTACGAGGCGCAGAACCAGCTGAGGAAGGCACGCAACTGGGGTATCTACGATATCATCGGAGGCGGTTTCATCTCGTCCCTTATCAAGCACTCCAAGATCGACAACGCCCGCAGCTGCATCGAGCGGGCAAAGTACGACCTGCAGTGCTTCAACAGGGAGCTCAGGGATGTCTCGTACAATCTTGATGTGGATGTCGGGGATCTTCTGACATTCTTCGACCTGATGGACAGCTTCTTCGCCGACCTTCTGGTCCAGAGCAGGATCGCCGATGCCTCCAGAAGAATCGATGATGCAATCTACCGAGTCCAGGACATACTGCGCCGTCTGAGATGATCATTCGGTGCCGCGGCTTGTCTTGTCGGCGTATTTCCCGCGGATGGCGAGGGCGATGGTGCCGTCAAGCACCAGTCTGGAGGCGGCGCCGCCGATGCGGAATGCAAGGCTGCCGGTGGAGCTGACGATGGTGAGGACCGAGCCCGCGACATCCAGAAGCAGCAGGAGAAGGAACAGGTTCCACGTGTTCCTCTGGCCGAAATCCTTCCAGAGGAGGATTATCATCAGGAAAAGTACCTTGAGTCCCAGCAGTGCCAGTGCTCCTGCGGAGTAATAATCAAGTGACGTGGCGGATGCCGAGTCCAGTCCGATCAGCAGCAGTGTCTGGATGATGTGGAACGCGAGGAACGCCTTGTAGTACCGTGCGGCACGCTTGCTGTATGAATCCAGAATGTAGAGGATCCCGAAAACCAGCGCGACTATGTTGGCGATGTTGAATATGCCGCGAAGCCGGATCGCCGGCTTGCCCCAGCTGCTTATCTCCTCTGCGCTGAAGCCTATGACGCCTATGTTCACGACCGTGCTGACGATGTGGAAAACGACCAAAGCGGCCATAAGTATCAGATGTACTGTCATCAAGGGACTGAGTTTCTTCATGGGGTTATCTTCCACCTAATCAGAGGACATTTCAAGAGCAAATCCGGTCTCTCAAGAAGCCAATGTCAGTCCAAGAGCCATTTCCAAAGGGGCAGTACCCTGATATCGGTATCCTTGACGGACAGGTGATCCTCTTCATTTGCGGTGAGAATAAGGCAATCAATAGCCGGAAGGAACGATTTCAACTGTGCAAGAGCGTTTGTCTCCCGTTTCAGAGTACCATCATCCTTGTTGAGTGCCTTACAGACCTGGATGGCAAGACCTACCTCAGGAATAAGGAAATCGACCTCGGCATTGCTGCCCTGATAGAAGAAGACATTGTCTTTGCCGTATCGCCTGACAAGCTCGATGGCAACGGTGTTCTCGAATTGACGTGAGGAGGCGTCCGGCAAGAACAAGGACTCAAGACCCTGATCCATGAAATAATATTTCGGAACGGTTTCCTTCTCGGAAAGCTTTGACGCATAGTTTGAGATGCTGAAGATCAGGAAGGAGTCCTTTGCATAATCCATGTAATTGATGACGGTACTCTTTCCGACGGAAACACCTGAACTGGTGATGATGTTAGACAGGCGTGAGAACGAGAGTGGAGCCATGACTGATTCGGCCATCTTCTTTATCATCAGTCGCAACGCAAACGGATTGGAAACCGCATTCCGTGAGATGATATCTCCCAGGAATACAGTCTTGAACAGGTTGCTCAGAAAGGAACGCTTGTCGATGATCCTCTGAAGCTCGGGAAAACCGCCGAAAGACAGGAATTCGTTGAAATAGGAGATTACAGCTGCTTTCCACTCTGTTGTAAGAGTTTGTTTTGCAGTATCAACACTCTTTGCATCAAGGAATTCCCTGAACGAATATGGATATACATCACGGATCATGAAACGTCCACCCAAGGTCGATGCCATTTCCGAACTCAGCATCTTCGAGTTGCTGCCTGTGATGCAGATCCGGTACTTCATATCTGCCAGACGTCTTGAAAATTTATCCCACCCGTCTATGTTCTGTATCTCATCAAGGAAGAGAAGCGGCTTGAAATCCGGACCTGAAAACTCATGGGCGATCTCAACCACGGTGTTCAAATCCGATGTTTTCATCTCCATGAGACGTTCATCTTCAAAATTAATATATGTGAACTGATTCTCATGTCCGCCGTTTTCGATGAATTCATGTATCATTTGGTATAGAACAAAGGATTTTCCCGCTCTCCTGATTCCGACAAAGCAGTAATTCATGCCGGGCTCGAATGTCAGCTCACGTTTGACATAAGGTTCTCTGAGGAGGGTTTCCTTCTGCTCGATAATCACCTGCTTAATTGTGTCTCTGTTCATGAAAACCTCCTTTTTGCGAAAAGTGTTCTGCTGATAGAACAAAATAGTGGCAATATTGTTCTGTCTATAGGACAAAAGTATCACAATATTGTCCTGTCTACAAGACAAAAATCTGTTTTGAGGAGGTCTCAGTGCTTCTTGTCGCGGAGGAAGAGGGCGTCGGCGAGGACGAGGGCGACGATGATGGCGTTGGAGCCGAAGAGCCAGTTCGGGCTGGTGTTGTAGAGGGCCTGGACGATCTGGATGGCGACGATGCAGAGGACGCTGGAGAGGATGAAGGAGATGGAGTAGAGGCCGCTTGAATGCTCGTTGGTCATCTCCAGGGCGAGCAGCGAGTCGGCGACGGTCTTGAGCGCTCCGTAGCTGACGGAGATCAGGACGATGGCGCAGAAGAGCAGGACGGTGTTGCCCATGGGGCAGATCAGAAGGAGTCCGAATCCGGCGAGCGAGACCAGGCAGGAGAGGATGGTGTAGCTGTACAGGTGCGCAGGCTTCACACGCGGGTTGAAGAGGACCATGGAGAGGATCGTGCCGCCGGCATAGATGCCGCCGACAAGGCCCAGCGTGACATCGGACAGTCCGCGGTACTCGGCGAAATAGGGGGTGAAGAACAGGCTGATCGTGGTTCCGACGGTGTAGTAGACGTAGATCAGGACGTTGACGACCATGGCCGACAGGACCTTGCGGTTGCGCAGCATGTAGACGAATGTCCCGGCGTAGTTGGATACGATATCCTTTACCGACTGTTTCTGCCTGCGTTTCATGATCTCCAGTCCGGAGGGCGTCTCCTTGACGAAGATGTGTCTGACGATGGCCTGTGCCGTCATGCTGACCGCTGAAAGGATCAGGAACAGCCGCTCTCCGGCCACCAGTCCCATTTTGGACACGACGATGCCTGCCAGCGGTGTGGCTAGTCCCGCTCCGACCAGGATGATGTTGAACCAGTTCATGGCGTTCACGCTGTTGGTGTCGCTCGTGTCCTCTATCATCAGCAGGTAGTATCCGGTGCTCATTATCCTGTTCATCCCGAACAGCGCCTGGGCCAGGATGGCCGTCACGGCGTTGCCTGTGATCAGGTACAGAAGACACGGTATCGGGGCCGAAATCAGGTCGAACACAAGAGTGGCACGGCGCCGTCCCATCCTGTCGACTATTGGTGATGCGACCAGAGAGAAGACCAGGGCCGATGCGTTGGCCACCGTCATGAGGGTCGCGATGATGGACGAGGACAGGCCTTCCTCCATCAGGAAGAGACTGAGGTAGTATGTGTAGATGGTGTAGGGCACGGCCCAGAAGGGCAGGCATGAAATGCAGACGCGTGCGTTCTTCTCAAGTCTCATCCAGGCATACCCTCCATCAGATCTCCAGATACTCCGACAGCCTGTTCATCTCCACAACCGTTCTCTCCATGTCCTCCGGCAGCTTGGCCTCCGGATTCCTGAGGCTTGCCAGCGAGCAGGCAAGGGCTGCGATGGTGTCTGTATCCCCTCCGGTCTCGCTTGCCGTGAACATGATGCGCATCGGATCGTCGGACCACATGTTCAGAAGGAACACGGAGGCCGATGTCTCATAGCTCGGCAGCCCGGTTCCCAGGACGCCGTAGAGGAAGTCCTTCACCTGGTCCTCGGACCATGAGTCAACTCCCAGTTTCCGGATGCATTCCAGTCTTGGAATAAGGCCTGCGGATGCGCTGATCCACGGGGCTTTCGCAAGGCCCCTGCGACCGCCTTCGACGGCTTTTGTCAGCAAGGCTTCCAAAGTGTTGAGCTCGGGCTTTCCGGCAAGGATGTTGTCCGCAATAAAACGCAGTGCATAGGCATATGCGAATGCGCTCTCAAGCGCGACGGAGTTGTTGTGCGTGCAGACAAGCGCATTGTAGATGCAGTCATCGATGTCCTGGTTCATGATGATGCTTGCGAAAACGGCTGCAGGTGCGCGCATTATGCCACCGCAGGTGGTTCCGTTGATGCCTGCGTTCATCGGGTCCTCTCCGGCTTCTATGCCCTTGAGGGCCTTCAGGCTGCTGGGTCCGATGTAGTGTTTCTCCACCGCTCCGGTGCCTTCGATCCAGCGCAGGAGCTCGGAGACGGTGTTCTCCATGGTGACCTTTCCGTCGGCAAGATAGCGGCGCAGGAGCCAGAGGTTCTGCTCGGTGTCGTCCGTGACGGCCCATATGGGAAGGTCGGGATGGGTGATGCTCCTGGCGGGGTCCACGAAACCTGTGATCCGCCCCATGTTGGAGCGGATGTCGGCGGGAGTCATGAACTCGGTGGCCTTGCCCACGGCATCGCCGCAGGCGAAGAACCTGTAGTACCTAGATAAGAGCCGTGATGTATTCATAGTCCTTCCTGAGCTGGCCGTCGGGGTCGTCGAGGTAGTACTTGTAGCTGGGCTCAAGGGTCCAGTATCCGGCATAGCCCCTGTTCTTCAGCAGGGTGGTGACGGCCTTCCAGTCTACCCGTCCCGTTCCTATGGGGATGTGCTTCTTCTCGTCGTAGTCGCTCAGATGCAGGTGGCACGGGACGTGCTCCAGGCCGGAGATGAACTCTATCGGATCCCCGCCGCCCTCGATGACCTCGGTTGTGTCCACCATTACCTTCATGTTGGGGATGGCAAGGCGCTTCACGTAGGCATCCAGGGTGTCGGGATGCTGGCCGACGCCGGTGGGGTAGTTCTCCATGGCCACGGTGATGCCCTTGTCCGCAAGGGCTGAGCACATGTACCTGATGCTGTCGTTGATCGGCTTGCCGAGGAGCTCCACGAACTTGCCGCTGTACTCCTCCTCGGGATGGATGACGACGAACTCGGTTCCCGCGGACTTGGCGAACTGCGCAAGGTTGTCCGAGAACTTCTTCGACTCCCTGTACATGCCGGGGTTGGCGTTGTAGAGGATGCCGAAGAACACGAGCGGGTAGTGGATGGACGAGATGTGGATCCCTATCTTATCCGTCTTCCTGAGCATGGAAGGCGAAAGGTCCTCGCTGCACTGCGGCATGAGCTCCGCATGGGCGAATCCCGCGTTCCTGATCTTTGCCAGCGCATCGGCTGTCTCAAGCGTGTAGAAGGCGCCTGTCGAGAATGCTGCCTTGTTCATCGGTATCCTCCTTCAATTTCTTATTTCAGGTCCTCCAGGAGCTGCTGCTGTGCATCCTGGAACGCGCGCTTGGGATCGGTTCCGTTCTCTATGTCGTCCAGGGCCCATGTCAGCTGGGTGTCCATGCTTCCCATCTCGCCGAAGTGGATGTAGGCAGTGGAGTAGTCGAGCTGTCTGATGGCTGTGGAGTAGAGGTCGCTCTTCTCCATGTAGGCCTGGACCTCGGGGATGTCGAGCGAGCTTTCCCTGATGGGAAGGTAGCCGGTAGTAAGTGCATATGCCGTCTGGTTCTCGGTGTTGAGCAGGAACTTCAGCAGGGCCCACGAAGCAGCGTGCCTGACGGGATCGGTCGTCATGATTGTCGCCGTGCTTCCGCCGAGGGCGACCTTCTGCTCCTTGAAGTAGGGCATCTCGATGGCGCCGATGTTGAACTGCACGCTTTCCGCCCACTTGGCGATCCTGTTGCTGGTGGCGGCGATGAAGACGAGCTTGCCGGAGAGGAACTTGTTCTCGGCGTTGTCGTGCTGGCTCTTGGCCATGACCTTCTCGTCGATCATGCGGGCCCAGAAGCGGGCGACCTCGATTCCGCTCTCGTCGGCGAAGACGGGTGTGACGTTGCCGTCGGCGTCCATGCGCACGATCTCGTTGCCGTTCTGGTAAAGCATGTTCTTCACGAGCCATTTTGCATCGGACGTGTCGAATCCGTATGTGCCCTTGGTGCAGGTTGCCTGGATGGCCTTGGCGACGGTGAGGAACTCATCCCATGTCCTGGGCGGGTTGGCCTCGAGGTCGTAGCCGGCCTTGGCGGCGAGGTCCTTGTTGTAGTAGATGACCTGTGTGGAGATGCTGAACGGCACGGCCGCGAGGTGTCCGCGGTAGTTTGCGTACTCGAGGATTCCGGGCCTGACGTCGGCGACATCGAACCCGGGATCCAGGACATCGGTCTCCATGGAGAAGTTGCCGTCCTCGCCGGTGTACAGTTGCGATGCCGATGTGATGGCGACATCGGGCGAGTTGCCCGCGAGCTTTGCCGCCGAGATCTTGGTGGCGCTGTCGGCGTAGCTGCCGGTGTAGGTGAGCTCGACCTTGATCTGCGGGTACTGTGCCATGAAGGCCTGGACCTGGCTTTCGAAGAACTGGCCGTTGGTGCCGCTGATGGAGTACCAGACCTTGATCGTGGCGGGCGCAAGTTCAGCCGGCTCGGCCGTGGCCGGCTGTGAACCGGTCTCTGCGGTGGCTGCGGGTGCCTGGGCGGTCGTTGCAGCAGCGGCTGTGGTTGTGGTTGTCTGTGCCGCAGGCTGTGCGGACTGTGTTGTAGTCTGGACTGCAGGCTGGAACTCGGTCTGTGCGGCCGGGGCCTGGCTCTGCGTCGTCTTGCTGTCGGAGCCCTTGCCGCATGATGCCAGCAGGCAGAGGGCGATGATCAGTATCAGAACAATTGATTTCCTCATATTGTATTCTCCCTTTGTTTTTTTCTCTATTCCTATGATTTTATGACTTCATTCCGGTCAGCGTGATCGACTTGACCAGCTGTTTCTCGAATATTACGAACAGTATCAGCACGGGCAGGATGGCCATCACTGAGGCGGCCATCATGACCTGGTATTCCTTGGACGATTCGGCCACAAGGTACTTCATTCCGATCGGAAGGGTCCTGTATGTGTCCTTGTTGGTGATGATCAGCGGCCAGGTGTAGCTCTTCCAGTGTCCCAGGAAGGCGAACATCGCGGCGGTGGCTATTGAGCTCTTGGCGTTGGGTATTACCACGTTGAACATGATGCGGAAGTAGCCGCAGCCGTCGAGCTTGGCCGAGTCGCAGAGGTCGCGCGGGATGGACTCGAAAAACGACAGGATCAGGAAGATCGTGAACGCCGAGAAGACCTGCGGGAGGATGATGCCGGCGTAGGTGTCCTGCAGACCGTTCATGATCAGGTACATCGGTATGAGCGTGACGACCATGGGAACGAACATCGTGGTGCGGATGAGTGTGGTCAGTTTCCGGCGTCCCGGGAAGTCCAGGAACACGATGGCGTACGCCCCGAAGATGGAGAGCGCTATCTGGATGAACGTCTGCATCACGGACGTGTAGATGCTGTTCAGGTAGTAGCGTCCGAACGGTATGAGCTTGAAGACCGCCGTGTAGTTCTGCCAGTTGAAAGTGGAGGGGAGCCACTTGGGCGGGTAGGTGTAGATGTCCTGCGTGGTCTTGAACGACGAGAGTATCATCCAGACGAACGGGAAGATCATGGCCACCGCACCCAGGGCGAGGATGATGAACACGGGTATGTTGTACTTCCTGCGCGCGGGCTTGAGTCTGGGATCGATGTTTGTCTTGACTGTGGCTGAAGAAACGGGAATGCTGTTGTTTTCCATGCCGGCCTCCTCAATCGTAGTCCACTGTCTTGGACGCGTTCATCCTGCTCTGGATCTGCGTCAGGATGAATATGATGATGAACAGGATGATGGATGCGGCGCATGCGCGGCCCATCTTGCCTCTTGTGAAGGCCTGCTCGTAGATGTAGGTGACTATCATGGCGGTGGAGTAGCCCGGGCCGCCGGTGGGGGTCATGACATCGATCTCGGCGAACACCTTGAACGTGTTGATGATGCCGATCATGATGATGAAGCTGGTGATGGGGCGCAGCAGGGGCAGCTTGATCTTGATCAGGCTCTGCCACCAGGAGGCTCCGTCGACCTTGGAGGCCTCGATGTACGAGTCGGGGATGTTCTGGAGTCCGGTGAGGAACAGCATGACGTTGTATCCTATTCCCTTCCATACGGAGAAGATGAGGATCGACGCCAGGGCGGTGTCCTTTCCGTTGAGCCAGAGAAGCGGCTCCAGGCCCAGCTTGGTGAGGATCATGTTCAGCGGTCCGACATCGGGATCGAAGAACCAGATCCAGATCAGCGAGGATGCGACGACCGGGACGACGACGGGAGCGAAGTACGTGCTCCTGAGGAACTTCCTGAGCGGGATGTGGCTGTCGAGCATCAGCGCTATGATCAGCGCAAGCCCGGTGTCGAAGACCAGCTTAAGGCAGGCGAACAGCGCCGTGTTCCCGATGGCCTTGAAGAACTTGGAATCCCCGATCAGGTACTTGAAGTTCTCGATTCCAACGAAGGTCCCGCGCTTGCTGGTGGTCATGTTCGTGAAGCTGTAGATCACGACCTGGACCACAGGCAGTATGAACAGCATGAACACGGCGATCAGCACGGGTGCCATGAGTATGGCGGCCGTGACGACCTGCTCACGCTCGTACATCCGTCCGAACAGACGTATGCGGTGGATGGATGGTCTCAGTTCTTTTTCTGCTCCTCTCATCTCCCTTTTCCCCCTGTGTCCCGCAAGGCGGTGCAGGCCTGCGGCACAATCCTGAACGAAAGCCTTCCGGTCTTCCGCATGAACGGATTGCCGTCCACTATGATCTGTGCGTCATCTCCCAGTCCGGAGATACTTAGCACATTGTTTTCCGTAAAGCAGATGTGTGTGGTGGAGACGGGACCGCGCCAGTTCCATGAGGCGGGGTCGCTGTCTATCATGTTCCTGCTGATGAATGCCGCTGCGGCTGGGTGCGCATCGCCTTCGGAGTTCAGAAGTCCTCCGAGGATGGCCTTGGGCCCCAGCTCCATGGCTCCGATGGCCGAGACGCATATCTGCATGACATCGTGCGGTATGTGTGCCGCCTTCCCGTCCAGCGTGACGGCGAAGTCCCTGCCGGCGATCCTGGCACCGGGTCTGGCTTCCACTTCCTTTCCGTCAAGGGCCATGGCCTTTGCATCCAGGTTCACCATCCTGCCGTCGAGTGTGGCAAGGAACGTGTTCCCGATGATGACATCGTTGAACCCGTAGCCGACGATCTCGTCGCCGTCAGTGACCTCTATGGCATCAAGACTGATTTCCGTGAGCTCCTCAAGATTCCCGGTTCCGAGCCTGTGGACTATGGGTCCGGCGTTGGCCGTGCCTGCGGGGAAGCCGATGAAAAGCGGGCGGATGTCCATGCCGCGGCTGCGCAGTATCACGGAGGATGCCACGTAGCTTGCCGTGCCGTCTCCGCCGGCCGTGATGAACAGCCGCACTCCATTGTCAAGGCACTGTCCGACCATGTGGTCGATGTTCCGTACGTATGGATTGCCGCAGGTTTCCGACATCATGGCGAGTTCCCGGGCCTTTATTCCCAGCTGCAGGCACTGACCGCAAAGGGCAGGGGATGTGTACACCTCATCCAGGCTCCGGAGTATGGAGACCAGGTTGCGTACATCCCCGTCGCCCGGTTTCCCGGTTGCGGTGGTCAGACTGAAGCCGGTCTTGGCCAGGAAGAACGCCTTCATCACAGCTCGCTCCCCAGAAGGATCTTGAAGGCCTTTCCCGCCTTGAGCATGTCGAACGCCTCCTGTCCGTGCTCGAAGCTGAACTTGTGCGTTATCAGTTGGCGGAAGCTTTGCTCGTTGTTCCTTATGGTGTCGAAGGCCTCCCTGAAATGGTCCAGCGCGAATCCGCTGCAGCCCTTGACCGAGACCTCGTTGTAGTGCACGACTCCGGCATCGACCTCAAGCATCTCCCCTTTGGGGAGGCCGCTGAAGACCAGCAGGTTGCCGCCCTGGCGCACCAGGGGGAGATAGGCGGGAATCAGCCTGGAGATGTTCACCGCGATCACGATGTTGTCGTATTCGCCTTTCTTCACATCCTCCTGTCTCACCGTGCGGATGCCCCATGACTCAAGGCGCTGAGCACGCTCCGCATTGGGTTCGACTATTGCGCAGTCGATGTCCCTGCTCTTGTAGTACAGTGCGAAAAGCGCGCCCATGGGGCCGCCTCCGACCACCAGGACCTTGCTGTAGCCCTTGATCGTCTCGAGCCTGGATGTTCCGTTTATCACGCATGCCAGGGGCTCTGTGAGCGCATAGACATCGTAGTCGGCCTTGTCCTTCTTCTCCGGCAGGACGAACAGTCCGTCCATGTAGTCCAGGGGGACGCCGACGTATTCGGCGAACGAGCCGGCCTCTACGTACTTCTTGTCCTGGCAGAGGTCTCCCTTGCCGGCGCCGCACAGGGCGCACTTGCCGCACTCGTAGTAGGGTGCGGCGACGACCCAGGTGCCTTTCTTCAGGGGGTATCCCTCCGGTGCTTTGGCTATCTGTCCGTAGAACTCATGGCCCAGCACCGTAGGCGGCTGGAAATACCTGTGTCCCACATAGACGGACTTGAGGTCGGTTCCGCAGATTCCCGTCGCCTCGACCCTGATCCAGACCGGCATGGTCGGATCGGGAGTGGTGGACGGATTGAGTTTTCCTATTTCCTCGAACATGAGGCACTTCATGGTCTTCCCTCCTTGAAGAGACTGTCGTTTATCTCGTTTATCGTCTTGTAATCGGTGATCAGTGTGTCCAGGAGCCCGTTCCTGGAGGCGGCGATTATTGCCGGGACCTTCTCCGTCCCGACGGCGATGCATACCTTGTTGGCCGAGTTCTGCAGTGCTTCCTGCGATATCCCCGCATACCTGAACCTGGCTCCGAACGGCTCGATGTATCCCCGTTCGTTGAAGAATCTGGCCAGGATGTCGCCTATGACACGGTTGCGTCGCAGGTAGGCCGCCTCGTCCTCGGAGAAACTGTTGAGCGGGTAGTTGCGTATGTTGGAGAACGCACCAAGTCCGAACACGGCCATGTCCAGGTCCTTCCAGATGCTGTGGATCTCGCTGTAGGCGCGTCTTATCTGTTCCAGCTCATCCTCGGACCTGATCGTCAGCATGGGGACGTTGTAGTAGTACGCCCTGGAGCCGAGCCTGGTCGCCGCATGGTTGACTATGACGCTCTCCTGGTATTCGGCCAGCGTGCTGCCGATGCTGCCCATCAGCGGCACGATCCTGGGAGTGAAGCGGTTGCGCTCCGGCAGCTGCCTGAAGCGCAGCACGGTCTCGTAGACAGTCGAGCCCCAGCCGAATCCCACGCTCATGCCCGCCTTGATCTCGCGTTCCAGATAGCGTGATGCTGTCTCCGCCACATCGGTGAGCCTGTCCCTCTTGTCGATTCCCGTGGTGCTTGCCGAAGGTGCGATCACGACCTCCCTGATCCCCAGTTTCTCCGAAATCGTCTGGGACAGGTCCTTGAAACTGCGCGGAGGCTGCACGACGATGGTGACGATGCCCAGCTTGCGTGCCTTCTCCAGCGCTCTGGAGATCATGGGACGCGACATGGCGACCTTGCTTGCGATCTCGTCCTGTGTGTTGCCGCTTTCGTAATAGAGCGATGCTATCTTGTACAGTGTGTTGACGTCTTCAAGCACTGCGCTTCACTCCGGTGTCTCAGTCCCTGAGGGCTGCGTCCAGGTCCTTCACAAGTTTCTTTATGTCTTCTGACTGGAAGAGGTTGCGTCCGAATGCAAGGCCCTTGGCACCCTTGGAGACGACCTCGCGCACCACGGCGGTGATGTCGGCATCCTTGGGTCCTCCGGCGAGTATCACCGGAACGGGACAGTTGGATGTCACCTTGTCGAAATCCTTGCAGTAGAAGGCCTTTATGATGTCGGCTCCGATTTCGGCGGCGATGCGCGCGCCGGATGCTATGAAGTCGGTCTCGTTGTTCTTGGTGTAGTCGGCGTTCAGGACCTCCGCTATGACGGGTATCCCAAGCCTGTGGTAGTCCTCGCAGACGCGGGCCAGCTCAAGCTCGGTGTCCTTGTCGCGCGTGCCGCCCAGGACGAACATGAACAGGGCCGCATCGGCATCCAGTTTGGCCGCAAGCTCGGCGCTTGCTATGCTCTGGTGGTAGTTGCCGTCATAGGAGTCGTATGTGAGCATCGTGCCTCCGACTGATGCCCTGAGTACCAGGAGCTTGTCGTCCATGGCCTTGGGACAGACATGGCCGACCATGCCGGGATTGAGGATGAAGCCGTCCAGCTCCGTATCCTTGAGGGAGGAAACCAGGGCGGGAGTGTCCTTCAGACCGTCCATGATGCCGTAGATCTGCGGGTGGTCGAACGCCGCGACGAACAGTTTCCCCCTGTTGGCGAAAAGTCTTGCCATCCTTCTTTCGAGTCCTGTCATGGGGAGAGCCTCCTTTTTGTTTTACTAAATGAACATAGCCCATGTTTTGAACAAATGTTCGTGCAATTTGTTCATCAGGGTACAGCAAATTATAAGCCCGGTGTTTCCGGGCTGTCAAACCAAATATCATATTATTGTGGATGGTTGTCAGCGGATGCTGTTCAGTATTTCCCTGGCCACGAAGACGCCGCTCGCCGATGCGTGGGACAGCGAATGCGTGACGCCGCTGCCGTCCCCGATCATGTAGAGGCCCTTGTATTTTGTTTCAAGATGATCGTCCACTTTCACCTCGATGTTGTAGAATTTCACCTCTACACCGTAAAGCAGGGTATCGTCGTTGGCAGTACCCGGGGCTATGCGGTCAAGCGCGTAGATCATCTCTATGATGCCGTCCAGGATCCTCTTGGGCAGGACAAGGGACAGGTCCCCGGGCTCGGCCTGGAGGGTCGGGCGGACGAAGCCTTCCTCGATGCGGTTGTGGTTGCTGCGCCTTCCGCGGATCAGGTCGCCGAAACGCTGGACTATGACTCCGCCTCCGAGCATGTTGGACAGTCGGGCTATGCCCTCGCCGTAGCCGTTGGAATCGCGGAAGGGCTGGGTGAAGTGCTTGGAGACCAGAAGCGCGAAGTTCGTGTTCTCGGTGCGCTGCGACGGGTCCTCGAAACTGTGTCCGTTGACGGTCACGATACCGTTTGTGTTCTCGTTGACGACGATGCCGTAGGGATTCATGCAGAACGTGCGCACGTTGTCCTCGAACTTCTCGGTGCGGTAGACGATCTTGCTTTCGTAGAGCTTGTCGGTCAGGTGGGAGAATATCGCCGCCGGCAGCTCGACGCGCACGCCGAGATCCACGCGGTTGGACAGGGTCTCTATGCCCAGCTGTTTGCAGACGCCCTCGACCCACTTGCTGCCGCTGCGGCCGACGGAGACGATGCATCTGGAGCACCTGTAGGAACCTTTCTCCGTGGTGACGATGTAGCCGCCGTCGCGGACATCGATCCTGGTCACGGGTTCCATGAAGTGGAAATCGACCCTGTTTTTCAGCTCCTCGTAGATGTTCTGGAGCACGATGTAGTTGATGTCGGTCCCCAGATGGCGCACCGATGCCTCCAGGAGCTTGAGCTTGTTCTGCATGCACAGGCGGCTGATGTCCGAGCCGGCGGTGCTGTAGAGCCTTGTGCCGGATCCGCCGTGCGTCATGTTGATGTGGTCGACGTACTTCATCAGTTCGATGGCCGGGCCCTTGCCGATATGCTCGCAGAGCGTGCCGCCGAAGTCGTTCGTGATGTTGTACTTGCCGTCGGAGAATGCTCCGGCGCCGCCGAAGCCGGACATGATGGAGCAGGGCTTGCATCCGATGCAGGTCTTGACCTTCTTGCCGTCGATCGGGCATTTGCGCTTCGCCAGGGGGTTCCCCATCTCGATCACGGCGACCTTGATCCTGCCGTTGCCTTTGACCAGCTCGTAGGCGGAGAAGATTCCGCCGGGGCCCGCGCCGATTATAACCACATCGTATCTGTTGTTTTCCATCAGGTATGTTCTCCCAACCAACTGTACTATTCTTTGAATTTGTTTTCAATTGGTGCTATCATCTTGGCATGACGACTTCCGAGTATCTGAGAGGCAACAATTATCCCGGCAGGATCATCGCGGCGGGGGTCACGCCCGGTGGAAAACTGGTCTACGCATACGCCATCATGGGCCGCAGCGACAACAGCCGCAACAGGGTCTTCAAGGTCAGCGGCAGCGAGGTGTACACCGTGCCGTTCGACGCTTCCCGGATGGCGGATCCTTCGCTGACCATCTATCCGGCCATCCTCAGCGCCGGAAGCCGCATCATCGTGGCCAACGGGGACCACAGCCTGGACATCCAGAACGCCCTCAACGGGGGTCGGGATCTGGCCTATGGTCTCAGAAACCGCACCTATGAGCCCGATGCCCCACACCACACGCCGCGGATTTCGCTTGTGATCGAGCTCGATGCCCTTGTCTTCGGCATGCTCAGGCGTCTTCCCGACGGCAGTTGCGACAGACAGGTATGGCGTCTTCCCAGGAAGAACGGCGTCCTGTACATGATCCACACCTACGAGGGCGACGGCAATCCTCTTCCGTCGTTCACGGGGGAGCCCAGGGTCCTTCAGGCCGAGGATTCATATGCCGACAAGCTATGGGACAGCCTGGACAGGGACAACAGGATATCGCTCTACGTCATGGAAGGCGATGAGGGCAGGCTCTTCAATGCAAGGAGATGAGATGACTGTCGAACTCAAGTACGGGTGCAACCCGAACCAGAAGAAAGCCCGGATCGAGTCCGCCGGCGACATGCCGCTTGCGGTGCTCAACGGAAAGCCGGGCTACATAAACCTCATGGATGCCCTCAACGGCTGGCAGCTGGTGACGGAGCTCAAGGCCGCGACGGGCATGAGCTCCGCGGCATCGTTCAAGCATGTCTCTCCGGCAGGGGCCGCGGTCGCCATCCCGCTTTCGGAGGCGGAGAGGAAGATGTATTTCGTGCCTTCCTCCGCGGAGCTTTCTCCGCTTGCCGTGGCGTACATCAGGGCAAGGGGCGCCGACAGGATGGCGTCCTTCGGGGATTTCATAGCGCTTTCCGATGTCTGCGACGTCTGCACCGCCTCAATTATAGCCAAGGAAGTGAGCGACGGAGTGATAGCCCCGGGCTATGAGCCGCAGGCTCTGGAGATCCTCAAGGGAAAGAAGAACGGCGGCTATCTTGTGCTTCAGATGGACAGCGCCTACGTTCCAGCCGGAGAGGAAAGGCATACCATATTCGGCCTGGATCTCGTCCAGGACCACAACGACTGGGTTCCTGATGAAGAGACATTCTCCGACATCAGGTCCGTCGGAAGGACCATTCCCGATGAGGCCAGGCTGGACATGACGGTGGCTCTGATCACGCTGAAGTACACGCAGTCCAACTCCGTGTGCTATGCCTTCAGGGGGCAGACGATAGGCGTCGGGGCAGGGCAGCAATCGCGTCTGGCATGCACCCGTCTGGCAGGGTCCAAGGCGGATCTGTGGAACCTCAGGCAGTGTCCCCGGGTTCTGGAGCTACCATTCCTTAAAGGGAAGACTAGAAACGAAAAAGACAACATAATAGAGCAATATCTGGCCGATGAGCCCGAAATCGATGTGGTGGGGGATTGGGAGAAGTACTTCCGCACCAGGCCAGAAAGGCTCACCTCGGAAGAGAAGAAGGCCTACCTTTCCACCATACGTGGCGTGAGCCTTGCCTCCGACGGGTTCTTCCCGTTCAGGGACAATATCGACAGGGCCGCGAGGTCGGGCGTAAGCTTTGTCGCAGAGCCCGGCGGATCCTCACGCGATGAGGATATCATCGCTGCAGCGAACGGGCACGGCATGGTGCTGGTGTTCACGCACGCCAGGCTTTTCCATCACTGACATCAGGGAGGACGACCATGCAATACAGGAATGCCAGGAACGGTGAGAAGCTTTCGGTGCTGGGCTACGGATGCATGCGCTTTTCGCGAAAGGGCGGCTCCGTGGACATGGAGAAGACGGAGAAGGAGATCCTGGAGGCTTACAACAGCGGGATCAACTACTACGATACGGCGTACATCTATCCGGGCAGCGAGGCCGCTCTGGGAGAGATACTCCAGCGCAACGGGATAAGGGACAAGGTCTACATCGCCACCAAGCTCCCGCAGTTCATGGTCTCCAGCCGCAAGGCCATCGACAAGCTGTTTTCAGAGGAGCTCTCAAGGCTCAGGACGGACCATGTGGACTTCTACCTCATGCACCATCTTTCGGACATAGCCCAGTGGGACAGGCTCAAGGACATGGGGATCCTGGACTGGATAGAGGAGAAGAAGGCCGACGGATCCATCCGCAACATAGGTTTCTCCTACCACGGGAACTCGGACAACTTCGTGAAGATCCTGAACGACTACGACTGGGATTTCTGCCAGGTGCAGTACAACTATATGGATGAGAACACGCAGGCCGGTGTGGTCGGTGTGAAGGCCGCCGCGGAGAAGGGCATCCCGGTCGTCATAATGGAGCCGCTGAGGGGCGGAAAGCTGGTGAACATGCTCCCCGAAGGCGCGCGCAAGGCTGTGGCGGAGAACAAACGCGGCTGGAGTGCGGCCCAGTGGGGCCTGAGATGGCTGTACAACCAGAGCGAGGTCACTGTGGTGCTTTCCGGTATGAACTCGCTGGAGATGATCAGGGAGAACGTGCAGACCGCCTCCGATGCCACCGCCGGCCATTTCACCGATGAGGACCACGCGCTGATAGAAACGATCCGCAAGGAGTTCAAGGCCCACGAGAAGGTCGGATGCACGGGTTGCCGCTACTGCATGCCGTGTCCCAGGGGCGTGGACATCCCCGGCATATTCCGCGCATGGAACATGATGTACTGTGAATCGAAGTTCGACGGCTGGAGGTACTATTTCCAGGCCGTGGCGCTGACGCAGGAGCCCTCGCACGCAGGCATGTGCATAGAGTGCGGCAAGTGCGAGAAGCACTGCCCCCAGGGGATCCCCATCAGGCAGAAGCTCAAGGAAGCGGACAAGGCGGTCAGGCCTTTCCCCATAAACATCTTCATCAGAGTCGGAAGACGTGTGATGATGAGAAGCGCGGCCAGGAAGAGGAATTCCTGACCTCAAAAACATTTATCAAAGATAGGATTACGGGTTGAGCTCCAGCGACATCCTCAGCACGCGTGTGGCATCGATCTCCAGCTGTCTGCGTTCGAGTGTCCCGTCGGCACGGCCCTTGAGCATGTTCTCAAGGTCTTTCCTGCATCCGGGCATGAACAGGTCGCTTCCGGCCTGGGCTGTGAGCTGGGGTTTGACCTTGGGGTGTATGTCCTCGCTGCTGTTGGTCAGGCCGTCGCCTATGACCCAGTCCGTCATGACTATGCCTTCGAAGCCGAACTCGCAGCGCAGGATGTCCTCTATGAGGTCGCGCCGTTCTGCCGTGTGGATGCCGTTGAGCAGGTTGTAGGATGTCATGACCGCCTTCGGCCGGCTTTCGCGCACGGCGATCCCGAATCCCCTGAGGTATATCTCCCTCATGGCGCGCTCGGAGACGTTGCTGCTGCAGCCGTAGCGGTTGGTTTCCTGGTTGTTGGCGGCATAGTGCTTGATCGTGGTGCCGCAGCCGGGATGTTTCTGGACTCCCTGCGTTATGGCCGCCGCCATCTTCCCGCTGACCAGAGGATCCTCTGAGAAGTACTCGAAGTTGCGGCCGCAGAGGATGGACCTGTGGATGTTCAGGGCGGGGGCCAGCCAGAGCCTGACTCCGAACATCTCCATCTCGGTGCCCACGATGTCGCCGCACATGGCGGCAAGACCGGTGTTCCAGCTCTGCGCCAGGGCTGTCCCGATGGGGATGGCCGTGCAGTACTGTGTGGCTCTTTCGGCTCCCTTCGGAACCTTCCTGCCGCCCTCGTTGATGGACATGAGCCATTTCACGATTCCCGGCATGAACTCCATGAAGCTTTCCGAGTGGCTGGACTTGTTTATCCCATGTGCTCCGCTCTTGTCCCTGTATATCTCCGGAGTGATCCTGAGACCGGCAGGACCGTCGGCCATGGAGATGGTCCTGAAACCGCAGTCGCGGACGCGTGTCCCGGCCTCGCCGGCGGCGCCGGGAACTGCCGAGCCCGCGTTCCCTATGACACTGAGGATCCCTCCCTTCTCCCTGAAGGACCCAAGACATGCCAGGGCCAGCTGTTCGTCTGTCATCTTCTTCACGGCATCGTCAACAGGATACTTCCTGTCGTAGGCAACCGTTTCCGTTGCGATGGCGCTTGCGCTGAGACCCAGCCTGGGAATGTAGTCCGGAATCTCCTCCGTGAAGGTTGCATCGGGCTTCCAGTCTTTGAAGGATGGTTTTCCGACCGCATGGCGGACCTTTCTGACAACAGCAGTACCGTCAAGTTCGACGACGGCAACCGGTATGGTGGATGTGCTGGATGTTCCGAACCTGATGACATAGAGGCCTTTCTCCAGGATGTATGCGCTGTCCTCCCCGCTGAAAGACGCGAGGTCACGCAGGTCGAATCCGACTGTTATGCGGCATGTCTTTCCGGGATCGAGCAGGGGAGTCTTGGCGAAGCCGGCAAGGTCCTGGAAACTCTTGTCCAGCTTCCCCTGCGGACAGGAGACGTAGACCTGCACGACTTCCTTTCCTGCAAACCGGCCTGTGTTGGTCACATTGCAGATGACGCTGACCTTTGTGCCGTCGAGCACGACAGGCTGCGGCTCGGTGACGAATGTGGTGTATGAAAGACCGTATCCGAAGGGGAACATCACATCCTTGCCGACGGAGGAGAAGTACCTGTAGCCTACGTAGATGCCTTCCCTGTAGTCCGTGTCGTCATGGTGGCCGAAATTGCCGATCTGCGGATAGTCCTTCCAGGCTGTCCATGTGGTGGCCAGCTTTCCGGAAGGGTTCTGCCGTCCAAGCAGTATGTCTGCAAGTGCGGATCCTGTCTCGACTCCCAGCTGCGAGAGGATGAGTATGTCCTTGACATCGTCCAGACCGCTGAGGTCGACAGGACCGCCTGAATTTATGACAAGCATGAATTTTCCGTATGCTTCATTGAGTTTCAGGATATCGCGACGCTCTGAATCCGTGAGCATGACATCGCCTTTGGCCACCTGTCTGTCGCTTCCCTCGCCGCTGTCGCGGGCAAGGACGTAGATTGCGGCATCGGCCTTGAGGTCCAGGGGAAGGTCGTACTCGGGTTCGGGCATGGTCCTGCCCATGCAGTATGTCACGGCCATCTGGTGGTGTGCGCGGGCCTCCGCCTTCATCCGCTTCACGAATCGTCTGTGCTCCGTTGCGCGGACGTTGTCGTAGCCGTCGAGCCACTGCTTCGTGGTCACCGTGAAGCCTGCTTCCACCAGACCCTGCTCGACGTTGACGAAGTACCGCGAATTGACCTCTCCGGAACCCTTGCCGCCCTTGACGGTCCTTCTGACTCCGTTTCCGACTGCGGCGATGGAGCAGGGTCCTTCGAGCGGGAATGCGCCGCTGCTTCTGAGCAGGACGGTGCACTCGGACAGTGCGCTCCTCAGCATGGCAAGATGTTTTTCCTCGTGTTTCTCGAGCTCCATTCGCGTTTTCCCTCCCTTTGCAGGACATCGTCCACACGATATCCAAAGTCCATGATATGGCACCGGCAATGGGATTGCAATTGCATATCCGCCCCGGGATTGGTATTATGAAGGCAAGTTTTGTATGCCCGCGGACCAAGTTTCCGCGGGGAGGAGAGTTCAATGAAGAAGAGTTTCATCGCGGCATTGGTAATGCTGCTGGTATGCACGACGGCTGCTTTCGCCGTCTATGACGCATCGCAGGTCATCGACTACGCGGGTCTTTCAGTCGGCGTTTCCTATATCGACGAAGCCTACGACGTCCAGCTCATGGGTGGAGGCGGAAGAGAAAAGGACACGGCGCTTCAGCTGGATGTCACGTTCAGCGACTATGTCTTCGTCGCGGATGCTCCGGTGGGAGTGTACATGGACGCAGGAGCCCTGATCAATCTCAAGAGCACATACACCATCAACGGAGACCCCGCAGGTGAGGCAGGGAAGTCACCCATCTATGCCGACGTCACATTCGGTGCCGCTTTCAAGACGGACATCGGAAGCAGGCTCGGCCTGTTCGCCTCGGTCGGTCCCGAGTTCACGTATTTCTCAAGGGAGTACAAGTACTACGATCAGTACCATGATGTCCACAGGGTCGAGAAAACATTCATGACCCTCGGAGTCGCGGCCAATGCCGACCTGATGTTCGACCTCGGCGGCGGATTCTACCTTTCGGCCGGCGCAAGGGCATCGGTCTACTTCCTGAAGTGGATGACCAACGAGGACCACTCATGGTGGGATTACGAGTCGTATTCCAAGGACACCGAGAACTATTTCGGATGGAGAGGAACCGCAAGGCTCGGCATGTACTACACATTCTGACAACCTTCGGGAATCGACAGTACGATTCAACGGATGATGGCCTGTCTTCGGACAAGCCATCATTTTTTTGCTCTCCCGGGCGTGGACAGGCCCGGTCCGGCACGATTTTCAATACAAATTCTGTTGACCGCGTCTTTTGCGCGATGATATCATTGAAAAACCGATGGGTCCGACTGAAGGGAGAGAACGCACTTATGAAAAAAGCCATCGCCATCCTGCTGCTCTGCGCGGTTGCCGTTGCCGGCGTGTTCGCCGCGGCTGAACTGAAATTCCAACCCGCAAGAGTATTCGATTCGATATCCCTGCACTCCGGATTCGACATGTTCACTTCAAGCGTAAGGGCCTACGACTTCCTGCACAACCCGTATGACATCAAATCCGAGGCCATGGGTGTGAGTGCGGGCATCTCGCTGCTGATCGATTTCTCCGAGATCCCCGATTTCCTGAAGGAAGGCTGGTACGGATACAACGACATCGAGGTCTTCTTCCCGGAAAAGATCGTCATCAAGGATACTGCCTACAACAAGGAATCCGGGTACAGCAGGTTGGGTCTCAAGACACGCATGGGTATCGTCAGGAAGGCGGATTTCGGCATTCCAGTCAAATTCTATTTCGGTGCCGGTTTCACATATGGCAAGGCGATTGCGTGGGTGAAGAGCGATGAGAGCGAGACCAGCACATCGGCCCAGGCGTTCGGTGCGGGTCTGCTGACCAGGGTGGAGTATCCGTTCAGCGACCACTTCGCCGTGTCGGTATCAATGAACTACGACCTGACTTTCCTCTCCCGTGTTGTTGAGATCGATAACAGATACAGAGGTACCGAGACGATCAGCAGGCACACTTCCTTCGGATTCGGCTACGGATTCAGCGCCATGGCCGGCGTAAAGTACATCTTCTGACCATGACCAAAGACAAACTGCTGGAGAGCATCAGGGGCAGACTCATAGTGTCCTGCCAGGCCCTGCATGACGAGCCGCTGCACAGCCCGTTCGTGATGGGCCGGATGGCCCTTGCCGCCAGGGAAGGCGGTGCGGCGGGAATCCGTGCGAACTCGCCCGAGGATGTGGCCGAGATAAAGAGGGTGGTGGACATCCCCGTGATCGGACTCTACAAGAAGAACTACCCGGACAACGATGTCTACATCACACCCACCATGGCGGAGATCGATGCCATGGCCGCCAGCGGATGCGATGTGATCGCCATGGATGCCACGGACCGCGTCCATCCCGGCGGACTGACCACCGACGGTCTTTACCACATGGCCAGGAAGGCCCATCCCTCCATGCTTCTCATGGCCGACTGCTCAACGATAGAGGAATGCCTGCATGCGCAGGAGCTCGGGTTCGACCTCATCGGCACCACGCTGCGCAGCTACACGCCGTACACGAAGAACGTGCGCATCCCGGATTTCGAGCTCATGAGGATGCTCAAGAAGTCGCTCACCGTGCCTTTCGTGGCAGAGGGCGGAATCTGGAACCCGGAGGAGGCCAGGCTGGCCATCGAGTGCGGCGCGTTCGCCGTTGTGGTCGGATCGGCCATCACAAGGCCCCAGCTGATCACAGAGCGCTTCGCC
>JBGUMQ010000055.1:0-34270 GCA_045116915.1 Sphaerochaetaceae bacterium | reverse complement strand
CACAAAGCGCAAAGCCAAGGTCAAGAAGACCGTATTTGAAGGCAATGTCTATATCCAGGCTACTTTCAACAACACCATCGTGACGATTACCGATATCAACGGCAACGCCATCTCATGGTCGAGTGCCGGCGGACTCGGATTCCGTGGAGCCAAGAAGTCGACTCCGTACGCAGCCCAGACAACATGTGAGACTGCTGCGAAGAAGGCCCTGGACTACGGTCTCAGAGAGGTCAACGTATTTGTCAAGGGCCCGGGTCAGGGACGTGAGTCCGCGATCCGTTGCCTTGGAGCCCTCGGACTCAAGGTCCGCTCCATCCGTGACGTGACACCGATCCCGCACAACGGATGCAGACCGAGAAAGACCAGAAGAATCTGACGAGGAGAGATTGAAAGATGGCTAGATATACAGGACCAAAGTGCAGATACTGCAGAGCAGAGAGGGCAAAGCTCTTCCTTAAGGGTTCAAGATGCCTTTCCGCAAAGTGCCCCATGAACAATCCGGCAGAGTGCGGACTTCCCGGCAAGGACCCCAAGGCTCGTGCAAAGAAGCCGACAGACTATGCATTGATGCTTCGCGCAAAGCAGAAGCTCAAGAGAATCTACTGCATGCTTGAGAAGCAGTTCAAGCTCACATTCGACGAAGCCAGCAGGCTCTCCGGAAAGACCGGCGACAACCTCATCGGACTTCTCGAGCGCAGACTTGACAACGTCGTCTTCAGGATGCATTTCGCATGCAGCCGCCCGCAGGCATCACAGCTCGTGAGCCATGGTCACGTCTTCGTGAACGGAAAGCGTGTCGACATCCCCTCATACAGGGTCAAGCCCGGTGATGAGATCGAGATCGCCCCGCAGAGCAAGAAGATGATCATGATCAAGGAGAACCTCATCGAGGTCGGCAAGAGCGGTGTCTGCCCCTGGCTCACCGTCGATGCGGACAACATGAAGGGACAGTTCAACGCCGTTCCCAGGAAGGAAGAGGTTAAGGAGCTTGAGGGAGTCAACGAGCAGCTTGTTGTCGAGTTGTATTCCAGATAAGAGTGACGCCGCCTGATCAGGGCGGACCAGAAAAGGAGTGTCAATGGCACGCAAGAACCTAATGAAGGGTTTCAAGAAGCCCAGGTCGATTTCAATGGAGCACAGCAAGGTTGAGGCCAACTACGGGAAGTTCACCGCCTATCCGTTCGAGAGAGGTTTCGGAACAACCATCGGCAACACCCTGCGCAGGGTTCTCTTGTCTTCCATCCAGGGATATGCGATCACTGCTGTATGGTTCACATATTATGATGCGGACGGAACCTCACATCTGATTTCAAGCGAGTTCGAGGCCATTCCGGGTGTCAAGCAGGATATCTGCGAGATCATCGCCCGTCTGAAGAAGCTCAGACTCACCATGCCCGAGGAAGTGGAGTCCACGACGATCTCCCTCGAGTGCAAGGGACCCGGAACGATCACCGGTGCCGATTTCGAGAAGGACCGCGTCGAGGTCATCAACAAGGACCTCGAGATCTTCGACATGATGGACGACACCAACCTCGAGATGGTGGTTCAGATCGACTTCGCCCGCGGCTATGTCCCGGCCGAGGTCAGCCAGAACTACGTAGAGGTCATCGGAACCATCCCCGTTGATGCGATCTTCTCTCCGGTCACACGCGTGAAGTATTCCATCGAGCCCACAAGGGTCGGACAGAGGAACGACTACGACAAGCTCGACCTCGAGATCTGGACAGACGGCACGATCTCCCCCGAGAACGCGCTGGCTGAGGCCGCCAAGATCGCCAAGGACCATTTTTCCATCTTCATCAACTTCGATGAGAGCATGGTCAACGGCAGCGACGAGGTCGATGAGGAAGAGGAGAAGGTCCGCAAGATCCTCAACACTTCGGTGGAGGAGCTGGAGCTGACGGTTCGTTCGAGCAACTGCCTGAAGAACGCCAACATCCGCACCATCGGAGACCTCACGAAGATGACGGAGGAGGAGATCGCCAAGACAAGGAACTTCGGCAAGAAATCCCTCTCCGAAATCAAGGAGAAGCTCAAGGAATGGAACCTCGGGCTTGGCATGACAGATTACAGTGTCCTCAAGAACTCCATAAGAGTCCCGGGCAACAAGGAAGAGAACAATGAAGCATAAGATTGGATTCAACGCTCTGAGCAGAAACAACGCAGAACGCAAGGCCCTCAAGAGGAACATGGTCACAAGCCTGTTCCGCTTCGAGAGGATCGAGACCACCAAGGCCAAGGCCAAGGAAGTCCAGCGTCTTGCAGAGAAGATGATCACAAGAGCCAAGGTTGACAATGTGCACAACCGCAGACTTACTTCTGCCGTTCTTTACGATGAGGCAGTCGTAAACAAACTGTTCACCGAGATCGCTCCGCTTTATGCTGACGTCCACGGTGGATACACCCGCATCATCAAGACACAGAACCGTCTTGGAGATGCCGCCGAGATGGCGATCCTTGAGCTGACGAAGAAGACTGAGAAGCCTGAGAAGAAAGCCAAGGACAAGAAGAAGGAAAGCAAGTAAGCATTGCCTTGCTTCCTGAAAGAGCCCGATGTACAGGGCTAAGCCGGAGTTGTCACGACTCCGGTTTTTTATTGTCTTTTCCAGCGTTTTCTGCAAGAATTGTCCCATGCACAGATACGGTTTCCTGCTATTCGACGCCGACAACACGCTGCTGGATTTCGATGAGAACGAAAGGGTCTCGCTCACGGAGACCTTCCGGCATTTCGGTCTTCCGTGCAACGACGTGACACTGCGCCTCTACCACGGGATCAACCTCATGTACTGGGAGATGCTCTCGCGCAAGGAGATCGGCAGGGACGAGCTCCTGATCGCCAGGTTCAGGACGCTGTTCGACCGTCTGGGCGTGGATGCCGATCCCGTGGCCGTGGAGAACCGCTACAGGGAAGGCCTGGGAAAGGGTTGCCATCTGATGGACGGGGCCCTGGACGTGTGCAGGGAACTGGGGAAGGACTACAGGCTGTACATAATAACCAACGGGGTCGCAAGGACCCAGCACGCCAGGCTGGAGGGTTCAGGCCTTGCCGGATACATGGACGGGATCTTCATCTCGGAGGAGATCGGATACGACAAACCGGACCGCGGATTCTTCGACCACGTGGCCGCAGGCATCGCCGGTTTCGATCCGAAGAGGGCCCTGGTGATCGGCGACAGCCTGTTCAGCGACATCCGCGGCGGAGTGGAATACGGTCTGGATACATGCTATCTGAATGTCTACCACAAGGAGAATACTTCGGAAATCAGGCCTACATACGAAATCCAGGACATCGTAGAGCTTCCGGCACTGCTTTCGTCCCTGGACAAGACCCTGTGAGGGGCTTCAAACCGTTAAATATGTTTAATTCAAGGTAATCCCAGCCTTGACAGTATTTTACACAGCTTATAATATTAACCGGAGTATAATAAGGAGGTGCAGTATGAATGCAATCATATGGATCCTTCTTTGTCTTGGTTGTATTGGACTCGGCTGGCTTGGCCGCTGGCTGTATGGAAAATTCAAGCTTACCTCGGTCGAGCAGCAGGCTGTGAGACTGAATCAGGAAGCTATTAGGGAAGCCGAAGCTAAAAGCAAGGAACTCTTGCTTGAGACTAGAGATACACTCCTGAAGGAGCAGAAACAGCAGGAACGTGAGGAACGGGAGAGACGTGCCGAACTCCAGCGCTTCGAGAGAAGACTGCTTCAGAAGGAAGAGAACTTGGAGAAGGTCCAGGAAGGTCTGGATGCTGTCAAGTCAAGACAACAGGATAAAGAAGCCAAACTCAATGCACGTGAGAAGCAGATCTCCGATAGCGAGGCCAGATGGCAGTCGGAGATAGAGCGTGTCGCGAACATGACCAGCGACGAGGCCAAGAACCTTCTGATCGAGAAGATGCAGAACGAGGCCCGCAGGGACGGTCAGAGCCTGATCAACAAGATCGAGCAGGAGGCCATAGCCAAGGCCGACAAGACGGCGCGCGACATCATCATCACCACGATCCAGAGGATCGCCACGGAAGTCGTGTCGGAGAGCACCGTCAGTTCGGTGGACCTCCCGAGCGACGAGATGAAGGGCAGGATCATCGGACGTGAGGGAAGGAACATCAGGGCGCTCGAGACGCTGACAGGAGCCGACATCATAATCGACGACACTCCCGAGGCGGTGGTCATCTCGTGCTTCGACCCGGTGCGCAAGGAGATCGCAAGGGTCTCCCTGGAGCGTCTTGTCCAGGACGGACGCATCCATCCGGCCCGCATAGAGGAAGTCGTCACAAAGGTCACCAAGGAAGTCAACCGCATATGCGCCGAGGAAGGCGACAAGGTGGTTTTCGACCTCGGGATCCACAACATGAGCCAGGAAGAGGTGAGGGCCCTCGGAAGACTGTTCTTCAGGACCAGCTACGGACAGAACGTGCTTGCCCACTCGAGGGAAGTCGCCGTCATAGCCGGCATGATCGCGGCCGAGGTCGGAGCGGACGTGCAGATCGCCAGAAGGGGCGGACTGCTGCATGACATCGGAAAGGGCATCGCTTCGGAAAGCGACTCCAACCATGCCGAGCTCGGAGCCGAACTCGCCAAGCGTCTCGGAGAGGACTCCAGGATCGTCAATGCGATCGAGGCCCACCACAACGACGTGGAGCCTGTCTGCATCGAGAGCATCATCGTCCAGATCGCCGACGCCATCAGCGCCGCTAGACCCGGTGCAAGACGCGAGACCCTGGACACCTACATCAAGAGGCTCGAGAACCTCGAGGAGATCGCGGTCTCGTTCGAAGGTGTGGACAAGGCGTTCGCGATCCAGGCCGGCCGTGAGCTCAGGATCATGGTCAATGCCGATACCGTCACCGATGACGGAGCCAAGGAAATCGCCAAGGGTATCGCCAGCCGCATAGAGGCCGAGCTCAGATATCCCGGAAGGATCAAGGTCACCATCATCCGCGAGATGCGTGCCGTGGAATACGCACGCTGAGTCGATATGGCTGACAGACCATTCACAACCCTGCTGCTCGGAGATGTCTACGGAGATCCCGGATGCAGGGTTCTTTTATTGAAACTGCAGACCCTGAGGAAGAAATACCGCGCCGATTTCGTCGTGGTCAACGCCGAGAACGCCTTCAAGGGTTTCGGCATAATCCCGGACCAGGTTGACATGCTCATAGGAGCGGGGGCCGATGTCATCACATCCGGCAACCACATATGGCAGCAGGAGGACATCCTCCCGTACCTGGATTCCAGGGACTGCCTCCTCAGACCCGCCAACTACGGCAACCTCGTCCCCGGCCACGGATATGTGGTCAAGGACGGTGTCTGCGTGATCAACCTCCAGGGGCGCATCAACATGAGTCCCACGGAGGACCCGTTCAAATGGGCGCAGGACATCCTGAAGAAGATCGACAGCAGTGTCAAAACGGTCTTCGTGGACTTCCACGCCGAAAGCCCCGAGGAGAAGGAGGCCATGGGCTTCTTCCTCGACGGAAAGGCCACGGCGGTCGTGGGGACCCACATCCATGTACAGACGATGGACGAGAAGATCCTGCCGAACGGAACGGCCTACATAACCGACCTGGGGATGTGCGGACCCAAGGGCAGCGTGATCGGAAGCGATCCCGAGCTGGCCGTGAGGCGCCAGATGACCCAGATGCCGCTCAAGTCGCAGGTCCTGGATGCACCTGCCGAGATACACGGCGTATGCGTGAGATCGGATCCTGAGACCGGAAGGGCCCTGGGCATAGAGAGGATAACCGGATAGGATGGCGAAGGTTTCCGTAATACAGCTTCTTAGAAACAGCGACCCCGACATGACCAAAGACCGTGCCGCCGCGCTCGTCGGCTGCAGGAACGTCTATGTCAACGGCGAGCTGTGCACCGACACAAGACAGCTTTTCCCATCCGGCTCGGTGGTCGAGGTGGTGTTCCCCAGATATGTCTCAAGAGGAGGCTTCAAGCTTGAGAAGGCCCTGCGGGAGTTCGGCCTGGATGTGTCCGGCCTTGTGATGCTCGACGCGGGATCGTCCACCGGAGGCTTCACCGACTGCCTGCTCCAGAGCGGGGCCTCAACCGTCCACAGCGTGGACGTCGGATTCAATCTCCTTGACTACAAGATCAGAAACGATAGCCGTGTTGTCGTGCATGAGCGTCAGAACATAATGACTTTGGAGAAACAGGACATGGTTCCCGCTCCGCAGGCGGCTGTCGCCGACCTGTCGTTCCGCTCCATCAAGGGAGCGGCGAGCCACATACTCGATCTTGTAGGGCACACATGGATGGTCGCTCTGATCAAGCCGCAGTTCGAGGTCCCCAGGTGGCAGGAGAACTTCTTCGGCGTCGTGGAGGATCCCGATCTGATGAGAAGCACGCTGGAAGGCGTCCATGAGAACCTGACGTCCGACGGGATAGCCGTCTGCCGCGCGACCGTGTCGCCCATAAAGGGACACAAGGGCAACACCGAGTTCCTGGCCCTTCTGCGGGACAGGGATGATGCGGAGACCTGTCTCGACTGTGTTTCATTCCTGAGGGAGTGCGGCCTGTCCTGAAACGGCCCTGTACGGCCATGTCCGGCCGTCAGACGGAGAGGACGTTCCCGTCTATCAGTATGACGACCTTGCGGATTTCCGGATCATAGGCCTGCAGCGTCATCGTTATCTGCCTGCATGCGGTCTCCAGTCCCCCCGCACCCCAGCTGCTTCCGGAAGATGAGAACGATCCGGAGAGATTGACGAACGCCGTGTCCTCCGAGACGGTGAGACCGATCAGCGTGGTTCCCTTCTCGATGAAGCTTATCGCTCCGGAGGCCAGCGCCTCCTGGCCGGGACCTTCCAGTAGTCCTTCCACGACATCATGGTAGCCGGAGGCTCCGGTCCTTGTGACCTTCTGGCTGCATGTCACCATCCTGGTGGACCCGTCGGCCCTGGGGATGACGAAGCACAGTCTGGCGTCCCTTGTGGAGTTCTCCTTCCTGTGTTCCTCGAGCCCGGAAAGCCTTGCCACGATGTCGGAATCCCTGAACGCCTCCACAATCCGGGGCATGAACACAAGGGTCATCACGCCGGCCAGGACAATCCAGACGACGAACGCGAGTAGCAGGAAGGCACCCCTCCTGCGGGGCGGAACCTCCTTTTTCTCGGGTTGCCTGTTCTGTAGTTCGTCCTGAAGATCCTCGATCATACCGGATACAGATTACAACATCATCATGGGAGTGTCCAACGGTATCGTCATATCGTGCCCGGACGGCGCCTGTGGTGCTTTAAAGGTTTACGGATATCCTGTAATATGCAGCTATGAGAAACGTGGTGATCATCGGAAGGCCCAACGTGGGCAAGTCAACATTGTTCAACAGGCTCATAGGGAAGAGGAGGGCCATAACCGACCCCACACCCGGAGTCACAAGGGACCCCATAACGGAAAGATGGATACTCAACGGACACGCCGTGAACCTCACGGACAGCGGCGGAGTGAAACTGGACCTGGAGGGTTTCGACGAGTTCGTGTCCAAAAAGAGCCTTTCCCTCCTGGACAACGCGGACGCCATCCTATTCATGATGGACTGCACCGAGGTCACCCCCGAGGACCAGATGCTCCTCAAGGTCCTCAGGCCGTACTCCGACAAGATCATCATGGTCGTGAACAAGATAGACGACCCCACGCGTGAGGACCTGATCTGGAACTACTTCTCCTACGGTTACCAGCGCATAGTCGGCATATCATCGTCCCACGGGCTGGGGATCGACACGCTCGAGGACACCCTCATGGGCATGCTGGACCTGGACGACGACCTGGACGATGTGGACGACCTGGAGCAGGAGAACGTGAAGAGCAGCATCAAGCTCGCCGTACTGGGCAAGCCCAACACCGGCAAGAGCACCCTCACGAACCTGCTGACCGGGATGGACCTCTCCATCGTCAGCCCCATAGCCGGGACCACGAGGGATGTCGTGAAGGGTTCGTTCGCCTACAAAGGCAACGAGTTCACCATCCTGGACACCGCCGGGATCCGCAGGAAATCCAAGGTGGGCGAGGATGTGGAGTACTATTCCGTCAACCGCGCCATCAAGACCATAGACGAGGCCGATGTCGTCCTGCTGGTCGTGGACACTGTCGAGGGGCTTTCCGAACAGGACAAGAAGATCGCCAACCTCATAGTCAGACGCGGCAAGGGCGTCGTGCTGGTCCTGAACAAGACCGACCTTCTCAAGGGAATCCCCAACGAGAGGCAGGCCATAGAGGACAGGGTGCGCTTCCAGTTCCCGATCCTGAATTTCGCACCCATTCGCTTCATCTCCGCCGCGACAGGGGACAACATAGGACCCATGCTCGACACCGCGCTGAAGGTTTACTCCCAGCTCGGCAGGAGGATAGACACCGCCACGCTGAACAACGCCCTGAAGGTCTGGGGCGAGTCCTACCAGCCCTCAAGAGGGGCCGAGGGACACTTCAAGGTCTACTACGGCACGCAGATCAGCGCGCAGCCGGTGAAGTTCCTCTTCTTCATCAACAGGAAGAAGGATTTCCCGCAGACATATGTCCAGTACCTCAAGAACTGCATCCGCAGGGACCTGGGCTTCACCGACATCCCGGTGGAGATTGACCTGAGGGAAAGGGAAAGGAGCACCAGCAACCACAAGCTGGGACAGAACGCCAAGGTCAGGCCTGCGGAGGAACGCGAGGCGGAGACGCGGAAAGCCGCACCGAGGGTGCAGGCACAGGGCGGAAAGGCCAAGGCAAGGCCTGCGGCCAAGAAGGTCGGCGCCAAGGCCAAGGCCATAGCCGTGAAGAAGGCCCGCGAGAGCTACTCCGGACGGCGCAAGGCCAAAGGCTGACGCATGGCATACAAAGCGGTCTGCTTCGACATAGACGGTACCCTCTATCCCGTACGGACCATGAACCTGAGGCTCCTGAGGCTCGGGATCAGGCATCCGCTGTTCAACATGCGGTACCGCAGGGGCAGGAAGGAGATCCGCCGCCATCAGGGCACCTGGAGCCTGGACATCCCGTTCAGATGGCGTGAGGCCATGGTTGTCCAGAGCGGGACCGGCAGGGAGATGCGGTCTTTCGATGAGGACGATTACAGGAAGACCTACGACAGGCTCCAGAGCTGGGTGTACGGCCCCATGGAGAGGCTGTACAGAAGGACCGTGCCGTTCGACGGGGTGCGCAGGACATTCGAAAAGATAAAGGACAATGGCCTGAAGATAGGAGTCTTCACCGATTTCCCGCTGTTCTCCAAGCTCCAGGGCATGGGACTTGCGGATCTTGTGGACTATGCGGCATCCAGCGACGACACAGGTTTTCTGAAACCGGATGCACACTGTTTCGCCTGTTTGCTGTATAATCTCAAAATGGGTCCGAAGGACGTCCTGTACGTCGGGGACAGCTACAGCAAGGATATCGCCGGGGCATCGGGTGCAGGGATCGATGCCGTGCTCGTGAACGTGGCGCCCTCACGCATGAAGGATGCCGCGACCCTGTATCCGCTGGCCAAGGCTGTGTTCAGCACCTGGGACGGATTCGACAGATGGCTTACCGCCGAAATGGAGGATGACTGATGGATTTCGCTTCAATGCTTCCCGTGGTGCTTCCGATAGCGCTGTTCGTTGTGACGCTCATTATCGTCTTTACCCTCAGGGCAAGCGACAAGCACAGCAAGAGCCTCTCCAACGTCAAGAGGCTTCTGGACATATACAAGAGCAACATAGAGGCCAGCGACCTCTCGTTCAAGCAGTATGCCGGCGAGCTGGAGCAGACGGTGGCCAAGAAGGACGCCGAGGTCAAATCCCTGATCCAGACCGTCAATACCCAGATCACGGAGCTCAAGTCCTATTCCGACGACCTGTTGCGCCTCAAGGCCGCCATGGAGACATACAGGACCGCACTGGAGGGCCTTGGCGTCCTGACCAAGGATGCCGACGAGAAGGTCGCCGCAGTCCAGGAGGATGTGGACCGTCTGGAGAAGGTCCGCGCCGTCATCGACGGTTTCCGCAGGGACATGAGGGATGCCGACGAGCATCTGCGCAAGCACGAGCAGCAGGTCATCCAGCTTGAGCGCGAGTCCATAGGAAGGATGAACCAGGCCGTCAGCGAGACCGACAGCAGCATGGACGAGGCCATGGAGTCCCTCCACCGCGAGAGCGACGAGGTCCTGTCCGCCTTCAAGGGCAAGATGGACAACGACACCGAGTTCCGTCTCAGGAAACTGGACGATGCCTTCCAGGCCGTCATACATACCGTGCAGCAGTTCTTCGGCGAGCTCGAGAACAAGATCGATGAGGCCCGTGCGGTGGCCGAGCGCCTTTCCGAGAAGATCGCGGAGATCCCGGCCCCCAAGGAGCCCCAGGGTCCTCCCGTGGCGGATGTCCCCTCCATGGTCAGCGCGGACATGGGTCCCTCGTATTCTGGTCTGAAGAAGACCGACCTGAGCTCGGAGATCGCAGGCCTTTCGGAGCCCGTCCCGCAGCAGGCGTCGCGCCAGGATGACGGCCCCAGGTTCAAGGCCCCCAGGTTCACTCCCAAGCCGGATGACGAGGATGCCGTGGAGGATGGGTCGTCCTCCCTTGCGCCCCCTGAGGAGAACACCTACGGCGACGGTCTGAACGAGACCGATGATTTCGCCAGTTTCGGCGGGCTGGAGGAGGAATCCGACCTCCGCGGCATGGATATAATGGATATGGACTTCAAGTCCGCGTCCGCCGGCCGCAGGAAGGACAACGGCGCCCCCAAGGTCAACCGCTGGGAGACATACGGCGACGAGGAAGTGGTCGATTTCGACAAGAGCTGACATAGTCCCTCCGTTTACTTGACGTTTCATTGACTCCTCTGTAACTTACTTCTGCAAACGAAACGGAAGGTACATCATGGGCAAGCACAAGGAAGAAAAGGAAAAGGAACTCGATATGGAGCAGGAGATCCCCGCTGAGGAGCAGATTCCTGTGGAAGAGGCCTCATCGGAGGACCAGGCGGAGGAAGTCTCCGAAGAGGAGCTCCTCCGGAACAAGGTCGCCGAACTCGAGGCGGCCAATGCGGAGCTCAAGGACCAGATGCTCAGGCGTCAGGCGGAGCTTGAGAACTACCGCAAGCGCCTCATCCGCGACAAGGAGGAGGCCGTCCAGTTCGCCAACGAGAACCTGATCAGGGACCTGCTGGGATTTCTGGACAACATGGAGAGGGCACTTGCCGCGGCGAAGGGCACCGGAGACGTCAAGGGCCTGATCGAAGGGTTCGAGATGACGCAGGGCCAGCTTCTGTCCACACTGGACAAGAACTGGGGCCTGAAGGCCATAGAGTCCGTCGGACAGGAGTTCGACCCCTCCCTGCATGAGGCCTGCATGATGACGGTCGACGAGAGCCTGGACAAGGAAACCGTCCTGGACGAGTTCCAGAAAGGCTACACGCTGCACGGCAGGGTCATACGCCCGGCGAAGGTCAGGATCGGGAAGCCCGAATGATTTGACGATTTCGCGACGTATGGTTAAATTTACGGCAGAACAAATCTTAGCATGATGATTAGGAGACAGATATATGGGAAAGATTATAGGAATTGATCTTGGAACAACAAACAGCTGCGTGTCGGTCATGGAAGGCTCCGAGCCTGTGGTCATGGCCAACTCGGAAGGACAGAGGACAACCCCGTCCGTAGTCGGATTCACAGCCAAGGGCGACCGCCTTGTCGGCCAGCCGGCCAAGAACCAGATCGTCACGAACGCAGAGAACACGGTGTATTCGATCAAGCGCTTCATGGGACACAAGTACAACGAAGTGCCCAACGAGCTCTCGATGATTCCTTATAAAGTGGTGTCCGGCTCCAACGGTGCCGTCAGGATCGCCATCCGCGGAACCGAGTACAGCCCCGAGGAGATTTCGGCCAACATCCTCCAGAAGATGAAGAAGACAGCCGAGGACTATCTCGGAGAGCCCGTCACGGAAGCCGTCATCACCGTTCCGGCATACTTCAACGATGCCCAGAGACAGGCAACCAAGGACGCCGGAAAGATCGCCGGACTCGACGTCAAGAGGATCGTCAACGAGCCCACGGCCGCGGCCCTTGCATACGGATTCGGAAAGGATTCCTCCAAGGATGAGAAGATCGCCGTCTACGACCTCGGCGGAGGAACGTTCGACATCTCCATCCTGGAGCTCGGAGACGGTGTCTTCGAGGTCAAGTCGACCAACGGAGACACACACCTCGGAGGAGACAACTTCGACCAGAGGATCATCGAGTGGATGGTGTCCAACTTCAAGAAGGAGACCGGAATCGACCTTTCGACCGACAAGATGGCCCTCCAGAGACTGAAGGAAGCCGCCGAGAAGGCCAAGATCGAGCTTTCCAACTCGACATCCACGGACATCAACCTGCCGTTCATCTCGGCGGACGCCACAGGCCCCAAGCACCTGCAGATGACACTCACCAGAGCCGCCTTCGAGCAGCTGATCGACGACCTCATCGAGAGGACCAAGATCCCCTGCCAGAACGCACTCAGGGATGCAGGACTTTCGGCATCCGATATCGACGAGGTCATCCTGGTCGGCGGATCCACACGTGTCCCCAAGGTCCAGGAGACCGTCAAGGCCCTGTTCGGCAAGGAGCCGCACAAGGGAGTCAACCCGGATGAGGTCGTCGCGATGGGCGCCGCCATCCAGGGCGGAATCCTCGGAGGTTCGGTCAAGGACGTCCTGCTTCTGGATGTCACACCGCTCTCACTCGGAATCGAGACCCTGGGCGGAGTCACCACAAGACTGATCGAAAGGAACACCACGATCCCCACAAGGAAGAGCCAGGTGTTCTCCACCGCGGCCGACGGACAGACGGCTGTCAGCATCCATGTCCTGCAGGGAGAGCGTGAGATGGCATCCCAGAACAGGACGCTCGGAACATTCGACCTTGTCGGAATCCCGGCTGCCCCGCGCGGAGTACCCCAGATCGAGGTTACATTCGACATCGATGCCAACGGTATCGTGCACGTGTCGGCCAAGGACCTCGGAACAGGCAAGGAGCAGAGCATCCAGATCCAGAGCTCCAGCGGACTCGACGAGAGCGAGATCGACAGGATGGTCAAGGACGCCGAGGCCCATGCAGAGGAAGACAAGAAGGAGCGCGAGAAGATCGATGCCCGCAACAACGCCGACAGCCTGGTCTACCAGACCGAGAAGGCCATGAAGGACTACGGCGACAAGGTCGATGCCGCCAGCAAGGCATCAATCGAGAGCGCCATGGCCGACCTCAAGGCCGTGCTCGCCAACCAGAGCGCATCCGTCGAGGAAATCAAGTCCAAGACCGAGGCTCTCCAGACGGCTTCCTACAAGCTGGCCGAGGAGATGTACAAGAACGCCAACCCGCAGGGCGGAGCCCAGGCAGGGCCCCAGGGACCCGGAGCAGGGCCTCAGGGACCGCAGGGAGGTCCTTCGAACGCCGGTGCATCCGACGCCGATTACGAAGTCGTGAACTGATCCGGAACCGCCGGACAAAACAGAGGAGGGGAATCGCTCAGGCGGTTCCCTTCTCTGTGTACTAATCCTGCTTTTTTTGTTAACTTATCCGTAATAAGAAGGTTGTTTGGGAATTATGGCTGACAAACGTGATTACTATGAGGTCCTGGGAGTATCCAAGAGCGCCACACAGGAAGAGATAAAGAAGGCGTACCGGAAACTGGCTATAGAGAACCATCCGGACCGCAATCCCGGCGACAAGGCCGCGGAAGAGAGGTTCAAGGAGGCCACGGAGGCCTATGAGGTCCTGTCGGACGAGTCCAAGAGAAAGAACTACGACGCCTACGGCTTCGCCGGCGTGGACGGTTCCCAGGGATTCGGCGGTGCCGCATACAGGGACTTCAGCGACCTGTTCTCGGGCGGCGGGTTCGGAAGCATCTTCGAGGACCTGTTCGGGTTCGGCGGAGGTTCCGCAAGGACCAGGGCGCAGCGCAATCCGGATGTCGGCCAGAGCATAAGGGTCAACATCGAGGTCGACCTCCAGGATATCGTCCAGGATTTCAAGAAGGAGATGACATACTCCCACCAGGTGGCATGCGAGTCCTGCCACGGAACCGGTTCGGCCAAGGGAACCGCATCCAACAAGACCTGTCCGACCTGCGGAGGCGTGGGCCAGATCCGCCAGTCCAGCGGTTTCTTCTCCATGTCGCGCACCTGTCCGACCTGCGGCGGCCGCGGAACGGTGATCTCCGATCCGTGCCCCAACTGCAGGGGAACCGGGACCGTGCGCAAGAGCCAGACGCTGAAGATCAAGATCCCCGCCGGAATCGAGAGCGGAAGCGACATCATCATCCCGCAGATGGGAAACGCCGTGGCCAACTGCGCCACACCGGGCGACCTCTATGTCCGCGTGAACGTCAGACCCCACAGGTACTTCGTCCGCAGCGGTGAGGACCTGTATGTGCAGATCCCAATATCGATGACCCAGGCTGCGCTCGGGCTTGATATTTTTGTGAAGAACCTTCAGAACGAGAACATCAAGGTCAGCATCCCCGCCGGAATCCAGAACGGCAAGATCATCCGCGTGAAGGGACAGGGACTGCCGCGTTACAGGAATACCGAGTCAAGGGGCGATATGTACATCAAGGTCCAGATAGAAACACCCAAGCGCCTTGGAATGAAGGCGAAGAAGATAATGCAGGAACTGTCGGAGGCCATGGGCGAGAACGACAGCCCGACCCCTGTGCAGTTCGAAAACAATTGAGGTCATCATGGGAACGAAGATCACCGGCATACATGCAATCGAGGAAGCCCTGAAGAACGCATCCCACGGGAGCACACTGTATCTTCTCAGGGGAGACCGCAGGAACAGCGCGCTTGAGTTCAAGGCAATGTCCAACGGCAAGACCGCCGTGAAGAAGGTCTCCGAGCTCGAACTGAACAGGATAGCCGGAAGCACCGACCACCGGGGTGCCGTGCTGGACCTGGGTGCAAGGTCCGCGCAGAGCCAGGGCGGAAGGATACGTGAGATGTCGGTCGTCGATTTCTGCAAGAGTCTGAAGGAAGGTGACGGAGCCCTTGTCATCGCTCTGGACGAGATTACCGATCCGCACAACCTCGGAGCCATCCTCAGGAGTGCCGACCAGTTCTCCGCCGCACTGATCATCGTGCCGGAGAGAAGGAGCGCCAGCGCCAACGAGACCGTCATCAGGATATCCTCCGGAGCCGCCCAGTACGTGACCATGTCCACGGTGCCGAACCTGGCGAGGGAACTCGATGTCCTGAAGGAGTACGGGTTCTGGATCTACGGGGCGGACATGAACGGGGATCCGTCGTACGAAACCAGGTTCTCCAAGCGCACCGCCATCGTCATGGGAAGCGAGGGAAGCGGCATGCGTTCCCTGGTCAGGACCAAGTGCGACCACATAGTCTCCATCCCCATGTCGGGACACATAGACTCCCTCAACGTCTCCGTTGCCGCGGGAATACTCATGTACGAGTACCGCAGGAGTTTTCCTTCTGTCTGACAAAAGGAACGGGAAAAAGAACGGGACCGCGGAAAGCGGTCCCGATTTCGTTGAAGCCATGACTTCAGAACGAGAATGTGGCGCTTGCAACAAGCTGGAAGTCGCTCTGGTCGACTCCGGGGATGTTGCCGTAGTTCCTGATGCTCACGAAGTCTGCCTGGACCATGACCGTAAGCCATGAAGAGACCTTGTAGGATGCATTTATGCCGCATACAAGGGTCTTCTCCACGGCAAGGTCAACGTTTCCTGACTTATAGGCATACTTCGCGTTGTATGAAGTATGCTTGTCTGTCGGGGAGGACTTGTTTGCGTTGTAGTCCTCCTCGCTTCCTCCTATGGCTGTCCACATTGTCCATGCATCGTGTGTTCCGTGAGCCATGTAGAACAGGCTGCCTTCCACACTGAGCCTGAGGTCCGAAGTGGTCCATCCTGCCTTGAGGTTCGCAACCACTGCATCGGGTCCGAACGTGTAGCCCTGGAAGTACTCGTCGTAGGTGATTCCCGCTCCCACCGAGCTCCAGTTGCGGATGGCCACCACGTAGCTGATCCCGTAATAGCCCTCCTGGTTGCCGGCCGCATTGTACCTGTCCAATCCGTCCCTGAGATAGAGGTACGGGTCTGTCCTGGCGAACTCCGCCGATGCGTGCAGGATTCCGTTGCCGACCGTGTACACGCCCTTGACTCCGAAGATGAATCCCATGGCGGTGGGATTCCTTCTGTTCTCCGCCGAAGGCGGTGTCTCGATTCCGGGGAATGCGATCTCGTCGATCACCATCTCGCCGTAGACATTCAGACCCTTGACGGGGGTGTAGTTGAACTCGAGTTCCAGCGTGGAATTGGAGTTGCGGGCGATGTAGTTGTTGTGGTTGAAGTTCAGCGGGTTCAGCGCACGCACATCGATCGTGTTGTCCTCGGACAGGTACATCAGGCCTTCCACTCCGGCAATCGTGAGCTTGTCGTTGAACAGCCTGGCTTCAAGCCTGTGGCCGATGTACATGCTCAGTCCCTTGTATGCAGGTCCCCAGTACGTGTTGTCCAGACCGTGCCAGTGCGGGTTTTCCGCTCCTGAAACCTGGTTGTCCCAGTAGTTGATCGGATGCGGATAGAAACTGGTCAGGAACGTATACTTGAAATAGTCGGAATAAGCTGTGATCCTTCCGAAGTTCTGGTACGGCATGTTGTTGCTGATGGTGAGGTTTCCGGTCTCGCCCGGCCCCCAGGAGAGCTTGTCGCGCCCGATCTGGATGCTCCAGTTGTCTCCGCCTGCGGAAAGGAACGACCTGTAGGGCCAGTTGCCGTCGAAATACGCCAGGTTGAACTTCAGATGCTTCAGTCCGATGATGTTGGTGGAGAGTTCGCTGATGCCGAGTTCTTCGGTGTAGTACTCATCGCTGTGCCGGCTGTTGGCCACGTCGGCCTGGAAGTCCGCATAGAAGTGGTCCGTCAGATAGGTCTCCATCTCGAAATTCAGGAAGCTCTTCCGGGAGTTCTCGTCATATACCCAGTGGTTTCCCTGGAAGGCTTTCTCCGTGACATCATGGCTCGAGGTGTTGGCCGTGATTGCATGGCCGTCTGTGTTCGTGTGGAAATAGAGCTCAAGGTTGATTTTCCCGCTGAAGTCCACTCCGAACTTGTCAAGGTCGATATCCGGTCTGGCATTGATCGAGGCCTCAACCGCGTCATACCAGGCCTTCTGGACGCTGTCCATCGAGCCGACATCAAGAACCCTGAGCATGTCGGCCAGCTCGTCGGCACTCCACGGGCCTGTTGTCGAAGGCAGGCTGTGGCCCTGGGCGATGTACAGATACTTGATCATCGTGTACTCTTCGCTGTCCACAGGGTATATCTTCTGCATGTTGGCGGTCCCTGCGGACACCAGGAAAGAACAGAAAAGAAGAATGATCGCGGTGGCAATGGTTTTTTTCATGATTCACCCCCTGATGGTCGTATTGTGTGCTTGTTTTATTGTATACTTTATTTTCATGTTGAAAAAAAGAGTGTTTGCCTTTTTCCCCGATATGTAATAAAGTCTCTCCCGAAAGGAGCAGGAGAGTGATCAGAAAGAGGCTATCGACAATACCGGCAGTGTTGCTGTTGGTTCTTGCTGCCGCCTTCGCGGCGAACAACCAGAAGATATATTCCGTCGACTCGGAGATCTACAGGACCATAAGCACGATCAATGTCCTCACAGGGCATGCGCTTCCGTCCACAACCGGTCCCTGGAGCGCCGACGAGCTTCTGAAGATGTATGAGGCGATCGACAGGGACGATGTCCCCGACTACATGCTCGCAAAGTACGATGCCGCGCTTGAGGAACTCAATGCAGGACATCAGATCACTTTCAAGGGAGGAGCCGCGGAGTTCTCAGGGACACTGGATCTTGAGCTGTACTTCCACACGTACGATGTGAAGGGCGGCGATGCAATCAGCAGGACCGACAAGAACGGACTGACTGACCATGCCTTCGAAGGCCGCTCATGGTGGTTCGCCAAGGATCTCAATCACATAACACCGTTCTTCAGCCTGAGCTGGGAGACATGGCTCACGGACCATTTCTACACGCTGTTCGAGCTGGATATCCAGAACGCCACACGCGGCAACACCTACGGGGAACTGGGATCCACAAGGCTGAACACGAACATCCCCGCGCTCCAGAACCTGAAGTTCGACCTCAAGGTCCTGGACATAGCCTCCTTCCCCCACAGGGCATTTGCTGCAGCCGGCGGCAGCGGATGGTCGCTGCAGATCGGACGCGACAGACTGCGCTGGGGTGCGGGGACGACCGGCAATGTCGTTCTCTCCGACAATCTGCCGTATCACGACATGGTCAGGTTCACCGCCTACGGAGAGAAATTCAAGTACACATACCTCATCTCGTTTTTCCCGAGCAAGGTGAACTACTACAACACATGGGGCGCGACAGGCTACACCGGTACGGGACACAACAACTCCACGGTCAAGCTCGACGGTCTTCTCTTCTACAGTGCACACAGGTTCGAGGCCCGGCTGTTCAGTGACAGGCTCGGCATAACTCTGACAGAAGGCCTCATCTATGATTCCGATAAAAACAACTTCCAGTTCGCGGCCCTGAGTCCGCTTTTCTTCATGCACAACAGCTTCATGTCGAACAACTCGAACTCGACCCTGGCCTTGGAACTCGACTGGACGGTCGTCAGGGGACTGTCGGTGTACGGACAGGTCCTGCTGGACCAGTTCTCCATGCCCGGATTCGAGTCCTCCCTCGGTCCCGACATGAACGATCCGGAGCCTCCCAACGGTACGGCATGCCTTCTGGGGCTGAAATACATGACGGGAGTGAAGGGCGGAGTCCTGACGATCAATCCCGAATTCGCCTATGTAAGTGCGTTCTGTTATCTCAGGGACGGTTACAATGCAAACTACGGCATGGACTACACGGCTGCCATAAGAACCAGACTCTATGCCTATGAGGAAAGGGGACTGGACACCGACATCCTGTATGAGGACCATGTCCTCGGCTACAAGTACGGTCCGGACTGCATCGTGGCGAACCTTGCCGCGTCGTGGGAAGGCCAAAGGCTGTCGCTCAGTGCCAACGGGATGTTCATGGTCCACGGGACACATGACCTGTGGACGGTGTGGGGCAAGGTTCCCGCCCATGCCGGAGACGTGTACTACGAGCAGTACACAGGACCTTCCACCTCGCATTCTCAGAACGGCAACTACAGGTATCCCGATGCACAGACCGCGCGCAATGCGCTCTGGTACACGCTTGATATCGGACTTGGGGCACAGTACAGCCTTCTGGAGAACCTGAAGCTCAGCCTGAACATCGATTTCGTCACCATGAGGAACATCTTCAACATCAGCGGACAGAACGCATCCGATGTCCAGTTCATCATCGGTGCCACGTACGGGTGCTTCTGACAAAAGCCGGCAGAAGTTGTATACTGGAAGGACATGACTGGAAGAACCGTCTTCGTGATCGTCTTGATCCTTGCAGTATCGGCCGCAGCGTGCGCCGCGTCCGAAGCAGGGCATGTCAACGCGATGATCCATCCGATTGATTCCTCACTCTACAGCGACATGGATGCCCTGTACTCCCTGTGCGGCCTTGTGCGCCCGTCGGACAACAGGCCCTGGTCCGATTCGGAGGCCAGGAGCATCCTGGACCGGATCGATCCCACATCCCTGACAGGTGTGGCCGCCGCACTCTACGACAGGATACTGGCCACACTGGATGAAGGCCTGCGGTTCAGTTTCGCCCCCGATTTCCGGATGGATGCAGGCATTGAGTTCGGGCCGGAGATATACGTCCATACGAACACGGAGGATTTCACAACCGAGGACGACTGGGTCCTGGGATACCAGGACCGCAGGAGCCTGATGAGGCTCCATTTCGACTTCACCGCATGGGAGTACTTCTACACCACCAGCGACATACACTACAAGTGGAGCAGGGCAGACTACAACGACACGTTCGGCAACAGGATCCTGGACGGGCAGACATCGAAGGACGGCTACATAGCCTCCTATCCCATCGACAGCACGGCGTACTATGTGAAGAAGTCCTACGCTTTCTCGCAACCTTTCTTCTCCTCGTTCTTCACCAACACGATGAATTTCTCATTCATCTGGCCGAAACGGGCCATCTTCTCACTCGGAGGCAAGACGTGGAACCTCTCATTGTGCAGGGACCGCCTGAGCCTGGGCAACGCCCGTTTCTCAAACCTCCTGGTGGATGGCCACCACTTCAGCGACTACGCCAGGCTGTCCATATACGGCGACCATTTCAAGTACGACTGGGTGCTGATGTTCCTGAACACCATAGTCACGGACAACGAGCAGCTTGCCGCGCAGGAGGGCAGGGTCTTCATGGTCCACACCCTGCAGTTCAGGATCCTGGACCGCGTCTCGCTGACCGTCAGCGAGAACGTCATGTACAAGTACAATGTCATGGAGGGGCTCTATCTGAACCCGTCCTTCATATTCCACAACCTCAACAACCGCAGCATGTTCAACGCGCTGGCGTACGCCGAGTTGAACTGGGCCGTTACCAACGGCCTGGAGGTCTATGCCCAGTACGCCATGGACCAGGCAAGGGCACCCCATGAGGGGGACAGTCAGAGCGACTCCTCGGGACTGGTCGCCGGCGTGCAGTACACATGCGCCATGGGCAACGGATACCTGACCTCCCATGCCGAGTTCGCGTACACCACACCGCTTCTATACAGACGCGACATAGTCGATTTCGTCCGTGTCAACAGGTACTGGAGCCACAGCGCCACCGACGGGAGCTTCGAAGGAGGCCATGTGCCGTTCTTCGACTACATCGGATTCCTGTACGGGGGTGACTGCATCCTGCTGGAGGTTGCAGGCACCTACACGAGTCTTGACAACTGGAGCGTCGGAGCGTATGTCAGGGCCATGGACCACGGGGTGATGGACATATACATGAGCCACAACACGGACGGATACAACGAAGGCGATGCGAACTACCGTGGGAAGACCCCTTCGGGCGATGTCACACGACGCACGCTTGTGTGCGGTCTGGAATTCAAGGCGGATCTGGACCGGATCCTGACGTGGCCGGGAATATCGTTCAGCGGAGAGCTTGACTGGATCAACAGATGGGAATATACCAAGGCAACCGGGACTTATTCGGGTCATGAGGCGGATCTGCAGCTGACCCTGGGCATTACGGTCTCGGTATGAATCATCATAAGAAGAATTGGGGGGGGGGAAAAAGAACATGAAAAGAGCGATTCTTGTGCTGCTTGTCGTCGTTTCGGCACTCGCGGCATCCGCATCCGTGAAGGGTGTTGTGAATTTCAAGCCTTATTTCGGATTCGACAACACCCCTGCCGCAGGAGTGAGCAGGGAAGGGTACAACAACATCGGCTGGAAGCAGGACTACGGCGCACAGCTCGACAACTGGTACATGACAAAACAGGACTACTGGCTGGAGGCGTTCCGCACTCCCGGCATCCTGGACCTGGGTCTGATCGCTCAGGGCGACAAGTTCGGGGTTGTGTTCGTCGTTGACGTCAGGCAGGACACCCTGGCGTATTTCATGGACGGGAACAAGGGCAACTTCTCCAACATCCCGTTCCTGACACACATGATCGAGCTCAACTTCCCAAGGATGGGGTACATCGACTACCGATCCACAAGCGGCAACTTCTATGCATCCGTCGGACGAAGGCAGATCAAGTGGGGAGCCGCGACATACGATCTGGCGATTGCGGATTCGCAGCCGTACCTCGACAACGCATACCTGGACATCGACATACCCGTAGGCAACGGATGGAAATTCCGCTATGACTTCACCGCGATCGCGTTCAAGTATTTCCTCAACTACGGCAGATACCTCGATGCCGATTATGTGGCCGATCCCGATTATTCGACCTGGGGACCAAAGACCACATTCACCCATCGTCTGGCATTCGAAAGCCGGAGCCTGAGGTTCACGTTCGCGGAGCTGAACGTCGTCTATGGAAAGGACCCGAGCCTCCTGGATTTCTCACCCACGGCTATCTGGCACGACAACTACCAGGACGATTTCTCCAACGTCATGCTCAGCTTCTCGTTCGAGGGGAAATTCGGGAACATCAGGGCATACGCCAACTTCACCATGGACGATTTCGATCTGCCTCATGAGGCTCCGGATCCGGGTTCGTTCAGCGGCAAACCGCCTGCAATCGGCGCCTACGTCGGAGTGGAGGTCAACCTGCTCGGCGGCAACGAGGTGAAGTCCTCCAGGTTCAGCTATCAGGACCATGCCCTCAGGGACGACACATTCAAGTCCACAACAGGGCTGAACATAGGCCTTGAGGTCTACTACTGCTCCAAGTTCATGTACAACAGGAACCACAATGTGGGCAAGTACACCTCCCCGTACCAGTTCATCAGCTTTGCAGGGAAGGGATACTGCTTCGACGAGAACGCGTTCTACCTGGGCTTCAAGTACGGTCCGGACACGATCCTCGGCAGGCTCTATGCACAGTACAACGACAATCCGTACAGCGCATACGCCAGTGCCGAATACCTCATGCGCGGATCGTACGGGATAGACTGCCCGTACAACACCGACTATTTCATCCATCACCTCAAGACCCCGTACGACATCACCGAGCCCGTGACACACGTGCTGATGCTGGAGGCCGGATTCGCATACTACCTGCAGGAAGGCTTCAGGCTCGATGCCTCACTCGGCTTCACCGCAGACATAACACACGGTACGAACGCGTTCAGGGCAAGCGTCGGCGCTTCGATCGCTGTCTGGGACGTGGACTGGAAGAACCTCTTCAGATAGGAATCGGGACAATCCCGTCATGGAGGCTGCCTCGGCAGCCTCTTTTGTTTACAATTGTTTCACGGGTGTGTTACCATAATCCAAAGGCTCGGCAGACCGGAGGTTTCCGCTTATGAAGAACATCGGGATGAGAATCACGGCAGTGATGGTCGTTGCGATCATCATCACCATGGGTGTGGCCACATCCCTCGGTGTCCTTGCCATCCGGAGCATAGGGAGCAACGATTCGGACCAGATGCTGCTCCTCCTGGGGGAAAGCGGAAGGAACGAGCTCGATGACTATTTCTGGAGCGTCGCGCAGGCGGTGGAGATAGAGGCCGCCTATGCCGAGTCCGACCTGGAGTACAGGGGCCTCGACGGCCTGTCGGCCCATGTCGAATGGGCAAGGGGGATATTCTCGCGTCTGGCGGGGAAGACCACCGGAGTGCTGACATACTACTACAGGATCGACCCCTCGGTTTCGGATACGGAGAAGGGCTTCTGGTATGTGAACCTCGACGGCAAGGGATTCACGGAGCATGAGGTCACGGACATCACGCTCTACGATACCGACGACACCTCCGCCCTCGTATGGTTCACGGTGCCCAAGTACGAGGGCAGCCCTGTCTGGCTTCCGCCGTACATCACCGACAACCTCGATGTCCGGGTGATCTCCTACAATGTCCCGATCTACTGGCACGACACGTTCGTCGGAGTCCTGGGAATCGAGATAGACTACGCCACCATGGCGGCGGTGGTCGACCGCATATCCTTCAACAACAGCGGCTACGCATTCATAGAGGACAGCGATGGCAGGCTGGTCTACCACCCGCACATGGATGTTCCGGCCATGGAAGTCCTTCCCGATACCCCGGAAGGACTCGACTCGGACGAGACATTCAGGGAATACACATACGATGGTGTCACCAAGCGGGCGGTCGAGGTGGATCTGAGCAACGGAATGCGCCTGATAGTCTCGGTTCCGGTCAGGGAGCTCAACGCAAGGTGGCAGGGCTGGGTCAACCAGATCGTCTCCATATCGGCGGTGCTCCTGGTGTCCGCCATCCTGATGTTCGTATACATCCTCCACATAATCCAGAAGCAGAAGGAGACCGGGGAGGCCGCCGCAAAGCAGGAGAAGAAGCAGGAAACCCCATCTGCGGATGCCGGAAGGCCTGTGGAGAAGACGAATCCGATTCCACAGAACGACCGCAGGATCGTGGAGGGTCCGGCGGGCAAGGCATCGCATGACAATCTGACAGGTGTGATGGGCCGTGACGGATATGACATCATCATGTCCAGCCTTGATACGGACGATGTCTGCCTGGTCCTGGTGGACACCGACAACTTCAGGGAGATAAACGGACGTTACGGACACGAGACCGGCGACCGCATCCTTGTGAAGATCGCCCGGGCGCTCAAGCGCAATTTCCGTCAGACGGATTCCATCTGCCGCATGGGAGGCGATGAGTTCGCCGTCATCATGCAATGCGGGGACAGCGACCTGCACCTACTGATAACGACGGCGGTGGACGAAGTCAACCGCGAGCTTTCGGATACAAGCGACGGACTGCCTGCCGCTTCGGTCAGCGCGGGTATCGCGGACGGAAGCCTGGCTTCCGATTCCGTGACACTGTTCGAGTATGCGGACAGGGCCATGTACGAGTGCAAGAGGGAAGGAAAGAGCGGATACAGGTTCTACACGCCGGAAGGCTGAATCACGTGACGCTTTCGAAGAACTTCACTCCGATGTCGCTCCTGTACCAGGAACCATCGAAATTCACCAGATCGATTGAATTGTAGACCCTCGAATTGGCCAGGATGATGTTCTTGTCCACACCTACGACGGTTGCGGCCCTGCCTCCGGTCGTGAAGATGCCGTCCTTGCGGCTCTCTACGGCGCCGAAGAAGAGGAACGACCCGTCCTCGAACGAGTTGGCCATGTACTGCGGGGGGATGCTGGAAAGCTTCTGGCCGGTTCTGGTCTCCTCGGGGTATCCCTCCGAAGCGATCACGACTGCCACGGCGCTGCTGTCGGTCGTCTCGAGGTTCACACTCTTGAGCGTGTTGTTGTGCATCGCAGTCATGAGGGCGCACAGGTCGTTGCGCATGAGAGGGACCATGGCCTGGGTGGCAGGGTCGTTGAGCCTGACATGGTAGTCCAGGAGGACGGGACCGTCTGCGCTTATGATGATTGAGAACGTGAGGATCCCCTTGTAGTAGAGTTTCTCCTTCTTCAACGCCTTGAACGTCGGATGGACGATCCTGCTCAGGATCATGGAGGTGTCGTCCTGGTCCAGTGCCAGCGGGCATATGGCTCCCATTCCGCCTGTGGGCACGCCCAGGCCGACATCGGTATGCTCGCGCTTGGTGTACTCATAGCAGATGGGAAGGATGAAGTAGCCCTCGTTGTCCATGAGGATGGAGATGGTGGCGGCCTTGCCGTCTATGTGGTCCTCCACCACAACAGGGCTCTTCTTCAGGAGGTTGGTCCCGTATCCAAGGAGGGCTTCGGTGTTGCTGGAACTGATCATGACCCTGGACGGCGAGAGGTCGTTGGGCTTGATCGTGAACGTCGTGCCGGCGTTGGCGGTGAGGAAGGCCTTGAGCTCCCCGGCATCCTTGAAGATGTGGTAGGCCGGGATGGGGATGCCGTACTTCGTGGCGAATTGCCTGGAGAAACTCCTGTCGCTGTCGAGCTTGAGTGCGTATCCCGGGGTTCCGAAAGTCTCGATCCCGTTCTTGTTCAGATGGTCGACCACTCCGGTCTGGAGAGGCTCCTCCGTCCCTATGAAGACGAAATCCACCCCATGTTCCGTGCAGGCTGCAAGGACCTGGTCCTTGTCGGACGGATTTACATCCGGAAGATTCACGGCGAATGCCGCGGTTCCCGGATTGCCCGGTGCGACATAAAGTCCCTCGATAAGCTTGCTCTTGGAGAACCACCATGCTATGGCGTGGTCTTTTGCTCCGGAACCCAAAACCAGTACTTTCATCTGCATCTCCTCAGGATACTGGAAAAGTATCATTTATGTGTCCGCAGGTCAATTGATGGGAATCGACGGGGAAACTTGACGGCACGTGAAAGTCATGCTACCTTGGTATCTGCCGGATGCATAATTCGTTTGCGTGAAAAAATCAATGACATAGAAAAGGAGCCTCTATGCGTTTATTCGATACACATTGCCACATCGGTCTCATACACGAGGATTATCTCGAGCAGCTTCTCACCGTCCAGTACGCCAAGAGGGCGGGAGTGGCCCATATAGTATCCGTCTGCAACAGCCTCACGGATTTCGAGGTCATATACAAGAACCTCAAGAGCGCCAGGAACGTCTACCATGCCGTGGGAGTCTCGCCGACCGAAAGCGGAAACCTCCTCAGGGACTGGGATTCGAAGATCATGCCGTTCCTGAAACTGGACAGGATCGTCGCAATAGGTGAGACGGGCCTGGATTACGGCAAGTACAGCCAGTACAAGGGCGTCCAGGTCGAGATGTTCCTGCGCCATCTGGAGATCGCAAGGAAGAACCATCTTCCCGTGATCATCCACAACAGGGAGGCCGGCGACGACATCCTGGACATCCTGAGGCACAACATCCCGGAGGAGGGGGCCGTCTTCCACTGCTATTCCGAGGACTGGGAATACGCACAGAGGGCGATGGAGCTTCCCGTCTACTTCTCCTTCGCGGGCAACATCACCTACAAGAACGTCCGCAAGCTCACCGACACCGTGAAGAAACTCCCCGAGGACAGGATCCTCATCGAGAGCGAGGCCCCGTTCATGGTTCCTGCCAAGTACACGAAACGCAGGAACAAGCCCGAGTATCTGCCGGAGACCGCCCAGGCAGTGGCTTCCATCAAGGGTATCCCGCTCGAGGACATGGCCGAGATCCTCTATCAGAACAGCCTCAGGGCATTCCACATCACAGAGGCCTGAACTTGGCGTCTCTGCTCCATGAAGTCTCCATAGGGAATCTGAAACTTGATTCCAACCTTTTCCTCGCTCCGCTTGCGGGCTACACCGACAAGGTGTACCGGAGCATCTGCCTCGGCAAAGGCGCTGCGCTCGCGTACACGGAGATGGTGTCCTGCGAAGGTGTGGCACGCGGCAGCTCCAAGACCGTCATGCTCATGGAACGCGGGGAGGGCGAGACCAACCTTGCCGTCCAGCTCTTCACACCCGATGCGGATACCGCGCTCAGGTCCCTGGAGGGCGTCATGGCCCACAGGCCGGCTCTCATAGACATAAACTGCGGCTGTCCTGTCCCGAAGGTCGTCAAGACAGGTGCCGGAAGCGCGTTGCTGCAGCATCCCCGGACGATCGGGGAGATAGTCGGGACAATCGTGCGCAACACGGATGTCCCGGTCACCGTCAAGATCCGGACGGGCTGGGACACCTCCTGCATCAACTATCTCGAGACGGCTGGGATCGCCTTCGATGCCGGGGCAAGCGCCGTGTGCATGCACGCAAGGACAAGAAGCCAGCTCTACATGCCCACCGCCCACTGGGAACTGCTTGCGGACCTGAAGCGCTGTTTTCCGGACAAGGTGATCATCGGATCGGGAGACCTCTTCTCCGCCGCGGACGGGGTGCGCATGCTGTCGGAGACGGGGGTGGATGCGGTCTCGTTCGCACGCGGAGCCATAGGCAACCCGTTCATATTCGGACAGGCCAAGTCCCTGCTTTCAGGAACCGCGCCCGACCCTGTTCCAGTGGAGGAGAAGGTCCGGGCCATCATGATCCATCTGAAAGGCCTTGTGGATTTCCTGGGTGAGAACATGGCATGCAGGGAGATGCGCAAGCATGTGTGCGCCTATCTCAAGGGAATCCCCAACAGCGCAAGGGTACGCCAGGCCGTTACCGGCGCCCTTACGGTCCCACAGTACGAGGATGCCCTTTCTCAGCTGAAATAATCGATTCCGGCGGCCAGCTTGGACCAGTCCCTGAAGCTTATGCAGTCCGTGCTGCCCATGCTGTACGTGACATCCCCGAGATACAGGACAAGCGTCCTGGATCCGTTCTTCCGTTCCATCCTTCCGATCCTGGACAAGGTCTCCTGCGTGACCTCGATGTTCGGGTCCACGACCATCGAATAGCGCTCCTTCCACCTTGCGGTGAAGTCGGCGTCGGGTGCCGTATCCATGTTGCGCTCCAGCATCCTGATGCATCGTGTCCTGACAAGTTCGTTCAGTGCGAACGTCCTAGCAACGGATGCCCTGTTCGGGCTCAGGATCAGCTCTTCCGCAGTGGCAAGTCCAAGAAGATGGCACATGATGCCTGTGTCAGTGAAGAAAAACCATGAACCGACCGTATCCAGGATATTGTACTGTCTGAGAAGTGCCAGCCAGGTCTTTGCCGTGGGGGCTGAGATCCCGGCCTCCCTGGCCATGGCGTTCATGGAGAACGGCTGTGCCCCGTAGCGTGCGCAGACTTCAAGGAACCGTCTGAAGACCGGAAGGTTGGAAACGTTTATGCATCTGCGGATATGGGTCTGCATGATGTCGTCCAGGACCTCCGCCGTACTGCGTCTTCCGCCCAGAACCAACGGAAGCTGTCCGTCGAACATGATCCTGAACGGATTGTACGTGGAGACCTTCTGGGCCTCCAGGTCTGCCATGTCCATGCCCCTGAGCTCCATCACTCCCAGACGGCCGTCCATGAAGCCGCTCTCCGATTCCGGTCCGGCATCGATCCTCCTTGTGCTGGTGAGGATGAATCTTCCCGGCCCTGCGCCCATCCTGTCCACATGGTATCTGACCGCCTCCAGCATCCCCGGGACAAGGTGGGCCTCGTGTATCACAGCCCCGTTCTGGAACGCCATCAGGAATGTCCTGGGCGACACCGAGGCGATATCGCGCGTGGCGCTGCCGCGCAGGTCTATGAAGCTCTTGTCGGGGAAGCAATTCCGGGCCAGGGCGGCCTTGCCGCTACCCGCCGGCCCGGTGATGAGGATGATCGGGAACCTGCCCGAAATGGAGATGATGGCTTTTTTCGCTGACGGACTGAACATGTTTCCCTTATAGTAAAGTTTATATACATGAATTTGTAAAGTATTCGATCATTGAAATGTAAAGTATCCGACCCGTTGTGTTGACACCAGTCTGAAGTGTCCGGATAATCGGCTCTGTTCGGAGAGAGAAATCAAATGATCAAGACTACAGAATTGTTCAGCCTCAACCACACGCTGGCCGGCGGTTACCTTGCCGGATTCGAGTATCCGTGGCAGGCCCTTCCAGGAATCAAACAGATGATAATCGAGCTCGGGAAATCATTGGATCCCGAGGAGTATACGGAGATTTCCGAGAATGTCTGGGTGCACAAGACCGCCAATGTCTTCCCGTCGGCCTATCTCGGTGCCCCATGCATAGTCGGACCCGGGACGGAGGTCAGGCATTGCGCGTTCGTCAGGGGAAGCGCCCTGATCGGAAGCGACTGCGTCATAGGGAACTCCGTCGAGTTGAAGAACGTCATAATCTTCGACAACTGCGAGGTCCCGCACTACAACTACGTCGGGGACAGCATACTCGGATTCCACGCCCACATGGGCGCAGGTTCGATAACCTCCAACCTCAAGTCCGATAAGAAAAATGTATACATCCACTCGGAAGGGGATATCGAGACTGGAATGAGGAAGATCGGCGCCATGCTCGGCGACTATGCCGACATCGGCTGCAACAGCGTCCTGAACCCCGGTGCGGTGATAGGATGCAGGACATCGGTCTATCCGTGTTCATGCGTCAGGGGAGTCATTCCCTCGGACAGCATCTACAAGGCCAAGACGGAAATCGCCGCCAGAGAGGAAAGGTAGGCAGGAGGAAAACCATGGGACGTTATTTCGGTACGGACGGATTCAGGGGTGAGTCGAACGTCACCCTCACGGCGGAGCACGCCTACAAGGTCGGACGCTTCCTGGGCTGGTATTTCAAGAGCCTGCGCGCCCAGCGCGGTGACTCCGAGAGCCCCAGGATCGTGATCGGAAAGGACACGAGAAGGTCCTGCTACATGTTCGAGTACATGCTGGCCGGAGGAATCGTGGCATCGGGAGCCGACGTGTACCTCATGCATGTCACCACGACCCCGTCGGTGGCCTACATAGCACATGTGGACGACTTCGACTGCGGCATCATGATAACCGCATCGCACAACCCGTACTACGACAACGGCATAAAGGTCATCAACAAGTACGGAGAGAAGATGGAGGAGCCCGTCCTGGCCCTCTGCGAGGACTACATCGACGGCAAGCTGGAGTGTTTCGGCCAGAAGTGGGACGACATCCCGTTCGCCACTCGCCACGACATAGGCCAGATGGTCGACTATGTTTCCGGCAGGAACCGCTACATCGGCTACCTGATCTCGCTTTGCAAGTACTCGTTCCGCGGCATGAGCGTCGGACTGGACTGCGCCAACGGAACCACATGGAGCGTCGCCAAGGCGGTGTTCGATGCCCTGGGAGCCAAGACCTATGTGATAAACGCCGACCCGAACGGATTCAACATCAACGAGAACGCCGGATCGACGCATATCGAAGGTCTCCGGAAGCTCGTCGTGGACAAGCACCTTGATGTCGGATTCGCCTTCGACGGCGATGCGGACCGCTGCCTCGCGGTCGACGAGAAGGGAAACCTGGTGACCGGTGACCACATCCTCTATATCTATGGAAAATACCTGAAGGAGAGGGGCAAGCTCCTGAACAACACCGTGGTGGCCACCGTGATGTCCAACTTCGGCTTCTTCAAGGCCCTTGAGGATGAGGGCATCGAGACCGTAAGGACCAAGGTCGGCGACAAGTACGTCCACGACTACATGGTCGAGCACGGCTGCAGACTCGGCGGCGAGCAGAGCGGACACATAATCTTCGCCAAGTACGCCTCCACCGGCGACGGACTCCTGACGGCCCTGAAGGTCCTGGAGGTCATGCTGGCACGCAGGAAGAAGCTCAGCGAACTGGCTTCCGGCATGAAGGTCTATCCCCAGGTGCTGGAGAACATCAGGGTGAAGGACAAGGCCGCGGCGGTTTCCGACGAGGATGTCCAGGCCGCGGTGAACGCCGTAGCCGAAAGCCTGGGGACTTCCGGAAGGATTCTGGTAAGAGAGAGTGGCACAGAGCCTGTGATCCGTGTTATGGTAGAGGCATCGAGCCAGGACATCTGCAGCAAGCATGTCGCGGATGTCATCGATGTGATCCGCAGAAAGGGTCACGCAGTCTGAAACGGAGGAAGAAAATGAGAGTCATCATTCAGGAGAACTACGAGAACATGAGCCTCTGGGCCGCAAATTTCATCGCCGACGCGATCAACGCGCACAAGGGCCCCAGGCCTTTCGTCCTTGGCCTTCCCACAGGATCGTCGCCGATCGGTGTGTACAGGAAGCTCATCGAACTGAACAAGGCCGGAAAGGTCAGCTTCAGGAACGTCGTGACGTTCAACATGGACGAGTACGTTGGTCTTCCCCACGAGCACGATCAGAGCTACTGGTATTTCATGCATGACAACTTCTTCAACCACATAGACCTCCCCGAGGAGAACATCAACATGCTCAACGGCATGGCCGAGGATCCCGAGGCCGAGTGCAGGCGCTATGAGGAGAAGATCGCCAGGATGGGCGGTATCGACCTCTTCATGGGCGGAATCGGAGTCGACGGACACATCGCGTTCAACGAGCCGTTCACATCCCTCAGTTCCAGGACAGGGCTCAGGACTCTCACGACCGACACCAAGATCGTCAACTCCCGCTTCTTCGGCAACGACCCGTCCAAGGTCCCGTCGTACGCGCTTTCCGTCGGAGTCGGCACCGTCTTCGATTCGAAGATCGTCCTTGTCCTGATCAACGGACACAACAAGGCAAGGGCCCTTGCACACACCGTCGAGGGCGGAATGAGCCAGATGTGGACCTGCAGCGCGCTCCAGATGCACAACAACGCCATCATCGCATGCGACGAGGCCGCCTGCGGAGAGCTCAAGGTCGACACCTACAGGTATTTCAAGGACGTCGAGAGCGCAGAGCGCATCTGATCCCGGGATACCTTATGGCCAATACCTTCGGAGTATCCGGCCTCAGGGGAGAGGCCAACCTTTCACTCACGCCCGATCTGGTTTTCGGTTTCGGGCGTTTTCTGGGCAACCATATCAGCCTGGGCCGCGACCACAAGGTCAAGGCTGTCATAGGCCGTGATACCAGGAAATCGTCGGACATGCTCGAGGCCGCCATCAGCGCGGGCCTCATGGCGTCCGGTTGCGACGTGTACCTCATGCACGTCACCACGACGCCATCTGTGTCCTACATCACCCGCGCCGCCGGTTTCGACTGCGGCGTGATGATCACGGCATCCCACAATCCCTATTACGACAACGGCATCAAGGTCGTCTCCCCGGACGGGGAGCCCATGGGCGACGGCATCTTCTCCCTGTTCCAGGGCTACGCGGAAAACGGCATGCAGGGCATCCCGTATGCCGACAGGGACAACATAGGCATCTGCGTCGACTACAACAGCGGACGCGAGGACTACATCAGACACCTTGTCTCCGTTCCCACGGTGTCCCTGAAAGGGCTCCGCATAGGAATCGACTGTGCCAACGGAGCATCCTCTTCGATAGCCCACAAGGTGTTCGACAGCCTGGATTGTGAGGTGATGTACATCAACGACGCCCCCGATGGTGTCAACATCAATGCAAAATGCGGATCCGCGCACCTGGATGTCATACGCGCACTTGTGCTGGAGAACCATCTGGATGCGGGTTTCTCGCTGGACGGCGACGCCGACCGCTGCATGGCGGTGGACGACAGCGGCAACGAGGTCAACGGAGACCATTTCAACCTCATCTACGCCACATACCTGAAAAAGCGCGGCCGCCTCTCCAACAACCTTGTCGTGGGGACCGTGATCTCCAACATGGGTCTGGGCAAGGCCCTGGAAAAAGAAGGCATAGACTACGTCACCACCGGTGTCGGCGAGCCGCTCGTGCGCAAGTGCATGGTGGAGCGCGGAAGCATCATCGGCGGCGAGCAGTGCGGCCACATGGTGTTCGCCGAGCATTCCACCACCGGAGACGGTATCGTCACCGCCCTCAAGATGCTCCAGGTCATGGCCGAGGAGGGCAGGAGCCTATCGGAGCTCGCCTCCGTGCTCACCGTCTACCCGCAGGTCCAGATCAGCCTGAAGGTCACCGACAAGAAGAAGGCCTCCGCCGATCCGCAAGTCGTTGCTGCCGTCGAGAGGGTCGCCGCCGCACTCGGTTCATCCGGACGCGTGCTCATGCGCCACAGCGACACCGAATCCCTCATCCGCATCATGGTCGAGTCCGAGGACCCCGCCCTCTGCCGCACCTGCGCCGAGGAAATCGCATCCGTCATCAAAGGCCAAGGCTACCAGTCCTAGGCCGATTTCCCATTGCCCGGCAACGGTTTTTGTCCGATAATGTTGTGATGGGAGATGATGGCATGGAGACAAAAAGGAATATGAGGAAAGCAGTCATTGTTCTCGCAGCGGCACTCGTGCTTCTGCTTCTCGCATCATGCGCGACAAAGGTCCAGGAAAAGGACCTGATGACCAGGCTCTATGAGGCCACGGACTACATCAAGGACAAGCTGGACGGCTTCGAGCCGGAAATCGGCCTGATCCTCGGATCGGGGCTCGGAGACATGGCTGAGAACATAGAGGATCCCATAATCCTGGATTACAAGGACATCCCGCATTTCCCGGTCTCCACGGCACCGAGCCACAAGGGCAGGCTTGTCATCGGAACGCTTGCGGGCAGAAAGGTCATCTGCATGCAGGGCCGCTTCCACTACTACGAAGGCTATGACATGCCGCAGCTGGCCTTCCCCGTGCAGGTGATGAAACTCCTTGGCGTCGACAAACTCATCGTCACCAATGCCGCGGGATGCGTCAACACCGACTGGGAAGCAGGATCGCTCATGATGATGACCGACCACATCAAGCTCGCCCCGGAGAACCCGCTGAGAGGCAGCAATCCCGATGAGCTCGGAGAAAGGTTCTTCGACATGGAGACCGTGTACGACAAGGAGTTCCAGGGAGTTGCGCTCAGAGCGGCTGAGGAAATGGAAATCGATCTCAAGCAGGGCGTGTACATGTACTTCGCCGGCCCCAACTTCGAGACTCCCGCTGAAGTCAGGCTTGCGGATCTGCTCGGCGCGGATGCTGTCGGTATGTCTACCGTCCCGGAGGTGATAGCCGCCGCGCATTGCGGGATCAGGGTACTGGGCATCAGCTGCATGACGAACATGGCCGCCGGCATTCTGGACGAGCCGGTCTCGCAGGAGGAGATCATGGCGACAAGCGCCAAGGTCCACGGACAGTTCGAAAACCTCATCACCGCCATAATAAGGGAAATCTGACGGGAAAACCGTCAGGACGTGCCGCATGAAGGGTAGAACAGCAAGAACATCATTGTTCTCAATATTGTTCTGCGCACTCTTCTGCATGCTCTTTTGCGCGTGCGGCCAGGACTCCCCGCTTTCACCCCAATACAGCCATACGACATACACCCTTGAACTACAGGGCGACACCGTGGTCTCCGACAGGGACTGGGT
>JBGUMQ010000054.1:0-10681 GCA_045116915.1 Sphaerochaetaceae bacterium | reverse complement strand
CGGGCTGTCCAGCAGCTTGCGGAACTCGGCGATGTGAGCGCCCAGACGGACGACCTCCTCGTTGATCGTATATCTGTTGAGCATGACGGCGACCTCGGTGAGTATGCGGTTCTCATCGTACTTCTGGTCCCCCAGCATCTCGCCTATGCGCGTGATGAGGTTCGTCCTGATCATCTCCTCCAGTCTGCCGACATTGGCCTTCACGGTCTCCAGCGACTTGGCTATCGACTCGAGCTTGCCGGAAAGGTCGGCCCTGGTTATCCCGCCCTCACGGGCCTTGGCCTGGTCGAACTGGGCAAGGACCTGTGCCGAACAATAGTCCAGTCCTTCCTTGTAGGCATCGATTCCGTCGGTCCTTATGCTTGTCAGGACACCGTCCTGGGAAACGATGTCGCCCATTCGGATTTCAAGGTCGAGATTCCGTTCCTTTCCGATGGAACGGATCTGCTCGAACGCGTCGATGTATGCGCAGACGGCATCGCGGTCCACACTCACATCAACATTGCTCCTGATGTTCCTGACCTTCACGGAGATGTCCACATGGCCCCTCTGGGCATGCTGTTTGATGAGGTCCGTCACGACCGGCTCGTATGCGGCCAGGTACGGAGGCCCGAAATAGCCGATCTCGAGGAACCTGTTGTTGTAGCTTTTCAGCTCCATAGTCATGAGGTAGCTGTCGTTCTGGAACTCGGCATAGCCGTATGCAGTCATGCTCTTCATCTCTTCCTCCGGATTGCATTCTTCGATTCGGATAAAAAAGCAGGCTCCCTGTGGAGCCCGTTCATACCGCTGTCGGTTTGTGTGTTACTTGGCGAGTCTGGCCTTGCACTGCTTGCAGACCTTCTTCGTCTCTCCGTCGACGCTGGCCTCGTAGATAGCCTTGATGCCTTCCCTCTTGCAGACGGGGCATGTTCCGCGACCCTTGTGGGCCATCTCATACAAACCTGTTCCTCTATGTGCCTTAGACATATCGTTGCTCCTTGTAAATGAAAGCTGTTGGATTTCCAAGTAATATTAACTGCCAGGCCTGTCTATGTCAATGTCAATGGACTCAGATGAGCGCGATGACCGTGGCCCTGACGACCGGATTGCCGCCTATGGGGAATTCCGCGTTGAGTGCGACCGAAAGATGGGTGAACTCGGCACCCGCTCCTGCCGTCACGGTTCCGCCGCCGAGGTTCCTGAGGATCGACGTGTATCCTGCTCTGAGGCTGACACCTGATGTCCTTGTGAAGCGGAACCTGACCTCGGCTCCGGAGCACAGCCTCCTCTCCTCCGGCTTGAAGATGCTGCGGACCTCCGCTCCCGCGCTGAACACGAAGTTGTTCATCCTTCCGCGTGCGGAGAATTCGGGACTGCTCCAGTAGACACCTGTCCCTGAGGCCTTGAAAATGGCATCCCATTCGAACACCATCCCCGAATCCTTCTTCTGGAGGAGGTCGTCCATCAGCATGCCTATGTAGAACTGCCCCACTCTGACCATGACACCTGCCCTGAGCTGGATGTACTCGGAGTTGACCACCCGGTCGAACGGGGCGAAAAGCGTCTGGACGGCGAAGTCCGACAGTTCGGCCATGGGAACGTCCAGGCGCTGCATCTGCGACCCGCCCGTGACACCCACGCCGGCACTCACGATACCGTATCCGGCGCTGATGTTGACATCGAGCTTCACATCCTGGATCAGGTCCACGTGCGAGTTCTCCCTGCGGTTCTCGGCATTGTACGATATGTCGATGCCCGCCGTGACCAGACTGGCGGTGAACAGAGCCTCCAGGGACGATGCCGGATTGCATGGCCAGGGGTCCAGCCCTACTACATCGGCAAGCGATGCGCTCAATGCGAAGGTGTACTGGTTGTCGTCGAAGAAGACCGCCGCAGGATTGACGTAGCTGAGCATCCCGGTGCCGGAGACGCCGACACCGATCCCGCCCATGGCCGCAAGCCTGGGATCGTAGGCGCAGAGCGATGCTGCAACGGCCAGGAGGACCAGCAGCACCGCGGCCATCCTCTTCACTTCGCGAACGCCTCTTTCAATGCGACCGCCACCTGGTCGGGGCATGATGACTGCTTGAAACCGCATCTGATGCCGCTGAGGCGTGATATCGCCTCTTCGGCGGGCATGCCCTTCACAAGGGCCGTGAGTCCCTTGTGGTTGCCGTCGCATCCTCCGACGAAGCTCAGGTCCTGCACCCTGTCCTGATCATCCAGAACAACGGTGATGTGCCTTGCACAGATTCCCTTGGGTTCGAATTCTATTGTTCTCATAAGTCGAATATTACCCGATATCGCCGAAGTCGCATAGTCTCAAACGCCTTTATGATCCCGCCCGCGGCGTGGTAGAATGTCCGTATGCCTCAGCAGAGAGTCTTCTTCCATGTCGATCTCGACGCGTTCTTCGCATCGGTGGAGCAGCGCGACCATCCCGAGTACAGGGGAAAGCCTGTGATCATCGGTCTCGTCGCCCCGAGGAGCGTCGTATCCACCTGTTCCTACGAGGCGAGGAAGTTCGGAGTCCACAGCGCCATGCCCACCATGCAGGCATACAGGCTGTGTCCCCAAGGCATCTACGTGCCCGGAGACATGCACCTGTACAGCAGGGTCTCCAGACAGGTCATGGCCATACTGCGCGAATACGCTCCGGAGATGCACCAGGTCTCCATAGACGAGGCATCCCTGGACATGACGGGGACGCGGCGTCTGTTCGGTCCGGCAAGGCAGCTGGCGATGAAGATGAAGCAGCGGGTAAAGGACGAGGTCGGCATCACCATGAGCGTGGGCATAGCCACGTCGCCGTTCATAGCCAAGATGGCCAGCGACTACAACAAGCCGGACGGGCTGTGTCTTGTCTCCCCCGGGAAGGAACAGACCTTCATAGACGTGATAGGACTGGGGAAGCTGTGGGGACTGGGCAAAAGCGGCCTGGCCGCACTCGAGGCGCGCGGCATACGCACGCCGCAGCAGGTGCGTGAGATCGAGCTGCCCCGTCTGCAGCAGATGATAGGCAACTCGTTCGGGCAGTTCCTCTATCAGGCATGCCGCGGGCAGGATCCAGGAATGATGTTCCAGAAATCGAAGACCCATTCGATTTCTACGGAGACGACTTTCTATGAGGATATCAGGGATGAGCAGACCCTCTGTCAGGTGCTACTGGGCATGAGCTCCGAGCTGATGGCCAGGTCTTTCGATGAAGGCATGATGGCGCGCACCATAGGCCTGAAGCTCCGGTGGGGCGAGGACTTCAGGACGATCACCGTTCAGGAGACCCCCGACTACCCGATACTGAACGCGGACCAGGTCTACAGGGCGGGCCGCTCGCTGCTCCTTTCCAAATGGAAGAGCGGCCAGGGAATAAGGCTCATCGGACTGGGGCTTTACCAGCTGTACCCGGGCGACAGTCCCATGCAGGACAGTCTCTTCTCGGATGCGGACCACAGAAAGCGCGACCTGGACAAGGTCGTGCACAGTCTGGGGGCGAAGGGTCTTACCTTGAGGAAGGCAAGCGAGCTATCGTCTGCAGAACCGGGCGATGGCCGCTCTGTAAAAGCACATCAGCGAAAGGGAGAGAAGGACTCCGCCGCAGATGTCGGTGAACCAGTGCACACCGCAGAGCAGTCTGAAGACGACCATCGAGACCATGGCCAGCACGCAGATGACCCTGAGGATTGAGGCCATGAACTTGTAGGTCCATGCGCTGAATCCCAGAAGGACGAACACGCTGTAGAGCACGCACAGGGCCAGCATTGTATGGCTGGAAGGATAGGACGCCTCGGCTGAGATCGGACGTGTGTTGACCACGTAGAACTCGAACAGGACATAGAAACCGCCCACAAAGACATAGTAGATGCAGGTGATGATGTTCCTCCTGTGCATGCGTGATATCCTTGCCTTGTGTCTGAAGAAATCGAGCACGGCCGACAGCGCGTTGACCGCAGCCGCAATGAGGCAGATGTAGCCCAGGTACTTGGTCAGCTCGTAGCTGCCGTTGTCCCAGGGGAACATCTCGTGTACGGACACATTGATGTGCGAGAAACCGATCTTGGCGCCGTTGTAGCCCACCGGAGCCACATCGTATGTCATGACCAGATATGTGAAGAACGCGAACGCGCCTGCGAAAATTACTGCGAGGATCAGCATGATCCCGGATAGTGGATTCCTCTTTTTCTCCATGGTCTTCAGATTCCTTTGATGTCGAGTATGAGGTTGTGCTTGAGGTCCTTGAGTTTCCTGGACAGCGAGACCTTGTAGATGTGCGGGTTGATGAGCCTCTTGTACGAGCTGTGGAAGTGGCTCTGGCTCTCCTTCGCATAGGTGCGGATCTCCGACAGGCTCCTCTTCGGAACACATATCTTCCCGTCTTTCATGACGGGATTGAGAAGCTTCTCGTATCTCGTGTAGTCCTGGGCCTTCAGCTTGAAGAGGTCGCCGTCGGTGAACGGATGGTAGAACACGATGTCCTTGCCCGGCACGATCTCCTCGTCGTCCAGCGTTATCAGGTCGGCTATCGCCAAGTCGTCCGGTCCGTAGAACCTGTAGATCTGCTTGATGCCGGGGTTGGTTGTCTTGGAGTACGAGTTGCTGACCTTGATGGTGGGCTGGAAGGAACCGTCCTCCCTTGCCTTTGCGGCCATCTTGTAGACTCCGCCAAGGGCGCTCTGGTTGCCTCCGGTGACCAGATTGGTCCCGACTCCCCACGAATTGATGGGAACACCGTCGTTCACCAGCGTGGTTATGATCTCCTCGGTGAGGTCGTTGGAGACACAGATGGTGGCGTCCTCCAGTCCGGCTTCGTCGAGTCTTCTGCGGACTTCACGCGCCAGGTACGCGAGGTCTCCGGAATCGATCCTGACTCCCATCTTCAGGCCCTTGGCCTTCTGCTCCTTGCCGACGATGATGGCGTTCTCTATTCCGCTTCCGAGGGTATCGTAGGTGTCTATCAGGAGCACGCAGTTGTTCGGATATATCTTGGCGAACTCCCTGAAGGCCTCGAGCTCGCTTTCATAGGCCATGATCCAGCTGTGGGCCATCGTTCCGCCCACGGGGATGCCGAAGACCTTTCCGGCAAGCGTGTTGCTGGTCAGTCCGCAGCCGCCGATGTACGCGGCCCTGGATGCGCTGAGTCCGCCGTCCATGCCCTGTGCCCTTCTGAGGCCGAACTCCATGACGGTACCGTTGCCGGCCGCCTGGCAGACCCTCATGGCCTTGGTGGCGATAAGGGTCTGGAAGTTGATCGTGTTGAGCAGGAGGCTCTCGATGAGCTGTGCATCGATGAGTTTTGTATGGACCCTGACAAGCGGCTCGCCCGGGAAAACGGTGGTGCCCTCCTTGGGGGCGTAGATGTCGCCGTGGAACCTGTAGGTGGACAGGAAATCCAGGAAGCGCTTGTCGAATATGTTCAGGCTGGACAGGTAGGCGATGTCGTTGGCGCTGAAATTCAGGCTCTCGAGCTCCGAGAGCATCTCCACCAGGCCGGCGAATACGGCATAGCCTCCGTCGAACGGGTTCTTCCTGTAGAACATGTCGAAGACCACATCCGGGTTCTCCCCGTTCAGGAAGTAGCCCTGCATCATTGTCAGCTCATAGAAATCGGTGGTCAGTGCGGAAACGTCGGCTACCATCAGAGTTCTCCTTCAAGTCGCTCTCAGCGTCTGATCTCGGTCCTGCCGCCCATGAGCGGGACCAGGACATCCGGGATCCTGATGCTGCCGTCGGCCTGCTGGTAGTTCTCCATGACGGCGACGACCGCTCTTGAGAGCGCAACGGCCGTTCCGTTGAGCATGTGGACGAACTTGGACTTTCCGTCATCGTCCTTGTACCTGACATTGAGGTTGCGGCTCTGGTAATCCGTGCAGTTGGATGTGGATGTGACCTCTCCGTACTCGCCCTCATCCCCGCGGCCGGGCATCCATGCCTCGATGTCGAACTTGCGGTATGCCGGTGCTCCGAGGTCTCCGGTGCAGGTGTCGACGACCCTGTAGGCCAGTCCGAGTCCGCTGAAGATCTCCTCCTCTATCGCAAGGATCTCCTCATGCAGGCGGTCGGAATCCTCCGGCAGGCAGATGACGAACATCTCCAGCTTGGAGAACTGGTGGACCCTGTACAGTCCCTTGGAGAACTGACCGGCTCCTCCGGCCTCGCGCCTGAAGCAGTGCGAGAGACCCGTCATCCTGATCGGGAGCCTGCTCTTGTCCAGCGTCTCGCCGCTGTAGTATCCGCCGAGCGTGATCTCTGCCGTTCCGACAAGGGCCGTTCCGGTCCCCTCGACGGTGTAGATGTTGCTCTCGGCTCCGCGCGGGTTGAATCCGATGCCCTCCAGGATCTCCTCCTTGGCCACATCCGGTGTGATGAACGGTGTGAAACCGTGCTTGAGCACGATGTTCATGGCATAGTTCTCAAGAGCCATCTGGAGCAGTACGGCCTCGTTCTTCAGGTAGTAGAACTTGGGTCCGCTGACCTTGGTTCCGGTCTCGAAATCGATCAGGTCCAGCTTCTCGCCCAGCTGCACGTGGTCAAGCGGCTTGAAACCGAACACGGGGGGCTTGCCCACGTACTTGACGGCCGTGTTGTCCTTGTCCTCCTTCCCCACCGGTGCCGCCGGATGGGCGTAGTTCGGAATCTGCCGGATGATGGTGTTGAAGTCCTTGTCGACCACCTCGAGCTCGCTCTCCGTCGCGGCGATGCGGTCCTTGATGTCGCGGCCCTCGGCGATGAGCGCCTGGCGTGCGTCGTTGTCCATCTTGCCCTTCATCCTGGAGGCGTTGAGGTTCCTGGCTGCCCTGAGTTCCTCAGCGGTCTTCATAAGCTCGGCCCTTCTGTCCTGAAGCCTGATGGCCTCATCGACATCGACCTTCATGTTCCTGTCGGCGATGTTCTTCGCGATCTCGTCACGTCTGGTTTTCAGCTCTCTGTAGTCAATCATTTCATTTCCTCTGTGCCGGAGTCGGTGATGGTGCGTCCGGTCTCCTCAGACTATATAACAAAGAGCGGATGCTTTCAACACGCGCGAGCTTTCAAGTGCCGTGGATTCATGCTATCCTGTCAACCATGTCCGGCAAGACATTCCTTATCGCGATGGTCCTCATCCTCCTCTGCCCGTTCGCGGCCCGCGCATCCGCCCCGGATGACGCCGTGTCTGTTGACACATACTGCTACGACTGCCTCGACGACATGGGGAAACTGGCGTACGATGCCGTGAAGGAATGCCTGACACATCTTGTCCCCAGCTGGAACTGTGGCTCGATTCCACAGGAAACCATACAGAAAGCCTACGATTGTTTCCTTATGGACCATCCTGAGGTTTTCTGGTCCGACGGTTACACATACGTCACGAGCTATGTGGACAACGCTGTGAGCGGAAGGCGGATAGAATTCAAGTACACGATGGACCGCGCGGGGATACTCAGGGCAAACGGGGAGATATACGCCAGCCTGCTGGAGATCGCCGGATGGGTGGGGATGACGGAATCGACCTACGGGACGGTCAGGGCGGTCTACGACTACATGCTGGAGTTCTGCACGTACGACGAGCTGAACCTGGACCAGAGCATGTACTCGGTCATGGTGGGCCACAGCGGTGTGTGCGCGTCGTTCGCCAAGGCGTTCGAGTTCATAATGCAGTGCATGGACATCCCCTGCACCGTGGTCATGGGCCGTCTGGAGCCGGGTCTGGCTACCGGCGGAACGCTGCTCGGACACGAATGGAACCTCGTGCTCATCGACGGCAGATGGTACCACGTGGACATCACCAGCGGACTGGCCATGTCCGCGGAGACCGGAACGGACGACTACAGCTTCTTCTGCATCTCCACGGAGGAGATAAGCCGGACGCACATCATAGACAATCCCGTTCCGCTTCCGGAGTGCTGAGGTTATTGAAGAATTCGCCTTTTGCGATTAGTATTCCTGTTGTAATGAACAGGAAATATACGGTCGTAAGCAGGAAACAGGACATAGGACAGCTCATCAACCAGCTCCACAGGGAGGAGTTCCTTGCGGTGGGGATCATGGACACGGGAACCCCCGAGGACCTCATGGGGACACTCGACTGGTTCACCGGCAACTTCAACTACTGCCTCCATGTGGTCTCCCAGTCCGACCGTTTCCCGATGGACGAGATGCAGTCCAGGTATCCGGAGGTGACCTTCATCGTTTTCCCGAAGGCCCCTTCCCTGGCGGAGCGCGTCAACGCCCTGGCGGACGTGTGCATGACGACATATTTCCTGACGATGAGAAGCGATACGAACCTCATGAGCTTCGACTGGAAGCCCATGGAGGCCATGATGAAGCAGGAGGACCATCCTGCGCTGATCAGCCCGTGGATCTTCAACAAGAGCAATGAGGTCATCCCCATCCTGAGGGCCCCGCACATGAACGGGAAGGAAGTCGACCCCCTGTCGTTCATGCCGTCCGGCGAATGCCACCCCAACCTCTACCCGTTCCTCGGCATCGGTCTGTACGACCGCGCCCTGTTCCAGAGGCTGCGCGGTTACGACGAGGCCATATCGGGCGCCTACTGGCAGACCCTGGATTTCGGAGTCAGATGCTGGCTTTACGGATATCCGGTGTATACGATGAGCGAGATGGCAGTGCTGTTCTACTCCAAGCAGTTCCTGATAGAGGACCGCTCGGAGCAGCAGGGCTTCGAGCGCTTCTATTCAAAGGCCCTCTCGGTGAGACAGGTGAAAGGCCGCAAATTCATCAGGAAAGGCCCCAAGATGTCGGGCAAGGTCATAAACGGAGAGGTCAAGCCGAGGATAAGCCTTTACAAGACCGATTTCCATACCCTCTGCGAGACCTGGTCCGTTCCCGAGTGATCCCCCTTATTTCCCGTAGCTCCTTGCGTTGTACTTCTTCACATTGAGGACGGTCTCGCCGTCGATCTGGAGTGCGCACGGCTCGCTGAACTCGACCGTTATGTCGTGTCCTTCGATCACCGACACCTGTTTGGTGTGCTTCACGTGCTCTCCCTTGAAGATGGACGGGAAGATCATCAGCGTGTGGAGCTTTCCGCTGCCGTGGAACATGACCAGGGACAGCTTGTGCTCCGGATCCAGCCTGTCCTGCTTCGGAGCGTTCATCATTCCGCCGCCGTAGTAGCGTCCGACCATGGTCGCCGCGATCCAGACCTTCCTGAAGCTGTAGGTCTTCCCGTCGACCGTGACCTTGGCATCGCGCGGCTTGAACTTGCCCAGGAGGCCTTTGATGGCGATGGACGCGTAGTCGACGTCCTCTATCCCCTGTGCGTGCATCTGGTCTGCGACCTCGCAGCAATATCCGTCGATGCCGTAGCCGACGCCGTTGAGGAAACTCCAGTCCGTACCGTTGACGGTCACTGTCGGAAGGTCCTTAAGGTATTTCGTGATGTTGTAGGGCCCTTTCCCGGGATCCAGTCCCAGGTCCTTGAGGAAATCGTTGCCTGTTCCCGAGCCGAGGAAGAAGACCTCGTTCTTAAGCTCCAGACCGCGGATGTCGTTGGCGAACCAGTTGAGGGTTCCGTCCCCGCCGACGAGAACGATGTTCGCTTCCGGGCCTATCTCTGCGAAAAACGCCTTGTAGTCCAGATTCCGGATATCCTTGTAGACAAGCTCCTGTCCCTTCAGGAGGTCGTTGAGTTTCCTGGCGGTTTCCTCTCCCTTGCCGCCTGCCGATTTCGGATTGTAGAGAACGCAGTACATCTTCATCTCCTCACTGTCCAAGTTCTTCCCTTATCATGGCTTCGACCGCATCGCTGATCTCCACCGGTTTGTGGCTGCGGACGAAGTCCCTGTCCAGCACACCCAATATCCTGATCGTGACCCTCGCCCCGCCGGGGAAAGGGAACTTCTTCGCGATATCCTGGGTGCCGTACGTTACGGCGACGACCACAGGCACATCGGCGTTCTTCGCTATGCGGAACATGAAACCGTGGAACGGTCCCAGCTTCCCGTCCATGCTCCTTGTACCCTCGGGATAGAAGCCTATGGATGAGGCCCCGGTCCTCAGTATTTCCGAGGCATCTTCGATCGTCTCCATGGCAACCCTGGGGTCCTCCCTGTCGATCTCCAGAAAGCACATCTTGCGCAGGATCTTCCCGAAACAGGGGATCCTGAAATTGCTCGGCTTGGAGATGAACGCGATCCTGTACCTGGCCAGTTTGTACATGACGACCATGGGATCGAACCTGGAACGGTGGTTGGCGACGTAGACGAACCTTGTGTCGCTCGGAATAAGTTCCTTCCCCTCGACCTTCACGTGGGCCCTGGGGACGATGCAGCAGGCCCCGCATGTGAATGCTCCCAGGAACCTGGCCAGGGCAGTGCTCTTCCTGTAGACCTTCTTCGTGACCGTCAGGCTGTACAGGAACCCGACGAGGGCCCAGAGGAGGACGGTCGAAAGGAACAGTCCGGCAACGGAGAGGATCGCGTATAGAAGGATTCTCAGTACAGTCATCGTTACCGGCTATCCTATTTCTTGTTCCTGCGTCTTTCCTCGTCCCTGCGCTTGCGCTCTTCGGAAGCCTTTATGAAGTCCGCGAATGTTCCGCCGCCGGAGCTGTTTCCGGAATCGAATGCGCTTCTTGGAGCATCATCCCTGCGGAAATCGCGTCTGTCACGGTTCCTGTCCGGTCTGTCGTTGCGACGCTCGGGTCTCTCTTCCCTTCTTTCGGGTCTGAACTCCCCGCGCGGCCTGTAGTGGCTGGGTTTGA
>JBGUMQ010000053.1:0-9620 GCA_045116915.1 Sphaerochaetaceae bacterium | reverse complement strand
GTTCCCATCCCGAACACGGAAGTCAAGCGCTCTCACGCCGATGGTACTGCAGCAATGCGGGAGAGTAGGTAGCCGCCAGGTCTTTTTTATATGCAAATCTCCATCTGACATACCGCATCTCGACTCGGCGTCTACCAGATAGGTATGCCGCCTCGTTCTCGATTGCGGTCTGTCAGCGGATATTTGCATATAAAACTCATGATGTACGGCGGAGTTGATTGAAACGGGGCAAAGTGGCAGTATTATGGGGAGGAGGAGTGCACCCATGAGTGATATCCGTTTCGGAACAGGCGGCTGGAGAGCCATCATAGGCGATGATTTCATCAGGGAGAACGTGAACAGGGTGGCACAGGCCATCTCGGAGATCCTCATGGAGGACAAGCTGACGGACAAGCCCGTCATGATCGGCTACGACAGGAGATTCCTCTCCGAGCCCGGAGCCAGATGGCTTGCCGAGGTCTTCGCGGCGAACGGCCTCGATGTCCTCATGATGAAGCGTTCGGCACCTTCCCCGCTCATCATGCACACTGTGCAGAAACGCGAGCTACATTGCGGCATAGAGGTTACGGCAAGCCACAACCCTCCCGAGTATGACGGACTCAAGGTCATCGTGGAGGAAGGTCGAGACGCCCCTGTTGAGGTCACAGACAGGATAGAACAGTACATCGCGCGCCAGTCCGGGATCAGACGCATCGACTTCGATGAGGCGGTCGCGAGCGGCAGGGTTCAGTTCATCAAGAACCCGTTCAACGACTTCATAGACGACATACTTGCTGTGCTGGACAAGGACGCCATCAGAAGCAAGGGACTGCGCGTCCTGTTCGATCCCATGCACGGGTCCGGCACATATCCGCTCGAGGTCATCCTCAACACATGCAGATGCACGCTGGATATCATAAACAGCGACAAGGACGCATACTTCGACGGCGGCTATCCCGCACCCAGCGAGGAGACCCTGAGGCCCCTGGCGGACAAGGTCGTGAGGGGCGGCTACGATTTCGGAATAGCCTTCGACGGCGATGGGGACAGGCTGGGGATCATAGACAGCACAGGACGCTACGTGAGCATGAACGAGATAATCGTCATGCTGTACTGGTATCTCCATGAGAAGAAAGGCTGGAAGGGACCGGTGGTCAGGAACATATCCACCACGTTCATCCTGGACAGGATGGCCAAGTCGTTCGGAGAACAGTGCATCGAGGTCCCCGTCGGATTCAAGTGGGTGTCCGCGGCCATCGACAAGTACAACGCCGTCCTGGGCGGAGAGTCGTCCGGAGGATTGACCGTGCGCGGACACATCAACGGAAAGGATGCCATCTACGCCGTATCGCTGTTCGTGGAGATGCTGGCCGTCACCGACATGACGGTGCAGGATATCTCATCCCTGATCGCCCGCAACTGGGGCAAGTCCGTGTTCCTCGACTGCGCCCTGCATTTCAGTGCCGAGGACAAGGTCCGCATATCCAAGGTCCTCATGGAAGAGAAACAGTTGCCTGTTTTCGAGAAGAAGATAATGAAAATCAGCTATATGGACGGATGCAAGGTATTCTTCGACGATGACAGCTATGTCATCTGCCGTTTCTCCGGTACCGAGCCCGTTCTCAGGATCATGGCTGAATCAGCGTCGGCGGAGGAGTCGCGGATGCTTCTGGATGTGTTCAGGACATTCGTGGAGAAGCTGATGTGAGATGTCCGGGAGGACAGACTTTAAGTTTTTCAAGTATATCTATATAATGTGCCATCAGGAGACAACCCATGAAGATTATTTATAAAGACGGAACAGTTTCGGAATGCCCGGCAGAGGAGATGGACCATGTGATCCGTCACTCGACGGCACATCTGATGGCCCAGGCCATCCAGAGACTGTACCCGGAAGCCGACTTCGCCTACGGCCCCGCGACCGAGAGAGGATTCTACTACGATGTCGATCTCGGAGACAGGAAACTCACCGACGATGACCTGCGTGCCATCGAGGCGGAGATGAAGAAGATCACAAAGGAGCATCTTCCCGTCAGGCCGTTCATCCTTCCCAGGGATGAGGCCGTCAAGCTCATGCACGACAGGAAGGCCAAGTACAAGGAAGAGCATATCGGCGACCTGCCCGAGGATGCCGTCATCAGCTTCTACCAGCAGGGCGACTATATCGACATGTGCACCGGCCCGCACGTCACATACACCAATGCCCTGAAGGCCTTCAAGATCACAGGCCAGGGCGGAGCATACTGGAAGAACGATTCGAAGAACAAGATGCTCACACGCATCAACGGCGTTGCCTTCCAGAGCCAGGCCGAACTCGAGCAGTACGAGAAGGAGCTCGAGGAGGCCAAGGCCCGCGACCACCGCAAGATCGGACGCGAGATGTCGCTCTTCATGACGGACGACCTTGTCGGAAAGGGTCTGCCCATGTTCCTTCCCAACGGATACACCGTGTGGCAGGAGCTGGAGAACTACATCAAGGACAAGGAGCGCAAGCTCGGCTACCAGCATGTCATGACACCGTGCGTCGGATCGGTGAACCTCTACGTCACATCAGGCCACTGGGCACATTACCGCAAGAACATGTTCCCGCCGATGGAGGTCGAAGGCGAAAGCTTCGTGCTCAGGCCCATGAACTGCCCGCACCACATGATGATCTATTCATCGAAGCCGCACAGCTACAGGGAGCTGCCCATCCGTCTTGCCGAGATCGCGCACGACTTCAGGTTCGAGTCCAGCGGAACTCTCAAGGGAATCGAAAGAGGCCGCCACTTCTGCCAGAACGACTCGCACATCTTCGTCACGCCCGAGCAGATCGAGCAGGAGGTCAAGCAGGTCGTCGGTCTCATCTCCGAGACATACAAGGACTTCGGCATCACCGACTACCGCTGCGTGCTCTCGCTGCGCGATCCTGCGGACACCGAGAAGTACTATCAGGACGACCAGATGTGGGAGACCGCCGAGACGGCCCTGCGCACGGTCCTGCAGGATCTGAAGATCGACTTCACCGAGGAGATCGGAGAGGCCGCGTTCTACGGGCCCAAGCTCGATGTCAACGTCAAGCCGGCGGTCGGCGTGGAGTACACGCTCTCCACCTGCCAGCTGGATTTCTGCCTGCCGATGAAGTTCAACCTCAAGTACATCGATGCCGACAACGCCGAGCGCACACCTGTCGTCATCCACAGGGCGATCCTCGGATCGCTGGACAGGTTCATGGCTTACATCATCGAGGAGACCAAGGGCAAGTTCCCCGTATGGCTCGCCCCGCTTCAGGTCAAGGTCCTTCCGGTCAGCGAGAAGAACAACGAATACGCCCGCAAGGTCTACGAGGCCCTTTCGGACGCCGATGTCCGCGTGGTGCTCGACGACCGCAACGAGAAGGTCGGATACAAGATCCGTGAGGCCCAGCAGGTCGACAGGGCTCCCTACATGCTCATCATCGGAGCCAAGGAAGAGGAGGAGGGATCCGTCAGCGTCCGCAACCGCGACACCGGAGAGACCGTTTCCATGTCCCTTTCCGATTTCGTGGCCAAGGTCACCGATGACATCAGGACACGCAGGAGATGAGGATGCAGGTCCTCAGGAAGGAACGGAGCCGGAATGGCTCCGTTTTTTTCATGCCCCCGGTCCCCGTCCCTTGACTAGGACAGGGATTGCGGATACCACTCACAAGTGATGCTCATGAAGAAGGAAGACAGGGTACTATTCAGATCGGTCCTCATGGTCGCGCTGCCTATCATGGTCCAGAACGGATTCACGAATTTCGTGAACCTGCTGGACAACATCATGGTGGGAAGGCTGGGCACGGAGCCCATGTCCGGTGTGGCCATAGTCAATGAGATCCTGTTCGTCTACAACCTGTGCATCTTCGGAGGCCTGTCCGGTGCCGGCATATTTACCGCGCAGTATTTCGGCAGGCGGAACACCGAGGGCGTACGCAATACATTCAGGTTCAAGTTCATCCTGGGCATCGTGCTCACGACGCTGGCGGTCCTGGTGTTCACCTTGTTCGGAGAGACGCTCATCGGATACTACCTCAACGAGAGCAGGGAGGGAGGAGACCTTGCCGCCGCACTCTCCTACGGCAGCCGGTATCTTTCCGTCATGCTCATGGGCCTTCCCGGATTCTTCATGGTCCAGGCCTACTCCAGCACGCTGAGGGAATGCGGGGAGACCGTGGTCCCGATGAAGGCGGGAGTCGCCGCGGTCATCGTCAATCTTGTACTCAACTATGTCCTGATCTACGGGAAAATGGGATTTCCTGCACTGGGAGTCACCGGAGCGGCCATCGCAACGGTGATATCCAGGTATGTGGAGGCAGGCATCGTCCTGATATGGACACACACGCACCCGGATAGGCAGCCGTTCGCCAGGGGGCTCTACAGGACATTGCGCGTCCCCCGCACTCTGGTATCCGGGATAATGGGGAAGGGCATGATCCTCCTGCTGAACGAGGCCCTGTGGTCGGCCGGAATAACGCTCGTGACCCAGTGCTACTCGACCAGGGGTCTTACCGCCGTGGCCGGAGTGAACATCGCCAACACGCTCAACAACCTGTTCAAGGTGGTCTTCCTCGCGTTCGGCACAAGCGTCGGCATCATCATGGGCCGTCTGCTGGGTGCCGGCAAGCTCGATGAGGCAAGGGAGACGGACAGGAAGATCATGATGTTCTCGGTCGTCATAAGCTCGTTCGTGGGGCTTGTGATGATGTCGGTCTCATGGCTCTTCCCAAGGATATACAACACGACCGATTCGGCCAGGAGCCTGGCCTCCAGCCTGATTGTCGCCTATGCGCTGTTCATGCCGTTCGATGCCTTCAAGAACGCCACGTACTTCACACTCAGAAGCGGAGGCAGGACGTTCATCACGTTCCTGTTCGACGGATTCTCGGAGATAGCCATAAACTACCCGGTGGCGTTCTTCCTGAGCAGGTTCACATCCCTGGGCGTGCTGTGGATATTCGTAGGCGTGCATTTGGCCGGACTGCTGAAGCTGGGAGCCGGACTCGTTCTGGTGAGGAAAGGTGTGTGGCTGAGGAATCTGGTGGACGGTCCGGAATCGGAATGAGGGCTGTCAGAGGGCCAGGTCGTCGACCCTGTCCAACAGCTCGCAGATGCTTCTGACGGCGTTGTCGTATTCCTTCCTGCCGCTATCGGTTGCGATCCTGTTCTTCCTGATGCACCTTCTGATTATGCGGGCATATCCGAGCACTCTGATCTTGTCCTCGATCTCCCTGATCCTTGTCTCGTCGGTCGTGTCGAAATAGCGCTCGATGGTCTTCCTCCAGATCTTGATCGCCTTGTCGAACGGGATGTCCAGGAATGCGTAGACCACCTCCGGCTCCACTTCACCGAGACCGACGTACGTGCACCATATGTTGGCGAATTCGAACACGGGGTTGCCGTGGCTGAGGGAATCCATGTCGATGAGGAGGCACTCGTCGTTCTGGTACATGATGTTCTTCAGATGGAAATCGCCGTGGATCATGTGGTTGCTGTCGGCAATCGCGTCGACAAGACGGCACAGCTTGGCGTATTTGTCGGCAGGGATGTGGTCCTTGTCGAAATCGACCCAGAGCCTGGCCTTGTCCTTGAACGGGGGGATCTGGTCGGGATTGACCTCTTTGGAATGGATCGTCTTCAGAAGGTCAACCTCGAGGGCGACGATCTCATCCAGGCTCTTCCTGCCGCTGTTGAGCTCCTTGGCGAGGTTGCTCGCGTCAAGGAGTTCGTATACGGATCCGTATCCGCCTCCCTCCACCTTCACCACATCGTAGGAGATCGCCGTCGGGATGCCCATGACGAACGCCGTACGGGCGAGCCTGCGCTCCCTGTCTATGTCGGAGATGTCGCATCCGGGCTTGAAGGTCTTCACAATCGTCTCCTTGTCGATCCTGTAGACGGTTCCGTTGGCGCCCTTGCCGATGACCTGGCAGCCTTCGACGGATATCGTCCTGAGCTGCTTGCGCACTTCCATGAGCTCCGTGAAGCCGGTTGTCTCGAGGATGTCGTAGACCTGGGGCTGGACGTTCACCAGTACGGTGTCGCTGACCGCCTTCTTCAGCTTCATCAGGTTCCTGAGTCCGGCACTGGAGATGTAGTTCAGACCGTCGCAGTCGACCGTGACGGGAAGAGAAGGGTTCTCGGCTACGGCCTTCATGATCTGCTCTCCGCATTCGGTCGCGTTGTTGGTGTCGATCCTTCCGTCAAGTGTAAAAACGAGTCTGTCTCCTGCTGTGTATCCGACCATATAGACGTACCTCCGGTTTCCTTCGGTTAGAAATAATATCAGTAAACCCGGCGATAAACAAATCCAAACCGAAGAAAAAACCGCAAAATACAGAAAAAGCCGATGCTCCGGGGCATCGGCTTATGTGTCGGCATATGTATGGCGGATCAGATTTCGTCCACACGTACCGGGCGGTTTTCGGCAAGGGACTTCTTGCAGGCGAGCCCGATCCTGATGGACATGAGTCCGTCCTTGAGTCCCACGGGGACCTCCGTTCCGTTTGCGACGGCATCGACGAACAGGCGCATCTCCTTCTGGTAGGAGGCCATGTAGCGCTCGAGGAAGAAGTACAGGGGTTTTTCCGCAGTGACTCCGGCTTCGGTCGAGAGGACCGCGGTGGATTCGCTGTCGTTGGTTATGGCGACGGCTCCGAGGGATCCGAAGACCTCCGCACGCTGGTCGTAGCCGTATGCGGCGCGTCTGGAGTTGTCTATCAGGGCCAGCGCTCCGTTTGAAAGCTTTATGGAGACAGTGGCGCTGTCGACGTCGCCGGCCTTTCCGATCTCAGGGTCGATCAGGACGGCTCCGCGGGCGTAGACCTCCTCGATCTCGGCTCCGGAGAGGTAGCGGACCATGTCGATGTCGTGGATCATCATGTCCAGGAAAATCCCTCCGGAGACGGCGACGTACTGCGGTGCCGGCGGATTGGGGTCGCGGGAACTCACACGCACGAACTGGACGTCTCCGACCTTGCCGTCGAGCGTGGCCTTGCGCAGGGCCAGGAAATTGTGGTCGAACCTGCGGTTGAAACCGACCTGGAAGCAGAGCTTCTTCGGCGATGCCGCAAGGGCTTTCTCGACTTCCCTGATCTTCGCAGGACTGAGATCGACAGGCTTCTCGCAGAAGACATGCTTCTGGGCCTTGATCGCCTCGATGGAGATCGGGGCGTGGGTGTCCGTGGACGAGCAGATCAGCACCGCGTCGATCGACGGATCCTCCAGGATCATGTGGTAGTCGGAGACGACCTTCGCTCCGATTCCCTCCATCCACTGTCTGACATCATCCTTAATGAACGGGTCGGCGACCATGGCCACCCTTGCTCCGGGAACTCCCGAGACGATGCTTCTTGCATGGACCTGTCCGATCCTTCCTGCTCCGATTATTCCGATGTTTATCATGAACGATATCCTCCGTGACGAATATGATGGCAAATTGCCTTTACGCAAGCGTTTGCGCTGGCATCTGTACATGATAATCACCTTGGGCCGGCAAGTCAATTTCTTTATTTACGCAAACGTTTCCACTTTCAAAAGAACGACAGTTGGTTTACAATTGAAGAAGCCATAAAACGCGTTTCACCCACATGGAGGACACAGCAATGAGGAAAATAAGGGTAGGAGTTGCCGGATACGGCACAATCGGACAGAGACTGGCGGACGGAGTCGCGCTCCAGGGCGACATGGAGCTTGTCGGAATCGCAGACCTTGCGCCGACACTGGCGCTCCAGGCTCTCAGGGAGAACGACATGATCGGAGCCAACGGCGTGAAGTACAACCTGTATCTTGTCGACGGAGCCGATAAGTCGGCGTTCGAGGCCAAGGACATCCCTGTGGCCGGAACTTTCGAGGACCTGTGCAGGAATGTCGACATCATGCTGGATTCCGCTCCCGGAGGAGTCGGGGCTTCCAACAAGTCGAAGTACTATGAACCGCTCGGAGTCAAGGCGATCTTCCAGGGCGGAGAGAAGAACTCCGTCGCGGATGTGTTCTTCCACGGATACGCGAACTACGAGAAGGGTGTGGGGCAGAACTACCTCAAGCTGACAAGCTGCAACACCACCGGTCTGATCAGGACCGTCGACTGCCTCGACAGGGCCATCGGGATAGAGAAGGTCGCGATCACCATCATCAGAAGGGTCGCGGACCCCGGCGACTACCACAGGGGACTGACCAACGCTCTGCAGATGGAGAAGGCACCGAGCCATCAGGCTCTGGACCTCATGACGATCATGCCGCATGTCGACGCCACGGGCATCCTGGTCCATACTCCCGTCACCCACGGGCACATCATCACCGTGCTGGCCACCGCCAAGGACGGGAAGAAGATAACACGCGAGATGGCCCTGGAGGCTTTCCGCAAGCATCCCAGGATCAGGACGGTCACGATCGACGAGGGCTTCAAGGGCAACGCCAGCCTGTTCAAGTACGCCAGGGACCTGGGCAACAGGCGCGGCGACATGTATGAGATCGGCCTCTGGGAGGATTCGGTCGTTGAGAGCGGGAACGACATCATGTACGCCATCAACATCCCGCAGGAGAGCGTCACGATCCCGGAGACGATCGATGCCATCCGCGCCAGCATGAAGATGCAGCTCACCCGTGAGGAGGGCACGGCCGAGACCAACAGATACCTCGGTATCGGCAGATTCAAGAAGCTTCAGAATTTCTGATTTCGGAGACCTTCATGAGATTCGGGATAAAGACACTCGACGATTTCGATGTCAGGGGAAAGACTGTCCTCTGCAGGATAGACATCAACCAGCCGGTGGACAGGGCCACCGGGAAGCTCAAGAGCACGAACCGCATCCGCGCATGCGTGCCCACAATCCGCGAGTTGTCGGAAAAGGGCGCGCGCGTCGTGCTGATGGCGCATCAGGGCAGCGATATCGAGTACAAGAACTACTACACCACACGGCCGCACGCCGATGTGCTGTCGGAACTGCTGGGCTTCGGGGTGAAGTGGATCGAGGATGTATGCGGACCGCTTGCGCGTCAGGCGATCCGGGAGCTGAAGGACGGAGAGGTCCTTCTTCTGGACAACGTGCGCTTCATGGCGGAGGAACAGACGCTTTTCGAGACCAAGCTCCGTCTGTCGCATGAGGACCAGGCCCGGACGCAGGTCGTGACCAAGTTGGCGCCGCTCGGCGACATCTACGTGTGCGACGCGTTCGCGGCGGCGCACAGGGACCAGCCCACATTGTGCGGTTTCGAGCAGCTCCTTCCCAGTGCCATGGGAAGGCTGTTCGAGAAGGAATACTGCACGGTATCGTCGCTCATGGAGGAGCCGCAGAGGCCCTGCGTGTTCGTCCTGGGTGGTGCGAAGATAGCCGATGCGTTCCTGATGATGAAGACCGTCCTCTCCAGGGGAAGCGCCGACAAGGTGCTGACCGGAGGCCTTGTTGCCAACATATTCCTGGCCTCGCAGGGTGTGGGGATCGGCAGGGGGAGTCTGGATTTCATCATGAAGTCCAACTACGGTGAGTTCATAGACGTTGCCAAAGAGCTCTACGCACAGTACGGCGACAGGATCGTCCTTCCCTCCGATCTGGCCTGGGTCTCCGACGGAAAGCGTTGCGAGGCCGCTGTCGGGGAGGTCCCGCAGGACATCAGCGCGGTCGATATCGGCAGCAGGACGGC
>JBGUMQ010000052.1:0-28272 GCA_045116915.1 Sphaerochaetaceae bacterium | reverse complement strand
GCGGCCAACTGGACTTGAACCAGCACAAGATTTCTCCCACTAGCACCTCAAGCTAGCGTGTCTACCAAATTCCACCATAGCCGCGTGGTGTTCTGACGAACAAAAGAAACTTACACGTTATGGAGAAATTAGTCAAGAGAGTTGTACCCGGGTGTCGTATCCCGACCTTTTTTCCTCGTATTGACACTCATCCTCCTGCGGACGGAAAATAAAGCATGAGTCTTTTAGGCAATATTCTTTGGCTGATATTGGGAGGCTTCTTCAGCGGCCTCGGGTGGTGCGTAGCCGGTGCGGTCTGGTGCGTCACGATTGTCGGAATCCCCGTCGGGGTCCAGTGCTTCAAGATGGCCCTGATGTCCTTCATACCTTTCGGCAAGGAAGTCCGCTACGAGGGCGGAGCGGTATCGTTCATAGTCAACGTGATCTGGTTCTTCCTGGGCGGGATCGAACTTGCGGTCTGCAATTTCCTCTGGGGATGCATCCTCTGCATCACGATAATAGGCATCCCGTTCGGCAAGCAGTTCTTCAAGATCGCCAAACTGGCTCTGGCCCCGTTCGGAGCCCAGGTATACGAGATCTGAATCTCAGACTTCCCTGCAGTAGACCCTGCTGGGTCCGCCGTGGATGTCGGTCATCATCTTCAGAAATCCGAATCCGTATTTCTCATACAAGCCGACCTCGAGGGTCGAGACATGTATCCTGCTGTATCCGTCGGCTTTCGCAAGAGCGACGGCATGGTCGGCCAGTCTACCGAAGCACCGAAGCCCTCTGTATCGAGGGAACGTGTAGACGAATCCGATCCACGGTGTGATCTCCGGCGCGGGGATGTCGTCCTGCGGCGCGTAGGTGCAGAACGAGACCAGATTCCTTCCTTCGGTGAGCAGAAGGACCTGCGTGGTCTGTCCGCAGAGCCGGCGGAGCTTGTCGTCGCGCAGAAGTTCGTAGAGGTAGATTCCCGCACCCCAGTCGCTCTTCCCTATCTCGTCCAGCCAGTGCTGCCGGTCGCCGCATGTGTAGAATTCGATGATCTCCATGCCACGATTGTACAGCATTGTCATGCCGACCAACAACAGTCGCTTGACAACAGCGGCTTAACAAGCGTCGCCGGATGGAGCATAATAGGTCATCCATGACGGAGGCAGGCAGATGAGGATACAGGAATTCACATTCGATCTGAAGGACGGACACACGGCACTGGTCAGGAGCCCGGAGGAAAGCGACATCATGCCGATGCTGGACTATCTGCGCACCGTCGCAGGCGAGACCGACTTCCTCCTCAACTATCCGGAGGAGACATCGAAATACACGCCGGAGGGAGAGAAGGCCCTTTTCGAGAGGGTGAATTCCTCCGACCTCGAGACCATGCTCGTATGCGTCGTCGATGGCCGGATCGCGGGCAACTGCATGATAACCTTCAACAGCAGGATCAAGACACGGCATCGAGCCTCCGTTGCGATTGCAATCGAACGCGAATACTGGGGCCAGGGCATCGGCACCCACCTGATGCGGGCGATGATACATATCGCGGAAGGAAAGCCCGATGTCACACAGCTTGAACTGGATTTCATCGAGGGCAACACAAGGGCGAAGGCGCTCTACGAGAAGATGGGATTCAGGGTTGTCGGCACCAGGCCGAACGCCATCCGGCTGAAGGACGGCACCTTGCTGGACGAGTACTCGATGGTGAGACCCATGTAAAGCATGTAGGGCGACAGGAGCAACTGGGGTCGACTGAGGCTTGTAGTTCATAGAGCAACTACTGCATGTAAAGCAACTACTGCAACCAAGGCATGTAAAGCAACTAAGGCTTCCAACTACAACTAAATGTCGCCGGAATTGCACTTGAATGTCTTGGCCGCGTAATCCCTGGCTTCCTTAGCTGTCATCCCTGAGTATTTTTCCAGCAGTTCATGCGGACTAAGGTTGAACAGCTTCTTATAGATCGAACCGTCGTACGGCTCTGGGAAATACTCCTTCTCGAACATCCAGAAGCAGGAGTGCGGTATGTACTTCCCTTCCGCCCTCAGGTATGCAGGATTGTCGTACACGTATTTGCCCAGATAGAACAATGCCGCGATGCTCTTCACCGGTATGTAGACCGGATACCTGCGCAGGATCCTCAGTCCGGGTTTGAATCTCCCCGGATTGCGTTTCCGAAGGAACTTGGTGAGGTTCATGTCCAGGTTCTTCAGGACAAGTGCCAGCAGTTTCCAATCCGGTGTGAGGAAGACGTCATGCGTATGGTTCGGCATCGTTACGGAGAAGATGATGGTTATCCCCTTCTCTTCACACAACTTGCATAGAAGGGTATGCCTGTAGTCCCCTGCTTCCCTGTGGAAGATGGTTCCGCCGTCGTTCGACTTTGTCACAACATGGTAGACATGTGCATTCTTGTCGATGTTCCCACTCGATGCCCTTCCGACCACAACCTTGGAATCCCCGTATTTCGAAGACTGAAGAAAAGACTCAAAACTGAATGTATCCATAAAAGGCTCCTTGCAAGCCATATACGGAAAAAGTGGTCGGAATATTGGAGTTGATGAAAAGAAAAACCGGTTTTTTTCTGTGCTCAGATCAAAACCGGTTAACGTTTGTTAGTTGTAGTTGAAAGCCCCAGTTGCTTTACATGCCTTAGTTGCAGTAGTTGCTCTACATGCCTTAGTTGCAGTAGTTGCCCTACATGCCCCCACAGTTGTGGCCCTTACCAGACGGAGACGCGGGAATCGGGGGCGATGTACATCCAGTCGCCCTCCGAGATATCGAAGACCTCGTAGAACTTGTCGAACTGCTGGAGCGTGAAGTTCGCCCTGACGTAGTCTGCGGGATGGTCGTCCCTCAGATACAGGGCTATCATGCTGTCCTTGTCCGCCTTGACGCTGAACCAGGGCCTTGCGCTGGAAGTGAAGAAAAGGTCGTAGTCGAAGGCATCGATCTGTGATGCGATGTCGAGGGACAGGACGATTCCACCGAGATCGGCCACTGCTTCGTCGAGGACCCCATTGCCATCGACCTGATAGCCGTCGAGGACGATGATGGCGCCGATTTCCTCGGCAACCCTTCCGGCGCGCTCCTCGAAGCTGGTGCGGTCCTCTTCCGTCCACCAGTCCTCGAGCATGCCCACGTCGTTGTATCTGCTTCCGCCGGTATCGAACGCGTGGGTGATCTCGTGGCCGATCGTGGCGCCGATGGTGCCGAGCATGGTTTCGATGCTGACGTCGGAATACATGCCCTCGTAGAGGACACCGGCGAGGATGTTGATCGAGTTCTCGCTCCTGATGTAGTAGGCGTTCGCCTCTGTGGTGTTGGTTTCCGACATGACCCAGTTGCCGCGGTCTATCTCCTGGCCCAGGAAGGAAGTGCTGTAGTCCCTGAAGAAATCGTCGCGGCAGAGGACGGCATCCAGCAGGTTCTGGTCGTGGTCCTTGACCAGCTCAAGAAGGTCGGAGAAGTCCAGCCACTCGTCCGGATAGACCACGACGCAGACCATGTTGTCCAGCTTCTCCACGGCCTTGGCCTTGGTCTCGTCGGAAAGCCAGTCCTCGGAAAGGATCCTCTCCCTCATGGCGGAGATGTAGCGCCCGGTGAGCTCGATGATCTTGTCCCTTGTGTCGGCGGGGAAAGCGAACTCGAGGAACACCTGGTCGACGGCGCCGGAGAGCTTGGCGCGCAGGAATTCATAGGCGGTCTCGTAGGGGTCGTTCCCAAGTCCGGCGACCTCGAAGTACTCGGACACAGAGTCCGGGGAAAGATAGCCAAGCGCATAGTCCGTCATGTGGGCGACGATGATGGCCTTGAGGACCTCGAGGTTGGAATCGTCCCACATCCGCTCCATGCCGATGAAATCCGACACACCGCGGACATCGTACGTGACCGGAGTCCCCTCCTCCGAATAGTAGCCCTGGCCGATGATGATGGCGTAGAGCGACGGGAAGGTCTCCTGTATGTCCGCAAGGGTCAGTGTGGCCTGGTCGTCGGGATTCTTCTCACTGTACTCCTGGTAGATGTCGTAGCAGATGTTCTCGTAGCCCAGGATGCCCTGGATCATCGAGGACGCGAACTCCTCGTCGTAGCCGGCGTATACGAGCAGGGCGTACAGGTACTCCGAGATCGAGTCCACTTCCTCCTGCGTAGCCTGGGTTCCGGTGGTGATCCTGCCGCCGATGGGATTGTTGGAGACGATCCTCACACCGTACCTGCTGTAGTCGTCGATGCTGTTGGTGACATAGAATTTCGCGAACGGATCGCCGAAGATGAGGTACGGCTCCCTGAGAAGCTCCGAAAGCTCCTCCACCGATCCGGCGTCCCACACCTTCTGCACATAATACAACAGCGGGGATTTGTCATCGGCGTTCCTCTTGTCGTAGTCGGAGAACAGGCCGATGTATCCCCTCAGGAGCTCGAGCTCGTCGGAGGTCTTGGACGTGTCGGCCAACAGGGCCCTGATGGTCCTCTCCTGATAGGCTTCGGAATCGAGGTAGAAATCCCTGTCGGCAGGCTCGTCCTGCGCGACGGCCATGTAGAGGTCGTAATTGACGGCAAGCTCGAAATCGTCCTTCAGCGAGGGTCGCGTGTCGGGCCAGTTGCCGTAGAGGTTCGAATTCGGAAGCGGCGAGCCTTCGAGCGATGGATAGAGCTTCCCGCCCTGCTCCGGTGTCTGCGCCGACGAAGCGGAAGCGACCTGTGCGGACGTGGTCTGTGCGGTCGTTGTCTGAACGGACGTGGTCTGTGCGGTCGAAGTCTGTTTGGTCGTGCCGCATGAAACCAGAAGGATGAACACCGAAAGGACGGTGAGGGATGCCAGAAGTACTTTCCTCATGACTGATCTCCTGTAGTTGTCGATGGAGACAATGATAAGGCAACGGAGGCGTTAAGGGAAGACCGAGTTCATGCGGCCGCGCGTGCGCTGATGGCATGCGCGCTAAGACTGTGCTATAATTGTCGGGATCGATGACCTGGTACTTTTTCCGGGGAATCCGGAAACAGGAGAGGGATGATGGGAAAGGGAGCCAGGATAAGGCTGCATGAAAGGAACTCGGGCAACGACATCAGGTACAGGGGTCCCCTGTCGTACAGGCACCTGAGGATGTTCGCATGGCTGTTCCTTGTCCTCTCGCAGGTGGCGGTGGTGCTCAGGCTCGCCGCGATGGTGAACAAGGCATACGATTTCGGATATGTAACAGAACTGATCTCCAAGCTGTCCAGCCTTGTGGTCCCCTTGTTCCTCATAGCCAACTTCTCGGAGATAATGACATCCCAGAAGAACTACAGGTCGGTCATAGTCAGGTACGCCGTGATGGCGGCCGGAGCCGCACTGCTCTTCTTCTACTTCTTCCTTCACATCATCGGAGGCATGTACAGGACATACGTCTCGCCCGACAGCACCGCTAGGTTCAGGGATTACGCGATGTTCTTCTTCAGGAACGGGTACTTCTCGTACAACGTGTTCATGGACCTGCTGCTGTGCTCGCTGTTCATGTTCTTCCTGGACTACACTCCCAAAAAGCTGTTCAGGGGCAGATGGATAGTCGCGTTCAGGCTCATGGCCGTCCTTCCGGTGGCGTACGAGCTTGCCTGCATAATACTGAAGATCGAGGCGACGATGTTCAACATCCTGCTGTCGCCGTTCATCTATCCGTTCCTCACGACGAAACCTCCTTTCTGCTTCCTGGCGTTCGTCGTGCTTGGAATCATCCTGTACGTCAGGAAGAGGAAGTACATGAGGTACGGGAACACAGAGGAGCAGTACCACGAGTTCCTCAGGACAAACTCCAATTCGCTTGCGGTATCCGTCAGGATGGCAGTCGTGTTCGTCGTGATGGCCGTTCTGGACCTGATAACGATGGAGTTCCTGTCCGTGCTCGTGGTCAACCTGAACGGCTTCGATCAGGAAATGGTAGCCTACTACGACAAGGCCATAATATGCAGCGGCATCGGAGACTCGACGGTCCTCATGATCATGGCGCCGATCGTGCTGCTGTTCTCGTACAACAGGAAGCATTCCAGGCAGACGGTGTACATCGATGCCGCACTGCCGCTTCTTGCATTGATACTGATGCTGCTGGTATACATCGAGGGCTTCTACAGGATAGCCATGATGATGGCCGGGATGCATTCCACGGAACTTGAATTCATCAAGGCCCTGCCGGGACTCATAGCGCAGTTCCTGTCGGTGGTCTGAGGAGATACGGGATATGAAGACCGATAAGGAAAAGTAACGGGAGAGGAAAATGGATACATCATTGTTCACACAGTGCAAAAAGAGGATCGTCGACAACTGCAGCAAGGTCATAGTCGGAAAAGAGGAGACCATCGAGCAGATAACAATCTGCCTCATCGCCTCCGGGCACGTCCTGCTGGAGGACCTCCCGGGAACTGGAAAGACGATGCTTCTCAGGTCGTTCGCCAGGAGCATCGGCGGCGATTTCCGCAGGATCCAGTTCACCCCGGACCTCATGCCGTCCGACCTGACCGGAATCAACTTCTACAACCAGAAGAAGGGCGAGTTCGAGTTCCGCAAGGGTCCCCTCTTCTCCAACATCGTCCTCGCCGACGAGATAAACAGGGCCGTGCCCAGGAGCCAGAGCGCACTGCTCGAGGTCATGGAGGAGCGCCAGATATCCGTTGACGGCACCACCTGGAAGATGGACGAGCCGTACATGGTCATGGCGACCCAGAACCCGGTCGAGTCCTACGGCACCTTCCCGCTCCCCGAGGCCCAGCTGGACAGGTTCTTCATGAAGCTGTCGCTCGGCTACATGACCAAGGAGCAGGAGATCGGCATCCTCCGCAGACCCGAGACGGTCAGGATAGTCGATGCCCTGGAGCAAGTCGTGACGACTGAAGAAATCAGGAAGATGCGCGAGTCCTACAGCTCGGTCACGGTGAGCGACGACATCGCCTCCTACATCATGGACATGATCGAGTACACACGCCAGAGCAGCCTGCTGGTCAACGGAGTGTCCGCCAGAGGTTCGCTGGCGCTGTACAAGGCCAGCCAGATCACGGCCGCCCTCAGCGGCAGGGACTACGTGATCCCGGAGGACGTCAAGCGCGAGGCCATGGCGGTCCTGCCGCACAGGATAATGCTTTCCGGAAGGAGCCACCTCGGAAGCCAGGGCTTCGTAAGGAACATGCTCGAGGAAGTCGAGGTGCCGCTGGAGAACCGCTGATGCTTGGATTCATATTCTTCGGATTGGCCATTACGGCGCTTGTCCTCGAGATACTCAGCCTGAGGGAGCCGTTGAAGGATGTCTCCCTCAAGTACGATTTCGACATGCTCCTGGCCGAACCCGGGGAAAGGATCACGGTGAGCTACAAGGTCACCAACACGGGCAGGCGGCCGGTGTTCTACCTGGGCCTGTCGTTCTCATTCGACGAGAACGTCACCATCTGCGAGGACGACAAGTGGCTTGCGAAACACATGACCAGGTCGTTCACCGGGGTCAGCGTGGACAGGAGCATATTCCTCATGCCCCGCGCATGCGTCAGCGGCAGGTTCCACATATCGCTTACAAAGCGCGGCATCCACAGGCTGGGCAAATGCTACATGGAAGCCGGGGACCTGCTGGGGCTCAGGACATCGGTCACTTCCATCGAGGGCAACAGGCCGGTGGTGTGCACGGCGGACCTGGCGGAGGACGACCCCGGGGTCAACGTGCTCGGAGGCTTTTTGGGCGACATATCGGTCAGGCGCTTCATCATGGAGGACCCGAGCCTGCTTGCAGGATACAAGGAATACACCGGCGTGGAGCCGATGAAGAAGATCTCGTGGATACAGTCCGCCAAGACCGGACAGCTGATGGTCAAGCAGAACGATTTCACGCTCGATACGGATGTGGCCATCGCCGTCAACCTGGAGAGGAACCTGGCATCCATGTCGGACATGGAAAGACTCCTGGAACTGGTCAGGACCGCATGCGAGAAGCTGGAGGAGATGAAGATCCCCTACGCCTTCCTCTCCAACGGGGACCTCAGAGACCTGCAGCCGGGCTTCGGACGGAGCCACCTGTCGGCCATCCTCAGGAACATCGGGTCCTGTGTGCCGGCATGCTACAACAGTTTCGACTCGCTCATGGACAAGTGCATAGCGGGAAACAGGAACAACAGGAGCTACATCCTGGTCACCCCGTATCTCGACGAAGCCGACAGAAGCTCGCTGAACAGGCTCAGGAGCGTTTCCGACCATGAGGTCTGCGTCCTGTACGCAGGTAAGAACCACGACAAGGAGGCCGCGGTATGATGATTATCAGCGTGTTGTGCTTCATATTCGCCATGATCTGTACAATGCCCTGGTTCGGCCAGGTGACAATTGTTTTTGCGGTATTCACTGTACTGTGTACCGCCGAAAGTCTCTTTCTTGTGAGGCTGGAAAGCAGACCGCTGCGCCTTGCCCTGGCCCTAGCGCCGGCTGCGGTGACGGCCGTGGCGTTCCTCGGAAGACTGGGGGACAACCCCGTAGCCGCCGTCCTGGGTGGCATTGTAGCAATCTACTATGCCGTCTACATGGCGGTCGGGAACTTCGACACCGAATACTGGAAAGCCAGGAGGACCTGCGTTGCTCTCGCCTCCGTATCGGGCTTCATCGCCGCAATGAACATACTCATTTTCATCTTCGCGGGAGATGAGGTGAAAGCGCAGATGAACCTTCCCGGAATCATCGGCTTCACGATCGCATGTGCGCTCAGTGCCATGATAGTCCTCTCCGAGAAGCGCAAGGGGGACCCGGATGCCAGATGGCGCACGATGAACGCCGGAAGGCTCCTGGTTCTGTTCGCGGTTTCCGCAGCGGCCCTCGCCCTGCTCTATCTGGGCCTGTCCTTCGTGTTCTCGAACATCACGCCCACTTTGGGGAGGATGGCTCCGAAACAGGAGCTGAAGGCTCTGAAGTCCGAGCGCATCCGCTTCGCCTACGGCATAATAACGGACATGCCGAATGACGGTGATGCCTACAAGGACGCCAACGAGAACATGGAGGAAAACGCACCATTGGAGCTGGAGGAGGAGCGTCCCTTCCCGTGGCTTGCCGTATCGATCTGCGCATTCGTCCTTGTCGCCGGAACCGTGGCGGTGCTCATCATCCGCAGACGCAGGAAAGAGGTCCCGGTCGAGGAGATCGGCCGCTCGCCCGAGGAGCAGGCGCAGCTCGACAAGGTGGAGAGGATCAGGGCCATCTACAGGCAGTACGTATCGTTCGTGCGCAAAAGCGGAGCCGACCTCACGAAGGGAAGCACGTCGGCCGACATCCTGGAGTCCTCCATGGAACTCGGTGAGGAGGCTGGCAGGGATCTGTCGGATGACGAATCCGCCTTGCGAGAGGTCTACATCCGCGCACGCTACGGGGATCCGGCGGCCATCACAGACGATGATGTGGCCATGGCCGCGCGCCTTCTTGAAAGGATAACGGGATCCGTATGAGATGGAGGATTCCGCTCTGGCTGAGGATAGCGGTCGCGGTGCTGGTCGCCGCGGCCCTGGTCGCGGTCGTCCTGGCATGGGCCGGGATGGTCCTGCGCGCAAGGTGAGCACCGCTGGCCGACGGCCCGACGTTTCTCCCTATATATATTCGGGTAGTACATATTGACTACCGCCCCTCATTTCTGCAAAATCTACCCGAGAGAATCGCTATGGATCTATTCGACAAATTCAACGAGAAGAACAGTTATTACCAGCAGTCTATAGATGTCAGGAAAGCGGGTATCTACCCCTATTTCCACTGTCTCGAGTCCCGTCAGGCACCCGAGGTCGTGATGGAAGGCAAGCGCCGCATCATGCTCGGGTCCAACAACTACCTGGGACTCACCTCCAACCAGCAGGTCATCGATGCCGGAATCAAGGCCCTTGAGAAGTACGGTACCGGATGCTCCGGCTCACGTTTCCTGAACGGAACCCTGGACCTGCACCTGCAGCTGGAGGAGAAGCTTTCGGCCTTCCTGCACAAGGAAGCGGCCATCACTTTCTCCACCGGTTTCCAGTCGAACCTCGGGATCCTGAGCTCGATCTGCACCAGGGGAGACTACATCATCTGCGACCGCGAGAACCACGCCAGCATCTACGACGGGGCCAAGCTCTCGTACGCCGAGATGCTCCGCTATTTCCACAACGACATGGACTCCCTGGAGCGCGTGCTGAAGAAGCTCGGCCCGGACGCCCCCAAGCTGATCGTCACCGACGGTGTGTTCAGCATGAGCGGAGATATCGCCAACCTGCCCGACATCGTCGACCTGGCCCACAAGTACAACGCACGCATCATGGTCGATGACTCGCACGGAATCGGCACCATCGGGGAAGGCGGACGCGGAACGGCGGCCTACTACGGGCTCGAGGACCAGGTGGACCTGATCATGGGAACATTCAGCAAGTCGTTCGCAAGCCTCGGAGGTTTCGGCGTAGCCGATGCCACGGTGATCGACTACATGCGCCACATGTCGCGCCCGTTCATGTTCTCCGCCAGCATGCCGCCGGCAAACGCCGCCACAGCCACCGCGGCTCTGGACTACCTTGTCGCCCATCCGGAGATCAAGGACCAGCTGACCGAGGCCGCCGACAACCTGCGCAACGCACTTGCCGCAAGGAACGTCAGGTTCAAGATGACCAAGACCCCGATCATCCCCATCTACACGTCCGACGGAACGACCACACTGAAGATCGTCCGCGACCTGTATGACGAGGGTGTGTTCGTGAACGCGGTCCTCCCGCCGGCAACAGCCGAGAACGAGTGCCTCATCCGCACCAGCCTCATGGCGAACATCTCCAAGGACATCCTGGAGGAGGCGGCAGACAAGATCGCCCTGGTTCTGGGAAGATACCTGTAATTCAGACTTTCAGCCGTTTGAGAAGGTTCTCCGCGACCTTCAGCGAAATCCCCGCGCGCTTTGAGATCTCCTCCGCACTGCACTGGACGACATCGTCCAGAGTGGTGAACGCGTTCATGATCTTGTCGCTGGAGACCTTGCCGATGCCCGGTACACTCTGCAGCAGATGGAAGCTCGCCTCCTTGCTGCGCATGGCCTGATTCGCACCCGTGGCGAACCGGTGGCATTCGTCGCGCACGGCGATGAGGACCCTCAGCCCCTCGTTGGAATGGTCCAGCCTCAGATCCGGCCTGTCGTCGTCGAAGACGATCGTCTCGTAGCGCTTTGCAAGACCGACCACAGGCACATCAGCAAGGCCCAGGTCGTCCAGGACCTCGCGGGCCACATTGACCTGGCCCTTGCCTCCGTCGATCATCAGAAGACCCGGCTTCTGGAGGTTCTCGTTGATCACCCTGCTGTAGCGGCGGTAGACGGCCTCACGGATGGCTCCGAAGTCATCGATGGCCCCGTTCAGCGATTTGATGTTGAATCTGCGGTATCCTGCAGGATTCGGGTTGCCGTTCACGAATGAGATCAGGCTGGCCACAGTGTACTTTCCGTTCAGCTGGGCGATATCGAAACCCTCTATCAGCTCCGGCGGCTCCTCGAGCGAGCATATCTCCTGCAGCACCTCCAGCGCATGGGTGTTGTCCTTGCTCTTCAGGCGTTTCTCAACATCCCTGGAGGCGTTCTCCGCGGCCATGCGGAGGATGCGGAAATCACGCCCCTCGCGCGGGACTGTTATGTGAACATCATGTTTGAGGAACTCGTTGAAATAGCGGGAGATCAGGTCCAGGTCGATCTCATGCGAGACATATATCTCCGACGGAATCTGGCGGCCGTCCTCGTAGTACTGGGTGAGGAAGTTCAGCAGTGTCTCCGACTCGTCCCCGAAGGTCTGGGCGCGGTACAGGGCGCGGCCTATGAGCTTGCCGTCGCGGAACTGCATGAGGGCCACTGTGCAGAGCGGGTTGCGCATTTCTATGGCGGCGTAGTCCCTGCTCTCCGTGTTGGTATGGTCCTCGACCATCTGGGCCTTGGACACGCTCTGCACTGCCATCAGCAGGTCCCGCTTGCGTGCCGCGACCTCGTACTCCATATCCCTGGCCGCGACGGCCATCTCATCGCGGAGCTGTTTCTCAAGGTCGTCGTTGCGGCCGGACAGGAAGCCCCGGATGCGGTCGATGCTCCGTCCGTATTCCTCTTTCGTCACTTTCCCGCAGCATGGAGCGGAGCATCGGCCTATGTGGTAGTACAGGCACGGCTGTTTGCGCATCCTGAGCGGGGTCGAGCATTTGCGCAGCGAGAAGAGCCTGTCGATCAGGTCCATGTACTGGTTGATCTTGCCGGCATCGGGATATGGGCCGAAATACTCGGAGCCGTCCTTGATGACGCGCCGTGTGGTGAAGACCTTGGGGAAATCCTCCTTCGTGATGCGGATCATCGGGTAGCTCTTGCCGTCCTTCAGGAGGATGTTGTAGTGGGGGTTGTACTTCTTGATGAGGTTGTTCTCGAGGATCAGGGCCTCGTAGTCGTTGCCGGTTATGACGTGGTCGATGTCGCGGATCTTCTCCACCAGCGCCTGCGTCTTGCGGTCGCGGTTGGGCAGGAAGTACTGGCTGACGCGCTTTCTCAGGCTCTTGGCCTTGCCGACGTAGATGACGGTCCCCTTGCCGTCCTTCATCAGGTAGCACCCGGGGTTCAGCGGCAGGGCATGGGCCTTCGCCTTCGCCTTCTCGAAGTTCTCCCTGCGTTCCCTGAGGTCCTGTTCCGTCAGCTGCCTGTCGACCTGATAGCTCAGACCGGCCTCGAATGCGTTGTCGTCCACGCAGATGATTCTACAGCACTTGCTGAAAAAAAAGTAGTCCATTACACTTCCCACATGCCGCAGGAAGACATCGAGAAGTTCATACAGGACATCCCTTTCCTCTCGTTCCAGCAGAGACGCATGCTCAGGGAGCAGGCGCAGGACCTCGCGCTCTGGAACCTCCCGGGCAACGACAACAGCATCATGAGCCTGTGGCCCCGGGAATACGACAGGACCGACAAGAACGCCGTGAGGCGGATATTCGCCTCCTTCATGGCCCATATGGACAAGTTGCGCCGCACCCCGGTGGCCTACGGATCATTCGACCCGGACTACGATTTCAGGGGAAAGGGCGCGCACATCGACACCACGTTCCTCTCCCCGGACAGGATCATGGGCAAGTGCCCGTGCCCGCGCGACGGCGAGCAGACCAGATGCTGCAACCTCAGGACCCTGGATGCCGTCCAGCAGTGCGCCTTCGCATGCGCCTACTGCTCCATCCAGAGCTTCTACTCGGCCAACGGCATCCGCGTGCTGTCCGACCTTCAGCAGCATCTGGACGACATGGAGCTGGAGGAAGGCACCTGGCACATCGGAACCGGGCAGAGCTCGGACTCGCTTCTCCTGGGCGACGACTACGGAACCCTGACCGCCCTGTGCTCGTTCGCACGCAGGCACCCGGACGTGGTCGTGGAGCTCAAGACCAAGAGCGCGCGGACCGACTGGATCGGCATGGACATCCCCCGCAACATCGTGTCCACGTGGTCGCTGAACGCACCCATCCCGGCGGCCAAGGAGGAGCATCTGGCGGCAAGTCCCGCAGCCAGGATCGCGGCGGCAAGATCATGTGCCGATGCCGGACATCTGGTGGGATTCCACATCCATCCGATGGTTTTCTTCAACGGCTGGGAAGACGAGTACAGGAGCCTGATAATGTCCCTGTGCGACAGCATAGACCCTGAAAACGCGGTGATGGTCGGAATCGGCACCCTCACATTCACGAAGCAGAACCTGAGGACACTCAGGGAATCGGGCCGCCCGACACGCGTGACGCAGATGCCCATGGCGCCGGTCGCAGGCAAGTTCTCATACGACCCGGAGACCAAACGCAGGATGTTCAGCCATGTGTATTCATGCTTCCCGCAGGACTGGAAGGACAAGGTCTTCTTCTACCTCTGCATGGAAGAGCCGTCGCTCTGGGAACCGTGCCTGGGAAGGTCGTACGCGTGCAACGCCGACTTCGAGGCGGACATGAAGCGCCACTATCTGGCCAAGACCCTCGGACAGAAATCCTGAGAAAAAAAGAGAAGACTCAGAGAAGCCCCATCCTGGAGAGCAGCACCGCGACGCCGGCGCTGCAGGCGGTCTCCGTGCGCAGGACCCTGGAGCCCAGGAGCATCGGCCGGAAGCCGGACTCCGAGAAGAGCCTGCGCTCCCTGTCCGACCAGCCGCGCTCGGGACCTATGGCAAGAACGGCGGAATTTCCGACGGCGGAGGAACTCAGCGGAACCGCACCGACGACATTGTCCAGCATGATCAGGTCCGCATCGGCGGCACAGTTCTCCCGCACCATCCGCACGGCCATGTTGGCGTGGTCGGCGAACAGGACTTCCGGAAGTCCGGCATGCGCCGACTGCATGGCACCGTCCAGCAGGTATTCCCTGTATTCGCCCGTCCTGTAGAGGTTGCTGGACAGATATGATTTCTCACCTGTGTCGGAACCGCAGAGGATGATCCTCTCCACTCCCAGGCTCACGGCCTCGCGCAGGATGCGTTTCATGCAGATGGGCCTCACCTGAGCGCAGAGCAGCGTCACCGGATACAGGGATGGAACCGTCTTGGGATCGTACGATACGACGATGCCCTCACCTGTCACCGCCTGCAGGACGGCATCCCCCTCGCTCTCGTTTATTATGCCCATCCTGAAACCGTCGCCCTGCTTCAGATGCAGGACATTTAGGATGTGGGAGGCGCGGGAATCGGAGCGCGGGATGAACCCGCCTTCGGGGAAAGCATCGAAAAGGATCATGTTCATGCGTCCATGATAGCACCAAACACGCCGCGTATGCCACATCGCTGCCACATCGCTGCCATATCGCGTGCGCATGTGGCGCGCGGATGTGCGCATCTGTTGATAACGCATCGTGTTTTGTTATAGAATCCGGGTAGCTCCACAACTGAAAGGCGTATGAAGAAACTGTTGAAAGTCCTGACAGCCGTCCTGCTTCTGGCGGCGGCAGCAAATCCTCTTTTCTCCCAGTCCCAGACCGAAACACTCACGGTCCTGATGGACCCCGGCAAGGATGAGATCGTCCTCAATCCGTACACCGCATCGGACAGCAACAGCATAGTCATACTGCTCAACCTCTACGACGGACTCTTCAGCTACGATGCAGTGACCAGCGAGCCGGTGCCGGCGATCGCGGAGAGCTACACCGTATCGGACGATGGCCTGAAATGGACATTCAAGCTCAGAAAGACAGGCTTCTCCGACGGGAAGAGCATCACTTCAAGTACATTCTCCGAGTCATGGAACTACATGTCCGACGGACCGCTGGGTTCCAACCTGGACTTCGTGGCACGCACGGAGGACGGGATGCTGGATCTGGAGACACCCGACGACAGGACGCTTGTCGTGAACCTCAGGTACTCCGTCCCCTACCTTCCCAGCCTCCTCTGCCAGCCCTGTCTGGCGGCGGTCAAGGACACGACAACCTACAGCGGTGCCTACACGCTCACGAGCCAGTCGGACGAGAAGATCACCCTCAGACGCAACCCCTACTACTGGGACAGAATCGGAGTGGACTTCGTGGACATAATCCTCGGAGACGGCAACGACGGCATGTTCCTGGACGGAGAGGCCCAGTGGTCCATGGCCCCGGTGGACGATGCCGCGGACTACATGGTGGTCTGCGAACTGTACGCCACGACGTTCTTCTATTTCAGCGCGACCGAAGGCGCCTATGCCGATGAGAACATCCGCAAGGCCCTGATAGATGTGATACCGTGGGATCTGATCAGGAGGATCCAGGGCAGCCTGGTCGAATCCACATCCATCGTCCCGGACAGCGGAGCCGAGGCCGTGATCGGCGACGACATATCGGCGCTTCTGGCGCAAGGCGGCTATCCGTACGGACAGAAGGTCCTCCCGCTCATCCGCATGGCAATGACACGCGGTTCGCAAAACGCGGTGGCGGCGGAGCTGATAGCAAGGCTGTGGTCCACCACACTCGGTATCACGGTCACGCTTGATACTGTCCCCACCACAGTGTTCACGGCCGTTCCGGAGGAGAACCCGTACGACTTCTGCTCCATAACATGGATCGGAGACTATTTCGACCCGATGGCCTTCCTCGGGCTTTTCGCATCGGTCAGCTCCTACAACATCGCGAACTTCAGCAACGAGGAATACGATTCCCTGCTCGCTCAGGCCGCGGACACGCAGGACGACATCGCCAGGAAGGCGATCCTCCTGCAGGCGGAGCAGGTCCTTCTCGATTCAGGAGCCGTCATCCCCATGTCCAGGGCATTCGCCACCAACTTCATCAGGAAGGACATGATAACGGGATGGACAGCCAACCCGCTGGACATCCACCCGTTCAAGACGATCAGTTTCACCGACTGAGATCAGATTTTCTCCAGGAGACAGACGCTCTGGCACACCACGACATCGCCGTCGCCGAGCTCTCCCAGCATGTGTTCGGCCGTCTTGGCCTTGATTCCGAAGCAACTTGCGTCAATGCCCAGGACCCGCGCCATGGTGCTTCGGATGGCATCCTTGTACGGGCCGAGCTTCGGGCTCTGCAGGATCACCGTCGTATCCACATTGACTATCCTGTAGCCTTCCCGGCCCACCAGACCGACGGTCCTTTCCAGAAGGAGCACGGAGCTTATGTCCCTGTACTGCGGATCGGTGTCGGGGAAGAACGTGCCGATGTCGCCCAGGCCGCACGCGCCCAGCAACGAGTCTATCACGGCGTGGATCAGGGCATCCCCGTCGGAATGCGCAACGCAACCCTTCGGACTGTCGATCCCCACACCACCGAGTATGAGCTTCCTGCCTTCCGCAAGCCTGTGGATGTCCCAGCCTGTACCGATCCTCACCGTACCACCTCCGATGCCTTGAGATCCGAAGAATAGGTTATCTTCCTGTTGGCGGCCTCACCCTGCACGAAGGCCACCTTGCCGCCCCAGTCCATGAATATGCCGGTGTCGTCCGTATAGTCCCTGCCTGCATCCGCCTCCAAATGGGCCCTGTAGATGTCGGGAAACCTGAACGTCTGCGGTGTCTGGACAGTGCACACCCCCTCGCGGCTGATGCCGCATGAAAGCAGGCCGTCATCACCGACCTTCACAAGCGTATCCGTCACACGGATGCACGGACAGGCTCCGCCATGTGCCTCCGCGGCATCCAGGCAGGCGCGCACCAGCGAAGCGCTGACAAACGGCCTTGCACCGTCATGGATGCTCACAAGCCCGATATCATCACGGAATCTGCAGTCATAAAGCGCCTGCAGGGCATTGAAGACCGACCTGCGCCTCGTGTCCCCGCCCTTCACATACAGCACCTCCACATCACTGCGGCAGTCCAGGACAGGACCCGTGATGCCCTTCACCGCATCCAGGTCCCCGTCCCTGTATGTCACGGCGACGACCTTCAGACCCGGAACCTCGAGGAACGGCCGGATGGCCATGGCCAGAACCGGTTCGTTGCCGATGCTTACGAACTCCTTCTTCACGGGAGCACCGCTGGACGAGGCGTTGAATCTTGTGGAGGAACCGGCGGCGGTGACGATCACCGCATGGCAGGGGGACATCACTTCTCCAGATAGGTGAAGATGGTCTTCTCTATCTCCTTCTTGTCCTTACCCAGGGCATAGGAGCACTCATCGATCAGAAGACTGAGCGCGTTGTCGTAGAGCTTGCGTTCCTGGACGGGAAGCTCCTTCACCTTGCTCCTGTGGTACAGACCCTGGACGACCTTGGCTATCGAATAGATGGAACCTTCCTTGATCAGGTCCACGTTCATCTGGTAGCGGGCCTTCCAGTCCACGGAGACAGGCTCGTACTTGCTCGAAATGGACTCCAGAGCCTTCACCGCATCCTCGGGGGCGACAATCGCCCTGACACCGGACTCGGTGACCTTCTCCACGGGGATGCTCACCGTCATGTCGGACATGTCGATGTAGATCACGTAGTACAGGACGGGAGTCTCGCGTACAATGCGCTCACGGATGTCCTTGACGACACCTACGCCCTGAAGGGGATAGACAACATGCTCTCCAATCTTGAATTGCGTGTTCACTGAAGCCATGGCTCCATTATAACCGAGTTCAATTACCATAACAAGAAAGGATTGTAGAAAAAAAAACGCACATGGGATATATTGTTCAGCCATGAGCAAAACAGAAAACAAGAGACGCTGCGGCGTTCTGATACACCCCACATCCTTCCCGTCACCGTTCGGGATCGGCGATTTCGGAAAAGAGGCACGTGAGATCCTCACCATGATGGCAAACGCCAAGGTCTCCCTGTGGCAGATCCTGCCCCTGGGACCCACCGGATACGGCGCCAGCCCCTACTCGGCCCTCTCCACGTTCGCGGGCAACGAGCTGATGATTGACCTCAGGTCGCTGGACAGCATGTTCGGCATCGGCTGGCCCTACATCGATCTCGAGAACGACTGCACCGGCCGCGTGGACTTCGGACGCGTCTGCGAACGCAAGCTCCCGCTGCTCAAGGAGGCGGCCGGACTCTTCCTCGGATGCGACGCACCCAAGGACGGCTACAAGGCCTTCTGCAAGGAGAACGCATGGTGGCTGGACGACTACGCCCTCTACCAGGCCCTGGTCGGACACTTCAACGACACGCGCTGGTACCTGTGGGACAAGGACATCAGACTCCGCAGGAAGACGGCCATAAGCAGATGGACGAAGCAGCTCGCATCCGAGATCGAGGTCTACAAGGTCCTCCAGTATTTCTTCTTCACGCAGTGGAACGAACTGCACGCCTTCGCCAACAGCCTGGGCATCAGGGTCATCGGCGACATCCCCATCTACGTCGCAGGAGACAGCGTGGACGCATGGACCAACCCGGAGCTCTTCAAGATCGATGCCGACGGCAGACAGACCGCACAGGCCGGTTGCCCGCCGGATGCCTTCGCAGAGTTCGGCCAGCTGTGGGGCAACCCCGTCTACAACTGGGAAGTGCACGCCAAGGACGATTACAAATGGTGGCGCAAACGCATGGAGATGACGCTGAAAATGGTCGATATCGTCAGAATAGACCATTTCCGCGGATTCGAATCCTACTGGGAAGTCCCCGCTGACGCACCGAATGCGGTCACCGGAAAGTGGGTTCCCGGCCCGGGAATGGATCTGCTGAAGCACTTCAGGAAGTTCGATGTAATCGGCGAGGACCTGGGCTTCCTCACCCCCGAGGTCGCGGAGATGAAAAAGAAGAGCGGCTTCCCCGGCATGAAGATCTTCCAGTTCGCGTGGGACCTCTCCAAGGGCTCGTTCGATGCCACGAACGCATATCTTCCGCACAACTTCGAGACCAATTGCGTCGCCTACACCGGAACGCACGACAACGAGACGACAAGGGGCTGGTACAACGGCCTTCCCGATTCATACAAGGACATCGTCAGGCGCTACCTCCAGAGCCCGGACAACGACATCGTCTGGCAGATGATCAGGGCCCTCCTGGCCAGTGTCGCCGACACCGTCGTCATCCCCATGCAGGACATCATCGGCCTTGACAACAGCGCCAGGATGAACATGCCGGCCACCGTCGGATGTTCCAACTGGTCGTGGCGCTACGACCCGGCGCAGATGGAAGGCTGGATGATGGACAGGCTGCGCGAGATGATCCTCCTGTACGGAAGGGCCGAAGCCTGAACCTCGGAAACGTTTGCCGGTTGTTGCCGATTGTTGCCGATCGGCGCAACAAAAGCATGTTTTCCTCACGGACCAAATTGACACTCCGCCCCCAAAAGACGGACACTAGGCCATGGACGAACTCAAAGCACGAATAATGTCGGAAGGAAAGATCCTTCCGGGCGACATCATCAAGGTAGGCTCGTTCCTCAACCATCAGGTGGACACAGCCCTCATGGGCAGGATGGCGGACGAATTCGCAAGACATTTCGACATATCGAAAATCACGAAGATCCTCACGATCGAGGCAAGCGGCATAGCGCTGGCCGCCGTCTGCTCATTCAAATGGGGCATCCCTCTCCTTTTCGCCAAGAAAGCCAAGAGCGACAACATAGAGAACGGTCTTTTCTGCAGTGAGATATACTCGTATACTTACAAGAAGAATGTGACTGTAATGGTGGAGTCGGAACTGCTTCTTCCCACCGACCACGTCCTGATCATGGACGATTTCCTTGCGAACGGAGAGGCCATAAGGGGCCTCACGGACCTCGTGAGGGAGGCCGGGGCCACTCTCGAGGGCATAGGCATTGCCGTGGAGAAAGGCTTCCAGGGAGGCGGTGACAGATTCCGCAAGGCCGGTATCGACATATACAGCCTTGCCGTCATCGAATCAACGGGGAACGGCACCATCGATTTCAGGAACTGATTCCGTACCGGAGGAACCGTTCTATGGCGGAAAACAACCTGAGGAGCCTCACCGGGAAGATAAGCCCCCTGAAGGCTGCCCCGTACGCGCTCCAGCAGATACTGGCGATGTTCGTCACCAACCTCGTGCCCATCTGGACGATAACGTCCATCGCACGCGATGCGATCACGCCCGACCAGATATCGGCGCTCCAGCAGAACGCCATGCTCATCGCCGGAATCGCGACATTCATCCAGTGCACCCCGATATGGAAGATCGGTTCCGGACTCCCGATATACATGGGAGTGAGCTTCACGTTCCTGCTCCCGCTGTCGCAGATAGCGCTCAACCACGGATACGGCGCGATGATGGGAGCCGTCATCGCCGGAGGAGTGTTCGAGGGCCTGATGGGCCTCACCGCGAAATACTGGAAGAAAGTCATCGCCCCGATAGTCTCCGCCACGGTGGTCACGGGGATAGGATTCTCGCTGCTGGCGACCGCCACCCGGTCGTTCGGAGGCGGATATGCCGATGACTTCGGTTCCGTCCGCAACCTCGTGACGGGAACGGTGACCATAGTCAGCTGCATCCTCTGGCAGATATTCACAAAAGGAACGAAGAAACCGCTCTCCATCCTGGTGGGCGTCATCGCCGGATACATCACCGCGCTGTGCTTCGGCATCGTGGACTTCTCCCAGATGGGAAGCACAAGGGTATTCGAGCTCCCTCAGATACTTCCGTTCACGCCGGAGTTCCGCTTCGACGCGATAATCTCGATCTGCATAATCTATCTGGTATCGGCCACGGAGACGATCGGAGACGCATCCGCGATAGCAAGGGGCGCGCTCGGACGGCCTATCGAATCCGGAGAGATATCCGGAGCGCTGACAGTCGACGGATTCGGATCCGCATTGGGCGGAGTCTTCGGCGTACCGCCGGTGACATCCTATTCGGAGAACGTCGGACTGACCATCATGACGGGAGTCATCAACAGGAACGTGGCCAGGGTCGGAGCCCTCATCATGGTCTTCTGCGCCCTGTTCCCGCCCATCGGAAACCTCATCCGCACCATACCCACGTCCGTCATAGGCGGCGTGCTCCTGATAGTCCTGGGACAGATAATGGTGTCCGGCTTCCAGATGGTCTCGGATGCCGGCTTCACCACACGCAACAAACTCATCGCATCGCTCTCGCTGGCGATAGGAATAGGCTTCACCACATCGTCGGAGCTGGGGATCTGGAAATCGTTCCCCACAGCCATCCAGTCGATATTCGGACAGAACATCGTGGCGGTGGTATTCGTCACGGCGCTCTTCCTCAACCTGGTGCTTCCGAAGAACATGGATGAGGACAAATCCTGAAGAGGGACAGACACATGGACAGAGAAAACAAAGAGGAAAGGATACTGATCCTGGACTTCGGGAGCCAGTACAACCAGCTCATCGCAAGGCGCGTCAGGGAAATCGGAGTCTACTGCGAGCTCAGACCGTTCTCCATGTCTTTCGAGCAGATAAGGGAATTCGGCCCCATGGCGGTGATCCTCTCCGGAGGACCGTCGAGCGTCTACGACGACAAGTCCCCGAAGATCGACAGCCGCATCTTCAGCCTAGGCATCCCCGTGCTGGGAATCTGCTACGGAGCCCAGCTGATGGCCCATACGTTGGGCGGAAAGGTGGTTCCGGCCGACAGTCTTGCAAACCGCGAGTACGGAAGGACGGAAACCGAGTTCGATACCAATTCGGCCTTATTCGGAAACATAACATCAAAGAGCATCACATGGATGAGCCACGGGGACAGCGTCGAGAGGCTTCCCGAGGGATTTGTGGCGACAGCACATTCGGCAGGTTGCCCGTTCGCGGGCTTCGAGGACAACAGCCGCCGCTTCTATGCCGTTCAGTTCCATCCGGAGGTCACACACACAGAGAAAGGCACCGAGATACTCAGGACCTTCATAAAGGACATCGCCGGAGCAAAGGCGCAGTGGTCGATGGCCAACTACAAGCAGACGGCCATCGAGACCATCAGGGCCAAGGTCGGCGACGGAAAGGCCCTGCTGGCGCTCTCCGGCGGAGTGGACAGCTCCGTGGCCGCGGCGCTGATGTCGCAGGCCATCGGCAACAACCTCACCTGCGTCTTCGTCGACCACGGCCTCATGCGCAAGGACGAGGGCGACCAGGTCGAACAGATTTTCTCCAATTACGCCGCGAACTTCATCAGGGTCAACGCGAAGGACCTCTTCCTTGGCAAGCTGAAAGGCGTCACCGAACCCGAGAGGAAGCGCAAGATCATCGGCGAGGAGTTCATCCGCGTCTTCGAGGCCGAGTCCAAGAAGATCGGCAAGGTCGATTTCCTTGTCCAGGGCACCATCTATCCCGATGTCATCGAGTCCGGCATGGGCAGCAACGCCGCCGTCATCAAGAGCCACCACAACGTGGGAGGCCTTCCGGACTATGTCGATTTCAAGGAGATCATCGAGCCTCTGAGATACCTGTTCAAGGACGAGGTCAGACAGCTTGGCCGAGAGCTCGGCCTTCCCGAGTATCTTGTCAGCCGCCAGCCGTTCCCGGGTCCGGGCCTCGCCATCCGCATCATCGGAGAAATCACAGAGGAAAAACTTGAGATCCTGCGTGAGGCCGACTGGATATTCAGAAGTGAGGTCGAGGCCGCGAAGATTCCTGATGCCAGCCAGTACTTCGCCGTCCTGACCGACACGCGCAGCGTCGGCGTCATGGGCGACGGCAGGACATACGACCACACGCTTGCCCTGCGTTGCGTCAGCACCCCGGACTTCATGACCGCCACCTTCACCCGCATCCCCTACGATGTCCTGGAGAAGGTCTCCCACCGCATAGTCAACGAAGTGCCCCACATCAACCGCGTGGTCTACGACATCACCGCCAAACCGCCCGCAACGGTCGAGTGGGAATGATTGCCAAATTGCATTGATTCATTGAAATACAATGAATTGAAACACTATGACAAGACGGGCTGGTACAAGTTTGGTCAAAAGCTGTTCATTCGTCATACATACTCAATGGGTAGTGCAATAAGATTGTCCTTAAGTTTGAACCTATACTTTGAAGAGCAAAGGATCACCCCTGTTCCTCGTTTTTTCTCAATGTCCTTATCCAGTACATCAAAAGAAAAAGCCATTGACGAATCCGGACTTGCAGTCTTCTTGATCTCAATGGGATACAATATCCCGTTTTCTTCTATTATCAAATCAATCTCAGTCTCAGACCCTGATTTTGTTTTATCTTTACCGCGATAGTAGTAGACGCTCTTTGAAAAATCCTTTCCTGCATTAACATATGACTTTGCAATCTCATTGACCACAAAAGTTTCAAAGAAAGCTCCCGACATTGCTCCATTTCTAAGTGTTTCAGGTGTCAGCCAGGATGTCAGGTAGGCCGCTAGACCCGTGTCTCTAAAATACATCTTAGGAGATTTTATGGCTCTATTCAGATGAGAATTGTAATATGGATGCAAAAGCACTATTATGTCCGTTATTTCAAGGATCGAGACCCAGAGCTTGACAGTATCGGCAGACACCCCGACATCATTCGCAATGCTTGTATAATCCAGGACATTCCCTGTACGTGCGGCAACAGCAACCATGAATCTGTAGAAAGTGGCATAGTCCCTGACCTTGGTTATGTCATACACATCCCTTTCTATGTAAGTGGCAACATAAGACTGATAGAAATCTTCCCATGTGGGCGGATTGTCATCATAAAGCCCGGGATAAAAACCATTATGGATTCTCTCCCAGATTTCGGAATACGGCTTCAGGTCAAGTTCACGTTTTTCAATATATTCCTCTTTCGGGACAAATGCCTCGTTAAAGCTTATTCCTTCTATCTCACGCATCGAAAGATTCAGAAGCTCCAGTATACTGACCATACCGGCAAGAGACTCGGAAAGGCCACGCATGAGTTCCCATTTCTGCGAGCCGGAAAACAAATAGTTGCTTTTTCCTTCCATATCATCAAGATTCACCTTGGCAGCAGAAATAAGCTCAGGCACTCTCTGTATTTCGTCTATAAACAAAGGACACTTGAATCCATCAAGAAAACCTTCCGGATCGTTCTTTGCAGCATTGTAAAGAACCGTACTTCTCAAGTTGATGCGCCTGACATCGGGAAACATCTTCTTTGTAACAGTTGTTTTCCCAACTTGCCTTGCTCCGGTTATTGCTACAGATTTGGAAGTTCTGAATTTGTTTTCAAGTAAATTCTGACAAGCACGTCTGATATAGGACATCCATACAACCTCTGATTTTTTCCGAATTTTATTCGATTATAGCCTACAAATCTTCTATTGTCATCAATGATTCACAAACTTCGATTAGACAATAACACTATGCCACTTATCAAAGCCGGGTAAAAACTGAGCCTAGGGGTTGTTTCATCCCGCTACCAACATCTTCTGCTACCCACCCCTCTCCGATTCCATGAATGTTATCCATATCAGAGAGATAGAGCCCGACTCCTGGCGAATCGGGCTCTATCATCAAGGTCAGGCCTGAAGCTTCCAGACTGCAGCCTCTTCCCTGAGTCTGATATGGATCGGAAAAAAGGGAGGGCCCGATCAGGAGCCCGCCCGGATCGACTGCGGTTTCGCCTTGTGCGCAGACCGCAGCCGCTGATTTCAGACATCCAGCAGATTGCTGTAACCGACCTCTGCAAAGAACTGGTAGTCGGGATCCCCTCTTTCCGCCGTCGTCTCCCTCAGGACGTCAAGTGAGGGGGTGACCGTCATCGGGATTTCCGTTCCGTTGACCACGAAGACCACAGGCTTCGAGAAGTCCACCATGTCCTCATTCAGGAGAACGGAGAAATCGCCCGAAAGGGAATCGGTCTCTATCGTCACCCTGTTTGCGGCCTTATCATACGAGACCAGCACGGTTCCGGTAGTCCCGTACGGGGCACGCAGGTAGTAGAAGCTTGTCACATCCCGCATATCTGCCCGCACCCCCATGTTCCAGCGGACCGACTGCGGAAGCGGATTCCTGGTGAACTGATTCATCCAGTGAGGCGGATAGCAGTCCTCGTCAACGTGCGAGCGGTCCCCTTCCTCAAGCCATGCCTTGTAAGATTCCATCACGGGAATCGGAGTCGGTTCATAATCCCCATAGTTGTGGCCCTCGTTGTAATGGATCAGTACCCTGTGTACATAATGGCCGGGGAACTGCTCCTGAAGCGAGTCGAGAAGAATGCCGTATTCGGCCGTCACCTTATGCCTGTCGAAGGCCACATCATATTCTCCGGCCTGAAGCATTATGGGCATGTTGTAGAGGTTGTCGACGTTCACCCAGTTATGGTGTCCTGAGGACATGTCGGCTGCGGCGAATCGGTCCGCCATGCGCGCCGTTATGGCATAGACACCGTCCCCGCCTGCGGAGAAGCCCTCGATGTAGACCCTGTTCGGGTCGACGTCATATGAGATGATCATGTACTGGATGAGCCTGTCATACAGCGGATAGGATTCGGGGTTGAAATGGGTGTCCCACGTGTCCCTGACTCCGCGCACGGCCACATACACGCCGCAGTCCAGGCTGTCGCGGTAGTAGTCCTTCATCATCTCCCACTGTGAATCGTTCAGATCGGGAGTCTCGGAAGAGCCGCCTCCGTGCAGGGCTATGTACAGGGGATATCCGTTTTCAGGCTTGTTCCCAACCACGAAGATCCCGATCTTCATCGAGACATCGCCGAGATCAAGGCTTTCGGCGGCAAGCTCATGCTCCATCACGCCGGCTTCGGCCATGGCCTGCACATATTCATCCCAGGCGGCGGCACGCTCGACCTTGTAATCGATGGTGCTCCCCGACGCTCCATTGGTGGCGCAGGACGCGAGGCAAATGATCGTCATGAGAAGCGGAATAAAGATGGCTTTGTTTTTCATCGGGACCTCCGTTACCGTCATTTTATCTGAAAAAACAGGTCAAGGACAAACAAAAACCGCTTCCGCAACGGTCGGCGGGAATGATTGCAAGCCGGAGGACTTGTGGTACAATGTTCCGGATGAAGACACTGAAATGCATAACACTGGTTCTCCTGAGCCTCATTCTAGTCTCCTGTGCTTCCACAGGGAACCCCACGGAAAAAGTCTACAACGGGCTTTTCGACGCCGGCCGTGTCCACGAGATCGACATCGATATAAAGGAAGAGGACTGGCAGGACCTTCTGGCCAACCCGGTCGACAAGACGAAATACGAAGTGTCCGTCACTGTGGACGGAGAGAAGTTCGAGCATGTGGGCATGTCCACCACGGGCAATGCATCGCTGACCCACGTGGCTACCACGGATTCGGACCGCTACAGCTTCAAGATCAATTTCACGAAGTACGATGAAGGGCGGACCTATCATGGACTGGACAAGCTGAAGCTGGCGAACCTGTACCACGACCAGTCCTGCATGAGGGATTACCTGAGCTACAGGATCATCGCTGAGGCCGGAGGATACGCGCCTCTTGCAAGCTATGTCTGGCTCAGGATCAACGGGGAAGACTACGGGCTGTACCTGTGTGTCGAGGAGATTGACGAAGGATACCTCGACCGGACCCAGGGCGGACAGGGGCTCCTGTACAAACCCGAACCCGAATGGATGAACCAGAGCAAGAAGGTACCGGATACGCTTTCCGATACGGCCAGTATCATGGAAAGATTCGAGAACAGAAGGGCTTATTTCGGCTCAAAAGACAATGGAGCGGATCTGGTCTACACGGATGACAGACCGGAAAGCTACAGCGCGATCTTCGGCGAAGCCGTGAACGACCCGACGGACGAGGACGAAATGCGCCTTCTGGGAATACTGGAGAAGCTGAACAGCAGGGAAGACCTTCCCTCCATCCTCGACACTTCAGAGATAATCGGATACTTCGCAGGCCACAACTTCACCCTGAGCTACGACAGCTACATGGCTCTGCCGGTCCACAACTACTGCATCCTTGAGAGAAACGGAGTGCTTTCGGTGATCGCGTGGGACTACAACGACGCGTTCGGCTCGCTTCTCTCCAGAGCCTATCCCCAGATGACGGAAGACGAGATCATCTCATGGGACATCGACTCCCCGCTCTTCGGCGTGGCGATCCAGGACAGGCCTCTCTGGTCATGGATAGCGGAATCACCCGGATATCTGGAGGAATGCCATGCTGCCATGAACGCTCTGCTGGAGAACTATCTCGAATCAGGCAGGGCACAGGAAGAACTTGGAAGAGTCCATGGACTGATCGGCCCCTACGTCGCCAAGGATCCGACCGCCTTCTTCACCGTCGGTGAGTTCGAGGAAGGTTTTTCGGATCTTGTGGACTTCTGTCTCAAACGCACGGAAACCGTACGTTCCCAGTTGTCGGGAACGATCTGATAAAACCGACAGTTATCTGCCGGCTTTTCTCGTTTTGGATGAAAATAGCGTTATAATCACAAACAGAATAAATATATTTGTGAAGTTGGATGATCATTATCGAGTGGAAATAATTACCATATAGTATTATTTCCTTGTAATACAATGAATTAAATAACAAATATATAACGTGCCGGTACAAATCTGGTACAAAAAGCTATTCTATCGATTCCTACTATCGCCATTATTATCAGTATTGACGGCTACGTAGACAGGAACACGCTGGACATGCTGTCCCGGAAGAAAGCATGTGTTGCAGTTTCAATCTATTCATGTCCTTTTGTTTACGGACTGTTTAGTCCGGCTACATTATCGTCCGACTCCGGTAAAACCTTTTCGACCGACTACAACAACGTTTGAATGTCTTTGTAAATCACAACTAAAATTATGTATAGTAGAGGGGCGTCCGCAAACAAAAACGGGAACCCGTTGAATTGCACCCAATTCATCCGGCTTCCCGTATCGTATTATCGTCGCAGAAGCATCACAGCTTTCCGTAGTCCCGGATTGCTTCCTCTATGGTCATGTTTCCGTTGCTCACCGCCCAGCCTGCCTTGCTGACCTGGGATGATGCGAAGCAGAGGACCATCGCCTTCTATGCCCCTTCGAAGACCTTCAATCTGGCCGGTCTGGTAGGCAGCTACGGAAT
>JBGUMQ010000051.1:0-51380 GCA_045116915.1 Sphaerochaetaceae bacterium | reverse complement strand
TCCGACAGGCAGAAGCGCGATGCCGCGGAGCAGAAACTGCACAAAACAGACAACAGTGAACCGAAGAAGCACTGGTGGAGCAGGAAGAAATGAGCATCAGAAGCAGGATACGCGATTGGTTCGGCAGACGGTACGGTGACGATGAGCTGGGTCTCTTCCTCTACATACTTTGCTTCGTGCTGCTGTTCGCATCATTCATCATCCCGCACTGCAGGTTCCTGATGTTCGTGGCCGGAGCCGGTTTCATCCTCACGTTGCTCAGGACGATGTCGTCCAGGATCGAAAAGCGCTCGCGTGAGAACGAGCGCTTCCTGCGTATCTTCAGACCTTTCAGGAAAAGGAAGAAGGAACAGAAAGAGGACAAGGATTCCTGACGGGGTTTGTTCAGCGGAGGTTGGGCTTCGAGAGCAGGATCTTCTGGATATCGGAGAAGCCGGCGACCTCTCCTTCCGAGAGGCGCTGCTTGCGCAGGTTCTTGAACCTGTACATCATGGCATCGGCATTCTCTATCGTGTCGATGATGCTGTCGGCCTGGGGATGGAAGACCGCGTATCCTGTAGAGATGAACGGGATCCTTGGGTCTGCGGCTCTCAGGGTTTCCATTTCCTGATGCATTTTCTCGAGTATGCTGTCCGGATTGTTGACACTTCCCGGGACTATCACACAGAACTCGTCTCCTCCGGTCCTGTAGCACAGGGCCTTCCTGGGAGCTGTCGTGGCGATCACATGTGAGACCTTCTGCAGGACCTCGTCTCCGAAAAGATGGCCGTAGCTGTCGTTGCACTGCTTGAAATAGTCCACATCCGCCGTGATCACGACACAGGTGTCCTCGATCCTGGAAATGTAGCTGTCATAGCAGTTCCTGTTCAGCAGTTTCGTGAGACTGTCCGAGCTCTGGACCAGATCGATGTACGAGATGTAGAAGAGTATCGGCGTTATCGTCAGGGCAAGATAGTCGGCACGGATCTCCGTGATGACGTTGTGCATTCCGATTCCGATCATCATGTAGATGAATATGAGGTAGAGTATCCAGGAGTTCCTGCTGCGGTATTGGCTCCTGATCCCGTACGCACCCACAACCAGGCAGAGTCCCTGGAAGGTGTAGTTGGCGATGAACAGGAAATACAGGCGCCCGTGATGGTAGACATTGGCATTGTCGAAATAGAAGATGCTCTTTGTGATGCACGACACCATTATCAGGATGGAATTCACAATCACGCCGCACAGCATCACCTTGAGTATGCTGCGGCGCGTGGCGATGGGTCTCATCAGGAAGAACGGTATGAGCGGGGCCATCATGAGCTCAAGGGCCTTGATCCCGGTATGGAACCAGCGTGGACTCGACGTATGCTCGAGCAACAGGGAGAACCATTCGAGCATGGCACCGACAGCGACTATGACGAATCCCATGCTGAACTGGCGCTTCTTGACTGAGGGAAGAAGAGGGCTGCACCCTATGATGGCGCACATCAGCGCGCATGCAAGAATGGCCAGAATTATGATTCCCGTGTAGAAACTCGACATGTTCTCCCCCGGATGGACTACCGCGATGCCTCGATATAGAAACTGACGGGTCTGAAACCGTCATTGCAGGAAATCATCGCAGAATCCCTGTCTTTCATCCATCCATCATAGAAGTTTCCACCGCCCTTTGCAAGTTCAACCACGAAAGACTCCATGCTTGTCCATGCGCTTTCGCACATTCCCTCGGGTTTTTCCCCGTTCCGGGAGATGAAGACCAGACCTTCCCTCATGTCGCACGTGTGCTCTATCGGGTTCTCGTACTTCTCCATGAGGTCCCTGTAGCAGGCCATGCGCATGACCGTGATCCTGACGTCCCTCATGCATCACTCCCCGGGGTCGCTTCTCAGGACCTTGCCGATGTTCCAGAGGTGCGCGGCGTTCTTCGCGGCGGTAAGCCTCTCCTCCGCCGTCCTGTACGGGATCTCGGCCGTATGGCAGCCGCAGTCAAGACAGGACACGTAGAAGCACCAGCCTCCCTCCTCCTCGACTATTCCGGTTCCCCTGCACAACGGGCAGTCCTGCAGTTCTATTTCCTTAAGTATCTGTTCCATCAGAAATCTCCATTCTCCTCGGCATTATATCAGAAATCCGCTTCCATATCATCCGCGGGAATCTCGATGACGATATCCGACAAGGGGAATGCGCAGCAGGGATGTATGCGCCCCGTCCGTCTGTCGACAATCCTCCTCCTGTCGTTCTGCTCCGGTATGTGGACCTCCCCCGAAATCAGGAGGCTCCTGCACCATCCGCACTCACCGCTGCGGCAACGCGACGGCGCGTTGATGACTGCCCTTTCCATGGCAGAAATAAGCGTCTCCCGGGAAGATGCCGTGATGTCGTGCCCATGCGGTCCCTGGATGACCCTGACATGGAATACCTTCTCCTCCATGTCCGATGCAGGAACCCCGCACGCCTCACACCTGACGCGGCGACGCGGCAGCCCCAGTTCCTCCACCGCTTTGTCCATCGCCCTGTGAAGGCCTTCCGGACCGCAGATGAACAGTGAATAGTCATCCGGCGCATACGTGCGTATGATGTCCGCGTTTATTGATCCATGCACTGTTCCAGCGTGTTCCTCGTCCGACAGGACATTGATAACCCTTACCTTATCTGTCTCAGAGGATATGATGCCGAGCTCATCCCTGAACAGGATGGAATCCCAAGTTCGAGATCCGTAGATGATCGTGAGGTTGAAATCCTCCACCCCGTCACGTATGGCCCTGGCCATGGACATGAACGGCGTTATCCCGCTTCCGCCAGCCACCGCCACCACATTGCCGCTGTCGCGGAGCCTGTCATGGAAGAACTGCCCGCAGGGTTCCGATACAAGGACACGGTCGCCTTCCTTCATCCGATCCATGACATGGGATGATACAAGACCGTCCTCCCTCCTCTTCACCGTGATGCCTATGATTCCGTCCGTGGTCCGGGCAGGAGAGGTCACAATAGAGAAAGGCCTGGAGAACTCACCCCTGTCCGTCCCGAACCTCACTGAGACGAACTGTCCGGCGCGGAACCATGCTGCGGGACTGCCGTCGGTCTTCCGCAGGACCAGTGTCCTGGAATCCGAAGCCGGATGATCCAGGATCTCCACAACGGTCATTTCCTGGATGTGCGGATGCAGCATCCCGGCGTTGGCGTTTATCCTGAATGAAGCCTCGATCGGCATGTCGGGAGACGCGTCTATGACCCTGTCCCTCCTGCGCGGGATGTTCTTGAACTCCATCATGTCCCCGAGTCTGGACGGGCCGACCTTCACTTTCAGTCTGTTCTTCATAGTCCGCCCTCCTGCCCCAACTCCTTCAGCGCAAGTCTGGCCATCTGCTCGCCGCACTGGTATGCGGAGGAGAAACCGTCGCCCCTCGGCCCGTCGGCTCCTATAGTCCCGAGTCCCTTCAGCGGATAGTCCTTGTCTATCTGCATGTTCCTGGTGATGATGTCGTCCCAGTCTCCGGCCTCATGGCCGTAGGCACAGCCTTCCGGAGTCCCCAGATACCGTGCGAACGTCCACGGGGTCGCCACGGAGATTTCCTCTATGTGGCCTTTCAGGTCGATTCCCGTCTTCTCTTTCAAAAGGGAAATCTGCTTCTCCGCGCACCTGGTCTTGAACTTCCCGTACTCCTCCTGGCTCAGGCCCTCCCAGTCGGAAGGTGTGCAGAACGTGGTGAGTGAGCATATGCAGGTCCCTTCCGGCGAGGCTTTGGGGTTGGCCACGTTGTAGCAGACGAATATGGCGAACCTGTTGCTTTCCATTCCGCCCATGATGTCCGAGTATTCCCTCACCGAATCGGCGGTGCCGACTATGAATATCGAGTAGTCGTGTATCCCAAGTTCCTCATGCGGGACGTCAAGGCAGAGATGTACCGTGAACATCCTTGCCCCGTATCTTCCCTTCCTTGCGGATGCGAGTTTCCTGAGCCTTGGCGGCACAAGTTCCTGAGGAACCATCTTCCCGTAGACGATGTCCTGGTTGATGTTGGCAAGAGCATATCCGCATTTGACTTCCCCGTAAGAGGTCATCACTCCTGACAGACGGTCGCCATCGAAGAGGAAGGACTCCGCCCTGCAGTTGTACCAGACCGTCCCACCGAGTTCCCTGAAGCGGTCCTCGATGGCAGTGGATATCTCATGGGCTGTGCAAGTGGAGATGTATGCCCCGTCCTCCATGAAACAGCTGATCATCATGGCGTAAGGCAGAAAGGCGGCGCGGTCCAGATCGACGCCGATATACGACCAGTAGGATGAAAGGATGTCCACGCATTTCTGCGGCAGCTCCATGGCCCTGAAGACCTCGTTGCACGAGTATGATCCGGTGACGAGGAGATCGGGATAGTTTTTCAGAGCATGCGGTATGCTGTACCTGTCGACACCGGAGAAATAGGTCAGACCGTCGTTGACCTCGGAAAGGAGATCGAAGAACCTCTCCATCTTCTCACTGCAGCCGGGAACCTCGCGCTCAAGGACATCGATCAGGGCCTCACGTCCGCTGGGGACGGTGACGTCCATGGGAGTTCCGTCGGAATATGCACCCACAATGCGGAAGCAATCCTTCACCTGGACCCAGCCGATGTCCACGCCCATGTCATTGAACATGCTCCTGATTATTCCCGGCTTGGCCGCACTTCCGACCGCTGCGATTTCATGCTGGCACGGGTCTATCTCGAATCGGCCGCGCACATAGGAAGTCGCACATCCGCCCGGATGGTTGTTCTGTTCCACCAGAAGTACCTTCAGGCCCGCCTTCTGAAGCCTTACGGCAGCCATGAGACCGGCGTTTCCGGCCCCAGCCACGACTATGTCGAAATCAATTCCGGATGTCATAAAGGTCCTCTCCTCCGATGAGGTCGTAGCGGTCATCCGTGAAATCGAATCCGGAAGAACATATGAATCCTGTTTTCCTGCACACCATGTCCGCAATCGACCTCACCTGCTTCTCTTCCTCTTCACACTCCCTACGGGTCATGGGGCTGTCGAAGAACTTCACCTCATAGAAATCATATCCTTCAGGGTATTTCAGTACGCAATCGAACTGGCCGCTCCTGTGGTTCTTCCTGTCATCGTACCAGAAGGTCCCGAAATCCTGCACACCGTCAAGCTTTCCGGAGCGGGCAAGCCTCATCATGTATTGGATTGCGATTCTCTCGAATCTCAGACTGATGAATGTCCTGAGTGATTTCGATACCACATTCCTGAAGAATTCCTCCGGACCGAACTTGTATATGAGACTGTCATATGAGAACACGTAGGTGAAGTAGAAACGCATCAGATTGTCGTTGATTTCATAGAACTGTTTTTTCTTATCCGACAGAGCGTTTATGGGGACGGTTTTCGATATTGTCTCCATGTTGAGGAGATTCTTCATCTGCTTGTCCAACAGACTGGAATCCCCGAATCCTATGATGGATGCTATCTCATTGAACCGTTTTCGTGAATTACCGATCGCTTCGAGGATCCTTATGTCGTAGGTCTTCCGGATTTCATTCAACGCGATGTTCTCTATGAATGTCCTGAATATGCTGTTCGGATCCAGAGCCAGTTCCACTATGTTCTCTTCCAGAGTCTTTCCGAAATCGAGATTCGAGAGAACGTACGGGGATCCTCCGAAAACCGAATGGAACCGGATTTTCTCACGGACAGACAATCCCGGGCAGAACCGGGCGGAATCATAATAATCGAACTCCGTAAGATGGATGATGGATGTGAAGCGTCCGAACAGAGGGTCGGAATCCTCAAGAAGTTCTTTCATGACGGTGATGTACGACCCGCAGAGAACGAGTTTGACATTGTCCGGCAGCGAATCGGCAACCGCCTGCATGATGGAATCCACTTCCATGTCCTTCCCCGATTCCTTCAGATACTGGTACTCGTCCAGAATCACGATCACAGGTTCTCCCCGGGATCCGATGAAATCGAAGAGATCGTACATAGTCGAAAACGATAAGGACGGAGAGAGACCGTATGAAAGGGCAACACTTCTGCACAGAAGTCTGAGATTGCCTTCATAACTGCTTTTCACGCAAAGATGGTTGACTACAGTTCCATCGTAGCCCTTGAGGGATTCCCTGATCAGACTGGTCTTTCCGACCCTGCGTTTCCCATAGACAAGGACAACGCTCCTGGTCCCCGAGCCGAACTGCTTCCTGAGTTCTTCCAGTTCCTTTTCCCTGCCGATGAACATCGTTTCCTCCGCAGAACAATTTTACTGAATTTTTTTTCAGTGATTTTTTTTTCAGTATAACTGTTCCGCATAGCTTGTCAATGGCCGGAACCACATTTCATCATCTCCTTCCCTGCATCGCCCTGAACTCCTCCTGCGCCACTTCCATCAGGCGCTCCGATGCGTATTCGAAGAAGAACCTGTATGCCGGGCAGAAATAGTTTTCCGGCTCGTTGTGGCAGCCGGCAGTGATGTCCTTCTTGCATCCGCCGTGGCAGATCGGGAGCCAGTTGCAGGCGGTGCACGGGTCCGGAAGCCTTCCGTTGTCGGTCCTGAAGGCGAGAGCTTTCGGGGAGTTGATGGCCTGGAGGACGGAGATGTCCCCTATCTTTCCGAGGTTCCATTCGTCGAGCACATAGAAATCGCAGGGATAAAGGCTGCCGTCGGCTTCCGCCACAAGATAGGAACCGCATCTTCCCGCTGCCGCGCATGATGACGGCTGTACACCTGTCATCACGTGGATATAGTCGTCGAACTGTCTCACGCTGGTGAAGTTCCCTTCTTTCCAGTCCTTGTACCAGTCGTCGAATGTGGCGCAGAGGAACCTGCCGTAGTCCTCCGGAGTGAGCGAATAGTCCTGCTGTCCCCTGGGTTGTCCTATCGGATCAAGGCATGCTATGAACTGCAGATACCTGAATCCCATTCCCTTGAGCCTGTTGTATACACGGTGCGGACGTTCGGTGCATTGCTTCGTGACGACGCAAAGGGCGTTGACCGCAACGTCATGTTTCTTCAGAAGCTCCAGGTTCGCGGCGATTCTGTCGAACGAGCCTTCTCCTGAAGGTGTGAGCCTGTGGAGGTCGTGGAGGTCCCTGTATCCGTCGATCGATATTCCGACAAGGAAATCGTTCTCCGCCAGGAATACGGCCCACTCCTCGTCCAGGGCATAGCCGTTTGTCTGTATGGAATGGATGAACCGCCTTCCGGGGTACTTCTTCTCCTCTTCCATGAAGTGCCTGAAATAGTCCAGGCCGGCCACGGTCGGCTCACCTCCCTGGAACCCAATGGAAATCAGGGCATTGTCGGTCGTGGCCTCCGCCGCGGAGGCTATGAGTCTGTCGGTTGTCGGAATGTCCATGATGCCGTAGCACTTCTGGCTCCTGTTCTCCGATTCATCCTCGTAGAAACAGTACCTGCACCTGAGGTTGCACAGCGAGGATGCGGGCTTGATGAGAAGCGAGAGTTGTCTTAGTTTCTCCATGTCCGACATTCTATCAGACAAACGGCATTAATAGAACCTGAACCCTTCTGCCGTCAGGCGATCAGAGCATCATCCCGTATCTGATGCAGTTGTAGAGGGAAAGACCGATGATCACCGCCATGAGGATCATGAACAGCTTGTCTACGGCCTTGGAGGACATCTTCTTCGAGAACGCACGGCCAAGTGTCGCTCCGACGACTGCGAAGCCCATCATCAGCAGGAGCATGGTCCAGTCGAACTCCGGGACGCTCCGGGTGACGAGTGTGGTGACCAGCGAAAGCACCTGCGAGAAGAAGATGACGAACAGCGAGTTCAGCGCGGCGGTCTTCGTGTCCATGGAGAACAGGTAGGACAGAATCATCAGGTTGATGGGTCCTCCGCCGATTCCGAGGAACGATGAAAGGACGCCGAGTACGAAGCCGGCGATGACGACGACGGCCTTGTTCTCCACGTTCTTCGTGTTCACCTTGTCCTTCTTGACGGTGTAGATGAACACGGCCACGGTCAGGATGACCATGATTATGTTCTGGATCAGGCTGACCATGGCATCGTTTCCGGCCGATGTCTTGATGATGTCGAACACCTTCTTGCCGGCCACTCCGCCCACGGCGGCGCCGATGGCCAGGAAGATCGTCGTCCTGCTTATCTTCTGCTCTCCGCCCCTGCTCCTGAGAAGCGAGACGATCGTCATTGTCAGGACCGTGATTCCGGAGAGGAAACTGATCTGGCTGGCGGGCATGCCCGTCACTGCATCCAGGACGGGCTTGATGAGGACGCCACCGCCGATTCCGCTGATGGAACCGACGATTGTGGCGACGAAAACGGTGATGACGATGAGTACTATCATTTGCTTTCAATCATCCTGCGGGATGGCAGGTCGAGTCGGAAAGGTCCTGTACGGGATCCGCATCCTTCATGCAGAGGTGCACGGCACCGAGCTTGAATGTCAGAGGAAGTGCCAGGATGTTCGGGTTCTCCCCGACATACTTCTTCTTCGCATCCTCAAGGGCCTCCTCGAAGGTCGCCCTTGTCTTGAGTCCCATTCCCCTTGCGATTCCGGGCTCACGCGCACCGACGATGTAGATGGCGCTCGTGTTCATCTCGGCAAGATGTCCGCAGCTCATCATGGAGAAGCCGTGGAACGGATGGAACGCATTGGCGAAACGGTACTTGCGGATGTACTCCTCGTTGGTTGCGAAGTACTCGCCGTAGCGGTTCATGTCGGGAAGGATGTTCATGTAGTCATGCTGGAACATGTCATACAGCTCCCTGAGGTACGGCCATCTCTCGTCGTGGAAATAACCGTCGCAGATGCTGGAGACGATGAACACGCAATGGTCGCTCATGATCCTCTTGTGCCTGATGACCTGGGCCGAGAGGGCCTGCATCATCTGGATGGGGTTGGTGCCCATTCCGTTTCCGTAGTGGAAATCGGTCGGCATGCCGAACACGATCACGTCGTACTTCTTCTCCGCCCAGTGGACATAGGTCCTCTTGTCGGCGACCTTCCATGAGACGGGCTGCATCTCCTTCGCGTATCCGCTGAAGATGGCGATCTGTCTTGAATATGTGTCCAGGACAGCGTCGCAACAGAAGAACTTGTGGCCCATCTTCTCTTCCATGAGCATTCCGTGCTGGTTGAACTTCTCCCTCATCTGGTTGTGGGCAGATACGGGGACGAACTCCGGCTTGTGCATGACCTGCGGGACATGGTGGGACGAGATGCTCTTCCAGTGCGTGATTCCCGTGGCACAGTGCTTGTAGCCGCCGCTGTAACCGCCGTAGGGGTTGCCCTGGGTGTGTCCGATAAGAATGGGGATGTCCGCGTCGAAGACGTACTTGTTCATCAGGACATGGTCGCCCCATGACGTGAAGCCGAGGTCCATCAGATGCTCGTAATCCTCCGAATCGTGGCTTGTTATCTGGTTGGTATAGTAGAATTCATTGAAAAGGTCCTCTCCGAGGATCTTCTTCATCTCACCTACCGTTGCCCTGGGATGGAGTCCGTTGGAAAACAGGAGAAGGATGTTCTCCTTCTTCACTCCCTTGGAATACAGCTCGTCGAGACAAACCCTGATGGAGACCTTCCTGTGGCTGGTCGCCTGGCATCCGCCCTTGACGATGTCTGGGATGACGAACACGACCTTGCTGTCCGGCTTGGCCAGGTCCCTGAGTGCCGGCATGCCTATGGGGTTGCGGACGGACTCAAGGGTGGCCTTGTAGAGGCTGTCCCAGTCCTGCGGAAGGCACTGCGGGTCCTTAACTGTCTCGCCGGGAATGAAAACGTCGGTGTTGTCCGGCAGATTGGCCGCCATCTTTCCTTCGCCATACTCAAATTCTAGCTTCATCTCATGCCTCCAGATATGTCTTTATGATCTCGATGTACTGATCGGGGTAGAATCCGATGTCGCCCGAGAACTGCGTCAGGGCGATCAGTCCGCCGTCGATCTCCTCTATGGATGCCAGCATCGCGGCGTTGTCGGTCTTGAGACCTCCGCCGTAGACGACATCCAGGTTGCCTGTCTTCTCCTTCACGAAGCGAGCCACCTTGGTGATGTAGGGCTTGTCAGCAGGGGTCTTCCCCGGACCAATGGACCATACGGGCTCGTATGCGATGGCGACCTTGGAGAGGTCGGCACCGGCAAGGCCGATGGAGAGCTGGTCACCAAGGACCTTGTCCCAGTCGGCGAGCTCCGTATCCTTCTCACCGATGCAGTAAAGGACCTTCATCCCGGCCTTCTGTGCGGCAAGGATCTCCTTGTTAAGGATCCTGTTCACGGCTGCGGGATCCACGACACCGGCCTCGGCCAGGATTGCGGCGAGCTTGTTGCGCTCCTCGCAATGTCCGATCAGCGCATAGCTGCAACCGAACGATGTCGCGGCATTTCCCGTAAGGGATGTCGTGAAGGCTCCGAAGGGTCCTCCGACAGCAGTATCGGCCCAGAAGAGACCCTGTGTTCCGACCTGTACGGGGCTGTCGGCTGTCTTCGCCTTGCAGGCGGGGATCAGATGTGCTTCAGGAAAGAACTGTGCGAACTCGACACCCGGGAACTGCTTCAGCTTTTCCTGTGTGTTGCTGACGATATAATTACCCCATTCGCAGGGATTGGCGATTGAATTCACTCCACCCTTTGCTTTTGGGATATCGAATCTTTTCAGATTAAGATAAATGTGCTTCATAGGAACCGCCTTTTACCTGAGAATGGCATACTCGGGGATGCTTCCGATGAGGGGATCGGCGTACCTGAAGAACTCATCCGCGATCCTGTTCGTACCCTCGATCCACTCGAGCGGGAACTTCTTCTCGACGTTGGCCACATCCGCAAGCGGAACGAGATCCAGTGTGAACGAGAAATCCCTGCTCCTGTCGGCGTTGATCGCGACCATGAAACCGGTCTTGCCTTCGGCAGCGGCCTCGACAGCCCTCTTTCCTACGGCATAGGCCTCGAGCCTGTCGACCTCGGACTGGTATGCGATGGAGGTCCTTCCCAGAAGGCCAGGCTTCTCCGCCCTGGACTTCAGGCCGATTTTCTGCATGATCTGGCGGGAGATGTACTCACCGACTCCGCCGGGGACCTTGTGTCCGAATCCGTCGACGATACCGGAATCCGCAAGCGGGTTCCCGTCGGGTCCGCAGAGACCCTCTGATACCGTGACAAGACAGCCGTGTCCCTTGGCATATGCCTTCTCGATGTCCTTCAGCATGACATCCATGTCGACGAGCTTCTCGGGCAGGTATGTCAGTACCTCGCAGTTGGTGACGCGTGCGGCCAGCGCGGAAGCGGCGGTTACCCAGCCTGCGTTCCTTCCCATGAGCTCTAGGACCACGACGTGGATCGGAAGTCCGTTGGCGTCGAGGGCGAGCTCACTGGCGTTGATCGCGGCATAGCGTGCGGCCGAACCGAATCCGGGGCAGTTGTCCGTGAAGGCGAGGTCATTGTCCATCGTCTTGGGGATTCCTATGACCTTGAGGTCCAGGCCTTCCTTCTCGGCGAGGATGGAAATCTTGTTGCATGTGTCCATGCTGTCGTTTCCGCCGTTGTAGAAGAAGACTCCGATGTCGTTCTTCTTCATGCACTCTATGACGGCAGGATAATCGGCATCCGAAAGCTTCCTTCTGCAGGAACCGATGGACGATGCCGGAGTGTGCGAAAGCCTGGAGATCGTCGAGGCCGGGACGTTCGTGAGGTCCAGGAGGTCGTTCTTCAGGATTCCCTCGGCACCGAACCTGGCGGCCATGATCTTTCCGAATCCGCCGTCGGCCCTTGCCGTTTCCACCACTCCCTGGAGGGAGGTGTTGATGACGGCCGTGGGGCCGCCACCGTGTGCCACGAGAATGTTCTTACCCATCAGATGCCTTCCTTCTTGTATCTTTCGGCCATCTGCTCGAGTGTGGCGTACTCCACCAGCGGAGCCTTGCCGTATGAACCGAACTGGATGATGAGGGAACCGACGGCTTCCTTGACTCCGGCTTCCATCCTCTCGAACAGAAGTGCCGTGTCGGCATCCTCGATCTTCCCGTACATGACGGCATCCATTACCGGCGGGAGGAAGACCCTGGGGTCGAATGCGGACGGGTTCTTCATCATGAGCTCATAGACTGGTCCGATGGACGGGCTGTTGCGGAGCTCCGGCTTGTCCCTGAAGAGCTCGCGGAAGTTCCTGGTGACTGCAAGTCTGATGTCGGTGTCGACGTTGATCTTGCCGATACCGCACTTGGCGACTTCCTGGAGCTGCTCGATCTTGATTCCGTATGCATTGCGCACGTCACCGCCGAGGTCGTTGATCTCCTTGACGATGTACTGCGGGACCGTTGACGAACCGTGGCTGACCAGGACGCCCTGGATCCCCTCGTGCCTCATGCACTCCTTGGTTGCGATGGCGATTTCCTTGCGGATGACCGTGTCGGCACCCTTGTTGGCGCCGTGCTTTGTTCCGTAGGAGATGGCCAGGGCATCTACCTTGGTCTTCTTGAAGAACTCGATGGCATCCATCGGGTTGGTGTATGTGGAATTGGCGGCGAAGACATGGTCCTCGACTCCTGCGAGCACTCCGAGCTCTCCCTCGACCGTTACGCCTCTCTCATGGGCGTACTTGACGACCTCGCGGGTCAGCTCGATGTTCTCCTTGAACGGCAGCGAGGAGCCGTCGATCATGACGGATGTGTAACCGCCCTCGATGGCGGCCTTGCAGGAATCGAAGTTCTTGCCGTGGTCGAGATGCAGTGCCACGGGTACCGGGGAATCGACCGCGTACTTCTTGACCGCGGCGGCGATGTTCCTGGCTCCGACCTTCTTGTCCTCGAGTGTGGCGTTGGCGAAGTCCGTCCTTCCGCCCATGAATCCGTTCGCAAGGTCCGCACCCTGGAGGATAGCGGCGCTGCGGAACATCTCATGGACCTCGATGACGGCCTTGGCCTGTGCGACTGCATTCACGTTGAATGCACCCTGTGCGTAGTTGTATCTGTCGGTGGCGTCAAGGATGACTCTCATCGGTACTAATGGCATATCTTACTCCTTATAAATGAGTTTCTTCGGTTATCATTCAACCCCAGACCATCGGTTTGGGTTTGATCGTACTGGATACCATCTCCTCCGGATAGTGGCGTGCAGCGTCCGGCGCATGCCAGCGGTCCTCGGAGTCGAACGAACACTTCGTGAAGATCCCGAGACCTGCCGCCTCACGGCGGGCGTTGTCCTCTATCACGGATTTCGGTGCGCACTTCGATGCAAGGAAGTCCCTGCACTTCTGTGCCAGCTCCGGCATGGAACCTATGAGGTTGACCTGCTCGTGCGGGTCTTTCTCTATGTCGTAGATCCCGTCACTGTCGAGTCCGTCGTAGTGGACGAACTTGTAGTTGCGGTACTTGACCATCTGTGCATACGGGATGCTTCCGTCCTTGCGGCTCACGGTTCCGCCCAGCTCGGAGATGACCATCCTCTCCAGATCGTCCTCTCCGCCAAGGACCTGCGATGCGAAACTCACACCGTCGGTCTCGGGAGCTGTCGGCGCACCTGCGAGCTCGCAGAGCGTGGGTCCGAGGTCCATCAGGGAAGTCGCTCCTTTGATGCGGACACCCTTCGCCACTCCGTCTCCCGTGAACATCATCGGTGTGTGGGACGATTCCTCGAGGAACGTCTCCTTTCCGTAGAGTCCGTAGGCTCCGATGTGGTCGCCGTGGTCGGAGGCATAGATGAAGATGCCCTCGTGTCCGGTGCGCTTCAGATACTCCCGGAACGCATCGTAGACCATTCCGACCTCACGGTCGGTGAACTCGACCATGGCGTAGTAGGCGGCCCTGACGGCCCTGACGACCTGGGGATCCCTGTCCTGGAACTTACCCTGATAGAACTCGGGAAGCGGAAGGTCCTTCATGGAAAGGTCGTTTCCGACCTTCTCATAATAGTAGTCGTAGAGCTCCTTCGGAGCCACGTACGGATGGTGGGGTGCATAGGTTCCGACACAGAGGAACTGGGGTTTCTCATAGGAATCCCTCAGGTAGTCGACGGCATGTTCAACGACATACCTGTCGAACTCCAGTGTCGGAGAATTGCCCGCACCGATGATCGTGACACAGTTGGCTCCGCCGGTCGGTGTGTTCAGATGGACTCCCCTCTCCCTCTTGAAGGCCTCGGTGGGTCTGTTCTGGAAGATGGGCGTGATGTCGCCGGCGATCCTTTTGGAGAATCCGTGCCTCTGGTCGGGACCGACGAAATGCATCCTTCCGCAGAGCACCGTCTCGTATCCGACGGAATTGAGGCAGTGGGCGAAGGTCGGGCGCCTGGAATCCAGGACGCTGAAGTTGCCCATCACCGCGCATCTGCTGGCAAGCTGACCCGACATGAGGCTCATCCTTGCCGGAACGCACAGCGGATAGGATGTGTAGTTGTTGTCGAAGGACACGCCTTCAGCGACTATGCGGTCGAGATTCGGTGTCCTGACAATCGTATCTCCAGCAAAACCCTGCTGGAGATATGAATGCTGATCTGAAATGAAAAGGCAGATGTCCTTCATTTTCCCTCCGCGTCAGTTGACTTCCTTAACACGGCAGCATCTGACGAAATGTCCTTTCTCCACTTCCTGCTGGACCTGCGGCTGATGGCAGGCCTCGGTTGCGAACGGACAGCGTGCGGCGAACCTGCAGCCCGGCTTGGGGTTGATCGGTGAAGTGAGCTCACCCTGCAGTATCTCCCTCTTTGTGGGATTGTCGATATCCGTCGACGGGATTGCGGAGAGCAATGCCTTGGTATACGGATGCAGGGGCTTCCTGAAGAGCTCCTTGGAGGGGCACTTCTCGACAACCTGTCCGAGATACATGACGCAGATCTCATCGGAGATGTGGCGCACGACGGACATGTCGTGTGTGACGAACATGTATGTGAGGTTCCTGTCCTGCTGGAGTTTCTTCAGCAGGTTGAGGACCTGTGCCTGAATGGAGACGTCCAGGGCGGATACGGGCTCGTCGCAGACGACGAACTTGGGATCCAGGGCAAGTGCACGGGCGATGCCGACACGCTGCCTTCTTCCTCCGTCGAGCTCGTGCGGATATGCGTACTTCAGTCTCTCGTCGATTCCGACCAGATCCATCAGCTCATCCGTCTTCTCCTCGATCTCGGCCTTGGTATATCTCCTGGAGACATACAGCGGCTCCTTGACCGTGTCGCGGATGGACTTCTTGGGATCGATGGATGAATACGGGTCCTGGAAGATGATCTGCATCTGCTCGCGGACCTTCGCCAGGTCCTTGCCCTTGACGTCGGATACATCCTTGCCCTCGAGGAAGATCTTTCCGTCCGTCTTCTCCAGAAGATGGATGATCGTCCTTCCGAGTGTGGATTTACCGCAGCCGGACTCTCCGACGATACCTACGGTATGGCCCTTCTCGATCGTCATGGTGACATCGTCGACCGCATGGAGGAGTCCTCTTGCGGTGGGGAAGTATTTCTTAAGTCCTTCAACTCTTACCATTTCCGACATGTTACTTTCCCTCCTTTACCACGAGATCCATGTTGTGGCATGTGCTCTCATGTCCGTCCGGCGTCTTGAGTGTCGGCGGAGTCTCCTTGAAGCACTTCTCGGATGCGAACTTGCATCTCGGTGCGAACGGGCAGCCGACAATCGGCTTGGTGGGATCTGGCGGCAGACCCTCGATCGGGTGCAGCCACTCGTCGTCACCCGCCATGTCGGGGATGGCTCCGAACAGTCCGATCGTGTACGGGTGCGAGGGATGATGGAATATCTGTTCCTTGGTTCCGTACTCGACGATCTGACCGGCGTAGATGATGGCGACTTCGTCACAGACCTGGGCGACGACACCGAGATCGTGTGTGATCAGAAGCATGGATGTGTTGAACTTCTTCTGAAGCTCTGCGACAAGGTCCAGGACCTGTGCCTGGATGGTCACGTCCAGGGCGGTTGTGGGCTCGTCGGCAAGCAGGATCTTGGGGTTGCATGCAAGAGCGATTGCAATGACGATCCTCTGCTTCATTCCGCCTGAGAACTGGTGCGGATACTCCGAGAAACGGTCCTCGGTGATTCCGACCATCTTGAGCATCTCCTTGGCGCGGGCGTCACACTGCTCCTTGGTCATGTCCGAGTGCAGCTTGACAGCTTCGGAAATCTGCTCTCCGACCCTCTGGACCGGGTTGAGTGCGGTCATGGGATCCTGGAAGATCATGGAGATGTCGTTTCCCCTGATCTTCCTCATGTCGGCTTCCTTGAGCTTGAGGAGGTCGTTTCCCTCCACATAGATGGAACCTTCGACGATCCTGGAACCTACGTCCGGGAGGATCCTGAGGATGGACTTGGCGATTGTGGTCTTGCCTGCGCCTGTCTCTCCGACAAGTCCCAGTGTCTTTCCCTTGTGCATGCGGAGATTGACACCGTTGACGGCATGAACCGTTTCCTTGGACGAGAAGTACTCGACCTTGAGATTCTCTATTTCAAGATAACTTCTGGGCATCTGTACTCCTCCTTACTTCTTGAGCTTCGGGTCCATGGCGTCCCTGACACCGTCACCCAGCATGTTGACGGCAAGGACCGTCACTGCGATTGCAAGACCCGGGAAGATGACCATGTGCGGCGACTTCCTGATGAAGGCCCTGGCTCCGGAGAGCATTGCGCCCCAGTCGGGGATGGGCGGCTGGATTCCGAGTCCGATGAAGGACAGGGATGCGGCCTGGACGATGACGTGCGATACACCCATTGTCATCTGGACGATGTTGGCCGAAATCGAGTTCGGGACAAGGTGTCTGAATATGATCCTGGGTGCGCTGCAGTTGATGGAGTACGCGGCCTCGATGTACTCGGCCTTCCTCTGTCTGAGCATGTTGGCCCTGAGCATTCTGGCCGATGCAGGTATGGAACCGACGGACAGTGCCAGGATGGTGTTGAAGTATCCGGAACCCAGGACAGCGGACATGACGATGACCAGGAGCATTCCGGGCAACGACTGGATGACGTCCAGGAACCTCATGATGATGTTGTCTGCCCAACCGCCCGCGAAACCGGCGATTGCACCTATGACTATTCCTATCGCGGCGCTTATGAGGGTCGCGAGGATACCCATCGACAGCGAATACCTCGTTCCGATCAGGACACGGGAGAAGATGTCTCTTCCGATCTCATCCGTACCGAACCAGTGGGCGGCACTCGGTGCCTGCCTGAGGGCGGTTGTATCGATTTCCTGATATCCGTAAGGAGCGATCCACGGGGCTATGATGGCCACGATGATCTCAAGGACGATGATTGCGAGTCCGATCATCGCCATCTTGTTCTTGCTCAGCTGATAGAGGAACCTGGAGAACTCGGACTGACCTTTCTTTACTTTCTTAGCCATCTTACTTCACCCTCCCCATCTTTGCCTTCCTCTGGTACTGGGCCTTGATCCTCGGGTCGACCAGTGCATAGAGCATATCGACCAGCAGCATGCTGAAGGAGAAGACGATTGCCAGGAAGATAGTTCCTGTCTGGACAACGGGATAGTCCCTGTTGTTGACTGATGTGATGATCAGGGTTCCCATGCCGGGAATCGAGAAGATGGTCTCGATGATCATGGCTCCGCCGAGCATCTTTCCGAACTGTGTTCCCATCATGGTGATGATGGGGATCAGAGCGTTCTTGAGTGCATGCTTGGTGATGACCTGCTTCTCGGGAACACCCTTTGCCCTGGCGGTTGTGATGTAATCCGACCTGATGACGTCGAGCATGGAAGACCTCGACTGACGTGCGGCGGATGCGATGTGCATGGATGATGAGGAAATGGCGGGCAGTATGTAGTATTTCACGCCACCGATTCCAAGTGCGGGAAGCCACTGGAGCTTGACCGCGAAGAGTATGACGAGCAGGAGTGCAAGCCAGAAGTTAGGCATCGAGACGCCGACGAGTGCGAGGACCATGCAGAGCGAGTCCTGCCACTTGTTCTGGTTGACAGCCGCGATTACTCCGAGGGGAACACCTATACCGAACGAAAGCAGCAGTGTGATTCCCGAAAGAAGCATGGTTCTGGGAAGTCTCTCCGCAATGGACTGTCCGATGGGGATTCCCGTTTTCCATGCCACACCCAGATTGAAATGGATGAATGTATCACTCAGATAGCGGCCAAGTCTGACGAAGTACGGGTCGCTCAATCCGAGTTCGTCCCTCTTTGCCTGAAGGGCATCGTCAGTGGCCTCCGAACCCAGGATGATCTCAGCCGGGTCTCCGGGACAGAAGGTCATCAGGGTGAAGACTACGATAGCAACCGCAAGAATGATGGGGATCATCCACAGCAGGCGCTTAAGGAAGTATCTCAGCATTATTCCAGCTCCTCCTTTTTTTTTCAAAAACCTATGTTCGATTATCGAAAAATGCCCTGGGGCTTTGCAGGCCCCGGGGCATCTTCAAGTCTGTTGACGAATTATCTGTAGACGCAGGCTGTCGGGACAACGCACTTGATGTTGTCGTTCACGACTTCCTTGATTCCGAGCTTGTTGCTCCAGACCGACAGGACCTGGGGCTGGTACATTCCGTAACCGTAAGCCTCTTCCTTGATGTAGTTGTGGACCTTGTTGATGTTCTCGACCGTGAAGCCATCGACTGTGGAAGCCTCTGCGATCATGTCTGCAAGGACCATGTCCTTTCTGGATGTGGCGTCACCGGCCTTGTAGGCTCTGGCGTCGTATCTTGTGTTCCAGTGGTTGGCCAGTGTGATTCCGCCGACCTGGTTGATGAACATGTCGTACTGTGTTCCGTCAAGTCTGATGGCTGTGACCATGGCTGTCTGCCTGAGGTCGAGCTTGATGTTGATTCCGACTGCGGCGCAGCAGTTCTGGATGATCTCAGCCAGGGTCTTGGTGTTGGAGCTTCCGAGCAGGACCAGTTCCTGTCCCTTGTAGTTGGACTTGGCGAGGGCAGCCTTGGCCTTCTCGACCGAGTACGGATAGTACTCCTCTGTCCTCCAGCTATCCTGATATCCCATTGCATATGTTGCGGCACTGTCGTGCATCTCATCGCCGTATCCCTCGAGGACAGCGTCGATCATCAGCTGGTTGTTGAGTGCATAGCAGATGGCCTGTCTGAGGTACTTGTCGTTTGCAACGGCCTTCCCTTCGGCACCCGAGAAGAAGATCTGCATTCCGTTTCTGGACTCACCCTTCTGGAGTGTGAAGTCCTTGAGGCCATCGAACTGGACGGCTGTGGATGCGGGGAACTGGACTGCGAAATCGATGACACCGGTCTCAAGAGCGATACCGAGCTGTGCTGCCTCGGGAATCGTGTGGAATGTGACCTTGTCGACATTCGGCTGGAGCTGTGCGCAGAGCAGCGAGAGGTCCTGCCAGTAGTCATCCCTCTTCTCGAATACAGCGGTCGAACCGGAAACGAAGGATGTGCACTTGTAGGCGGATGTCGTGATGCATGAGTTGACGAAATCGTCACCCTGCTTCTCGTATGCTGCCTTGGAGCAGACGAATGTATCTGTCATGAATGTCTCGAAGACACCGACCAGTGTGTAGTTGAATGTGACCTTGAATGTGTACTCGCCTGTTGCGACAACGCTCTCGACATACTTGAAGTTGGGCTTCAGTGCCTTCTCCTTGGCTGTCTCGATGAACCACACGAGGTCTGCGGAAGTGATCTTGTTTCCTGCGGAGTCTGTGATGTAATCATAGAGGGTGATGTCGTAGGACACGCCGTTGTCTGTTGTCTTCCACTCCTTTGCGCACCAGGGGACAAGGGTGTTGGTTCCGTCGAGGTATCCGAGGCTCTCATAGACGACTGTCTGGAGAACGGGGATGTTGTTTCCGACGTTGGTTCTGAACGGTGAAAGGGTGTCCCATCCGGTAGGTCCGCCGACGTTGATCTCGACCGGTCCGGTTGCCGATGTTGTTGTGGATCCCTTCTCGGCGTCTCCACCTGCGAATGCGACAGCGGCAACTGCCAGAATCAAAAGAATTGCAAGAAATTTCTTCATTTTCTTCTCCTTTTTTCTTTTACGTCATCTCCTCCATGGGGACGCCGCAAACGTTTCGATTTAATTAATTAATTTAATTATCTTAACTATACCACATCTTCCGAGGAACGCAAGAGGAAAAATCATAATTTTTTAAAATATTTAAAAAATGTCAATTCCCCTCGAGTTTCTGCTTTTCCTCACGTATCCTCAGAGCCAGTCCCATACCGCCGAGACCTTCCGTGTACTCCTCCATAAGTCCCCTGCGGATATCGTCCGGAAGGGAGGCCGTCATGGCCTTGGCCTGGCTGTATTTGATGCGGTTGTCGATTTTCCTTGGCACTATGTCGCAGGTCCTCTGGTACCAGTCCAGCATGGCCAGCCTCATGCGGAGGACGGCATCGGCATTGGCGGGGTCGGATATGGCGTTGTTCTCCTCGAGCGGATCCTTGAGGGTGTCGTAGAATTCGTCGGTCCCGTCCGCCCTCTTTATATATTTATATCTGCTGTCGCGGATCATCGTGCCCTTGATGTGGGCCGTTCCGTCCGTCTGGGCATCCTGCTTGGGCCAGTAGTCGCTGATACGCGGGATGACGCCCGAACGTCCGCAGACTCCGTGGTATTCGTCCGCCTGGTGCTCATAGGGCATCCTTCCGCCCTCGCAGAAGACGTACTCCTTGCCCGACTGCGTGCGGTCCTCGACAATATGTCTGAGTGATACGCCGTACTGGTCGTGGTCCGGCTCCACCCCTGCATAGTCCATGACGGTGGCGTAGAAATCCACGAGTTCGGCCATGGAATGGGTGACACCCGGATCGACGGGACATCCTTTCGGTGGCTTGATCAGAAGCGGGACTCGTGTCAGACAGTCCTCGAACGTGTTCTGGCTCTTCTCCGGGAGACTGTAGTCGCCGCAGAAGTCGCCATGGTCGGAAAGGACGATGATGAGGGAGTCGTCATAGGTACCGTTGGCCTTGAGTCCCTCGCAGAGCCTCTTGAACTGGTCATCGATCTTCATGCACATCCCCAGGTACGTGGCCCTGAGTTCGTCCCAGTCCTTCTCATCGAGCTGGTCTATACCCATGCGTCTGCGCAGCTCTTCCTGCATGACGGGTTTTCCGGTTCCCTTCGAGGCCCTCTTCGGCAGTTTCGACCTGTCGATGGCGGAGAAGTAAGGCTCCTCCACCCCATAGGGGCAGTGGGGATATAACAGTCCCAGGAAAGCCACCATGGGCTTGTCGCCGGCGCCCTCCCCCATGACCCTTATGCATTCGTCCACACAGGAATCGTCGTTGTTGTAGCATCTGCCCTGAGCATCGGTCGTGAGTTCCCCGATGTAGTGGGAATAGAAGAACTTGCTTCCCATCTCGCCGCGGATTCCGGCGATGACCGGCTTGCCGTGGTCGGGGGAAATGACGCGGGGGTCGGTCTTACCGGAGTAGATGACATCGGCATGGGCTTCCACAAGGCCGGGGATCTGACCGGCGACAAGGTCGTTGCGGTCGTTCATCCAGACATGGTAGCCGGCTGCCTTGAGCTCGCTGAACATGCTGGACTCGTCCTCGTGCAGCAGGTGCTGCATGGTCCTGTGGCCCCTGACATGGGGATAGAGCCCAGTGAAGAAGGAGCATCTGGAAGGACAGCAGACGGGGTTCTGGCAGTATGCATTGGAGAACGATACCGCCTCCGTCCTTGCGAACTCATCCAGATACGGGGTCCTTGCGGCCGGGTTCACACCCATGTGTCCCAGCGCATCCCAGCGCATCTCATCGGGATTGAAGATAACTATGTTAGGTCTTTTCCTGCTCATAACACCTCTGTATCGCATGTGTAGACACGGCGGTCCTTCACATTCCTCTTCTCTCCGACAATCCTGATCTGCTCACGGACCGGATAGTCCCTGCACTTGTCTCCGATCATGACATCGAGTGTTCCCGGCTCGACCACGAACTCCATGTGTTCGTCGTAATAGCCGAGCTGTCTCATCGACAACTTGAAGACGATTGTCTTCTCCTCTCCCGGTTCCAGGGTCACGCGCCTGAAGCCCCTGAGTTCCTGGACGGGTCTGACGACTCCGGTACCCTTGAACGAGGTGTAAAGCTGGACGACCTCGTCACCCTTCACCTTGCCGGTGTTCCTGACCTTGCAGGAGATCCTGACATCACCGTCGGCCACGACCTCCGTCTTGTCAACGGAGTATGAACCGATATCGAACGTCGTGTAGGACAGTCCGTATCCGAAGCAGTACAGCGGATCGTCCGGTCCGTCCACATAACCGCCCTTGAAGATTCCGGTTGCAGGCGGTCTGTTGTAGCCCGAACCCCATCTGTGGTTGTAGTAGACCGGGATATGGCCCACATGCCTCGGGACGGAGAATGTGAGCTTTCCGCCCGGGTTGACCGTTCCGTCGATGGCATCGGCGATGACCTTGCCGGCATACTGTCCGGGCATGAACGCCTGGATGATGGCCGCGGCGTGCTCCTGTGCGTAGTTGACCGCGAACACCTGAGGTCCGTATATGACCACCACGACCGGCTTCCCTGTGGCGATGAGTTTCTCAAGCAGCTCTTCCTGAACTCCGGGGAGGTCCAGATTGCTCCTGTCGATTCCCTCTCCTCCGGTGACGTTCGTCCATCCGCAGTTGCCGCCGCAGGCGAACACCACGACATCCGACTTCCCGGCGGCATCCAGCGCCTTGTCGAAACCGGACCTGTCGTCACCGGTGATCCTGCAGCCCTCGGCGAACGAGACATCGAACCTGTCGGAAAGGACCTCGCGCAGGCTCCTGGCCTCCATCTTCCTGAGGATGGTGTTCATGTCGTCAAGGCTTGCGCGCTGTTCGGGAGTGAAGATCTCCAGCATCTTGCGGAAGAAGTTGTCGGTATTGGTCGGCTGTTCGCTTGCCACGTCGGCCATTCCTCCGATTCCGACGCTCTCACCCTTGGAAGCGCCCACCATCATCTCGATGTAGGCGGGATATGTGTATCCGGAAACGGGATATCTCAGTGAATCGGCATGCGGGCCGATGACGGCGAGCCTGGTGCCCTTCTTCAGCGGCAGGACGCCGCTGTTCTTCAGCAGGACGAGTGAATCGGCGGCGATCCTCTCCGACAGCGCCTTCTTCTCCGGTGTGGTCATGTCTGCCGGGACACTTCCCTCGTCGCAGTACGGATTCTCGAACAGACCGCACTTGAACTTGATCCTGAGGACCCTTCTGACTGACTCGTCGATGCACTCCTCAGACACGAATCCGGACCTGACGTACTCGGGGAGCTTCGCGAATGCGGCTCCCACGGGGATCTCGGTATCGGCTCCGGCCTTCTTGGCGATGGCTCCGGCTTCCTCGTATGTGTTTCCGACCTTGTATGTGTTGAAGACCCTGAGGATGGCGGCGCCGTCGGATGTGCAGATTCCCTTGAATCCCATCTCGTCACGCAACAGCTTTCCGATGATTTCGGGATTGGCTATGACGGGGATGCCGTCGATCTCGCCGTAGTTGCACATGACCGAATCGAGGTCCTCGTCCTTCATGGCTGCCTCGAACGGGGTTGCGAAATCCTCGTACATCTCCCTGTGTCCGCAGCGGAAGACGGTGGTGTTCGCACCGCCCTGGGTGAAAGCGTAGCCCAGGAAGTGCTTTGCGATGCAGCTCACGCCGGTTCCCTGCATGCCGCCGATGTAGTTCTTGCCGAACTGGGACACGAGGTACGGGTCCTCACCGTATGTCTCGTATGTCCTTCCCCATCTGGGGTCCCTGGCGACATCGATCACAGGGCTCATTGCGGATGAGATACCGACGCTCCTGGTCTCCTCCCCGATGTTCCTTGCCATCTCGAGGGCCAGTTCGGGCTCCCATGTGCAGCCCAGGTTGATCTGTGCCGGATAGAGGGTCCCTCCCTTTCCGGGATAGCCGCAGAGGTTCTCGGTCTGGAGTGCAACGGGGATTCCGAGCCTGGTCTCCTCGACGAAGTATCTCTGTACCTCGTTCGATATCCTGGCTATCAGCTTTGGATCGACGATTCCGACCGTCGAGAACTGCGTGAAGCGTCCGTGGCCGTTGGGGAAGTTCTTCCTCAGGGCCTCCATGTCGACCTTTCCGTCCACAAGGAAGGACGGCGAGAGGTCGCCGCAGAGCTGGGCCACCTTCTCCTCGAGTGTCATGCGCGAAAGAAGGTCCTCGACCCTCTCCTCTATCGGCAAAGCCGGATTACGGTATTTCTCCATGTCTCTCCCCCTATCACTTCTTTCCCAGAAGCCTGAACATGTCGATCTTGTATGCCTCGACTCCGTTCTGGTCGAACGGGTTGACGCCTGTTATGTTGCATGAGACGTAGCATGCGAATTCGAAGAAATAGAAAAGCTGGCCGAAGGTCTCTTCATCAAGGGCAGGGACCTCGAGGATCAGACACGGGAAGCGTCTGGAATGAGCCGAGATCGTCGCACGGTAAGCGGCCTTGTTGATCTCCCAGAAATCCTTGCCGTCCAGGTATCCGAACCTGTCGTCCACACCGTCGTCGTGGAGCACGTAGCTGAAGTCCTGCTTCTGTACATCGAGGAAGGTCTCGAAGAGCATGGGTGTTCCGTCCTGGACGAACTGTCCCAGCGAATGCAGGTCCTCGGAATAGCATGTGTCCATCGGGAGGAGTCCCTTGTCGTCCTTGCCCTCGGACTCGCCGTAGAGCTGCTTCCACCACTTGGCAAGGCGGAAGAAACGGGGTTCGAAATATGAAAGGAGCTCGACTGTCTTGCCGCTTCCAGCCATGAAGGTCCTGGCCGCGGCATACCTGAGGGCGATGTTCTCCTGCCCCTTCTCTGAAAGGAGCCTGTCCATCATGTGCCTTGCACCGGCTGCGATCGCACGGATATCGATTCCGGCGACACAGAGCGGGAAAAGTCCTATGGGGGACAGGGCTGTGAACCTTCCGCCGATGTCCTTGGGGAACGGCAGCAACTCATAACCTTCCTTCTGTGCGAGCTCCCATGCCGGGGTGTCCTCGGTGAAGGTGCAGATCACATGCGAGGTATAGTCCTTGCCGTATCTGGACCTGAGCACATCCCTCATGGCCCTGAAGCCGATTCCGGGCTCGAGGGTCTCGAAGTTCTTGGCTATGCAGTCTATATAGATGTTCTTCTTCCCTTCCAGCGATCCGATGACCTCGGTGATCGAATGTGCCGAGATGGAGTTGCCGGCCCAGATGATCTCGACCGGGGACTTCCCTCCGAGGGCCTCGTACACCGCACGGGCGGCCTGGTTGGATCCGCCTATGCCGATGACAACCAGGGCATCGGCCTCGGCCTTGAGCTTTGCCGCAAGCTTCTCGTATGCGGAGAGCCACTCCTCCCCTGCCCACTCGTCGACATCGTGCCAGCCCAGGCTCATCCTGTAGCGCTCCTCCCCCTGCTGTGCAGTGCGGAGTGCACCCTCGTATGTCCTGGTCCGTTTTGCGAGAGCATCTTCATTGAAGGCTCCTGTTCCGTCTGTGATTGTAAAGCGGATGTCTTCCATGTCGGCCGTCCTATTAATTAATCAATTTAATTAAATAATACACCACTTCCGGAGAATTTCAAGGAAAATCCTTCACGAAATCATTTCTTCTCCTGATGTGCATTCCACACCGTGGTCTTTCATGCGTTGGAAGACGGCATCGGCCTGTTCTGCGTACGGGAAATCCTCGCTGAGGATGAGGTTCACGGGCGGGAATCCGTAGAAGTCTGCGATGAGGGGGTATGCGCACGGGTCGTCGATGTCTGCCTGGGAGAAATACGGGATGGCGACACCTCCACACGGTGCGACGACAGGGTCGCTGAGCGTTATGGAAGACGGGAGCGGGATGCCGTGGTCCCTGCACCAGAGGCAGGCGGCGATCACGAGTGCTCCGCCGATGCCGCTTCCTTCGAAGGCCGCACCGGACGGGGAAACGCCCTCTTTCATGACAAGGTGCTTCCAGACCTTCACGATGTCGAGGAACGACTGCGGGTATGAGGTTTCCGCGCACGCGTATTCCACTTCATATACCTGTTTTCCGTCCGCCGTGACCGCGGCTCTGCCTTTTTTTGAAAATTCCCCTTGCATATCTCCGATTATACGCTAGAATTGAATTAATTAAAAGCTTTAATTAATTGGAGGCCGCACAAATGGACAGACCCAATATCCTCATGATGCTTGCTGATGATCTCAACTACAACTCGATCGGTTGCTTCGGCTGCCCGGTGGACGACATAACACCCAATCTGGACAGACTTGCACGCGAAGGCATCTGCCTTGACAACGCACACGTCACCATCGCCGTCTGCCAGCCGTCCAGGGAATGCCTGCTGACCGGCCTCTACCCCCATAAGAACGGAGCCCCGGGCTTCATGCCCATCTCCGAGGACATCCCCACCCTCACGGAGACCCTGAGGGACAACGGTTACTACAACGGCATCATCGGAAAGCTCAAGCATGCCGTCCCCATGGACAAGTTCGCATGGGACTATGCCTCGAGGATGATGGAGCCCGAATCGAACTACGGAAGGAGCCCCGACCTCTACAGGTCCAGGTCCAAGGAGTTCTTCGAGCAGGCCAAGGAAGCAAGGAAGCCCTTCTTCCTCATGGCCAATTCCCACGACCCGCACAGACCGTTCGCCGGAGCCGATGACGAGGTAAACAAATTCTACGGCTACCACATCTATGCCGACAGGTTCTACAAGCCAGAGGAGGCGTGGGTACCCGGATTCCTTCCCGATCTTCCCGAAGTCAGGAAGGAGCTTGCACAGTACTACTCTTCCGTACACAGATGCGACCAGTCCATGGGCGCCGTCCTGCAGTCCCTTGAGGAAGCAGGACTTGCCGACAACACACTCGTCATCTTCATGTCGGACAACGGCATGGCCTTCCCGTTCGCAAAGGCGAACTGCTACCTGAACTCAACAAAGACCCCGCTGGTCGCAAGGTGGCCCGGCCACATCAAACCCGGTACGAGGAACGCGGAGGACATGGTCAGCGGTGTCGACTTCGCAGCCACGATCCTTGAGGCCTGCGGCCTTTCGGACAAGCTCGAGACGGACGGAAGGAGCTATCTCAGAATCCTGGAGGGCAAGGAGGATCCGGAGAGGGAGAACTTCGTCTACACCCAGTTCAACCTGACATCCGCATTCAACGCCTTCCCGATGAGATGTCTCCAGACGAAGAAGTACGGCTACATCTTCAACACATGGTCGGACGGAGAGAAGGTCTTCAAGAACGAGGCCCAGACGGGACTCACATGGAAGGCCATGGTGCAGGCCGCCGAGAAGGACAGCTCAATCGCCGACAGATGCGAGTTCTTCCAGAAGAGGGTTCCCGAGGAGTTCTACGATTTCGAGAAGGATCCCGATGCACTGCACAACCTGATCGACGATCCGGAGTATGCGGACCTGGTGGAGGAGTTCAGGAACAAGCTGAACGAGCAGATGGACAAATACAAGGACCCGCTGCTGGAGAAGTACCACACCGAGGCCTACGACAAGAGGATCGAGCAGTGCACCAAGGACTTCAGGCAGAAGATGATGACCACGGGCAACGAGTCGATGAACTACAGGAACGTGAAGAATCCCTGGAAGAAGGGCTGAGGTCTTTCTCAATTATATTTCGGACAATCAGATATCCAACGACCCGATGTTGAATTTCTGGACAGGTTTCGACCAGTGCATCTGCAGTGCGAGGAACCTGTCCCTTGTGAATTTCAGGTAGATCTTCCCCTTCGGAGGCCACCTGAGCATCATGTCCATCAGCTTGTTCTCGGGGATATGCTTGTCGGAGAAGATCATGTAGATGGTTCCTGTCCTCTCCTTGTTCATCCTGTTCAGCACCTTGGTACCGCATACGCAGACATCCTTGAGGTCCTTCCACCTGATGCTGCGTCTGGTGATGCCCAGGAACTTCAGTGTGACGCCGTCGTCCCCGAATTCCACCGTGGAACCGTATCTGAAACCGATGAACCCGAAAGAAAGGGCAAGGGCGAGGAATATGGCTGCCGATCCCGGTCTGGAGATGGTGAACAGCGCGATCGCAACCGCGACGAGCACCACGAAATACGACAGACCGAAGATGAACATCACGTTGTTGACAAAATACTTCTTCTTTTCCATCCCGGCCTCCGATCACATCTCCGATTCGAGATTGCTCTTCACTGCAAGTGCAGCGGCACCCCTGGCCCCGCTGTACTCGTCATACGGGCGGAAAACGAACCTGGAGTTGATGCTCGACCTGCGGTAGAGGTTCCTGTCGATCCACTCCATGAGCAGGTCCCTGTACTCCTTGTATCCGAAGTACCTGGACTCTATCACGACGCATCCGGGCTTTACGAAATTGTCTATGTTCGCGATGGCTAGGCCCAGATATCTGACGGCCTCCTCAAGCATGTCTCGGATATCGGAATCGCCTTTCTCCATGGCCTCCATCACCAGTTCCACGGTGATGTTTTCCGTCTTTCCGTCACAGAGGCCCTTAAGGACAGGAGCCCTGCCCTCCTTCACAGCCTTTACGGATCTTTCCAACATGGACTGCTCGCTCGAATAGGCTCCCAGGCATCCCTGGTTGCCGCATGCGCACAACGGTCCGTCCGGATTCATCACCATGTGTCCGACCTCACCTTCTCCGACGACAACGCCGAAGTGCTCGGAAACGTCCCTGAGGAGCGGGCATCCGATTCCGGTGGAGACGTACATGTATGCGAAACTGTCGGCATCCTTGATCAAATCGTGGTTGAACATGCTCATCCCGAATGCCCTTGCGATGACATTGTTGTCGACAACGATATTGTCCCTGCTGAAACCCGTGAGTTCTGCAAAGTCCTTCACTATCGGCTTGTCCTTCCAGACATAACCGAGAAGGGAGATGAGCACTCCTGCATCTGAATCGACAAGACCCGGAGCGCAGATACCGACTGAGGATATCCCCGATACACCGAGGTTCCTTTCGACCATGACGCTTTTTGCGAGTGCGGCGGCATTCTCGAGGGCATCCTCATACCTGTTGATGCGGCTGAAATCGGAAGCTTTCGCAAGTACATTGCCGCGCAGGTCCACTATCACAGCTGTGCGGAAACCCCTGCGGATTTCAATACCGAGATAGTGCCTGGAATCCGGGGCGATGTCCACGAGCATGGTGTGCCTTCCGAGTTTCTTCTTCGATCCGGTATCCTCCATCTCACGGATGAGACCGTCGGAGAGCATCCTGTTCACGTTGGTCGTGATTGTAGGGAGGGTGAGACCGAGGCTTTCAGCGACTCCGATTCTGGAAACAGGTCCGCACCTGTAGATCTTCTCGCGGATGAGAAACTGATTGACTTCCTTCACACGCGGCAGATTCCTGCCCACCATCTCTCTCAACATCCATTGCTCCTGATAACGCCGTAAGAGGCATATAACGTTTCTTTAATTATATTGATTTATTATACACTCTTCAATAATTGTCCCTGAGGGCCTCCGGGTATTTTGCCTTGAGTTTCTCCGCAAGATCCCCTCTTCCGGTTTCCTCCAGATGGGTGCAGTACTTCTCCAGATAACCCTGGGTATGGAACGGACCTCCCTCCGCCATGACGGTCCAGAGCGGGTCCACCGAGTAGTTCTCGATGTTGCTCTGCATCTGGTGTGCGACCCAGTGCTCGAGCAACCATGCGCCGTGCCAGCAGATCTCGGGATACTTCTCCGCAAGGTCGGTGGTCTCGTGGGGATCGTTCTCCACATCGAACAGCTCGTCCTCTTCCGTCAGGTGGAATCCGTCATGATAGGTCCTGATGTACATCCACTTGTCGAACCGCACCGACCTCTGGCATACATGGGCGCACTGAGATACGACTAGATAGTCCCTTCCGTCATCCTTACCGGTTCTGATGCAGTCGGCGAAACTCTCTCCGTCGTACTTCACCGGATTAGGTCTTCCGACGACCCTGTTCGGCCTGAACTCGGGTACGCCGCCGATCATGTCCACGAGCGTGGGCAGGAGGTCGACGTTGTAATGAAGGCCGTTGGAAGCAACGTTCTTCGGGCAGCCCGGCCATTTGACGATGAGCGGGATGTGGGTCGTTATGTAGTCGGCCTCGCCGTGTTCGCAGTACGATGCCATCTCCCCCAGGTCCTCACCGTGGTCGGAGCTGATGATTATGACGGTATCGTCGTAGATACCCTGCTCGCGCATCAGGTCGAACATCCTGCCCAGCTGGTAGTCGCCGTAGAGGATTCCGGTATCGTACTCGTCGATCAGATGCTTGAAGTCATCCAGGTTGTTGATCTGGTACGGCTGCCTCGGATGGGCCTTGTCCGGATCCGAGGTATAGCCTGTCACTTCCCATGCGGAATGTGAGCCCGGTTTTGTCTCCCTGTGCTTCTTGAGGATATCTTCAGTCATCCAGTTGTCCGGGAGCGGAACGTTATCAAAGGGTTTTCCCCAGTCCTCCGGAGTCCTGTAAGGCATGTGCGGATCCCAGATATGGACGTGGAGGAACCAGTTGTCTACGTCGCGCTTGCGCTTCAGCCAGTCAAGTGCGATGTCCATGACCTCGTTGCCCGGCTCAAGACCGCGCTTCCCGATGTTGTAGTTCTCGTCGAATCCGCCTGTGAACCACCATGCGGCATGCCTGTCGGGGAAGGATGAGATCGATGCCGTCTTGAATCCGGCCCTGCGCATGACCGCGGGGAGGTTGTAGCGGCCGTTGAAGTCGGCCATTCCCCTCCTGGCACCCTCGACACGCATCTCCGCCGCATGTCCGCCATGCCCTACAACACCGTTGTGGATTCCGAAGCGTCCCGTCATCAGGGCTGCACGCGATGGCAGACACGGAGCGTCGGAGCAGTAGTAGTCGTTGAATCTGACAGCCTCAGCGGCGACCTTGTCTATGTTGGGACTCGTGTTCCTGGCGTAGCCGTAGCATCCCAGGTGGTCGGGTCTGAGTGTATCTATGTCGACGTAAAGGATCCTCATGTTCTTCCTCCTCAGAGTCTTGAAATCAGGTCGTCGATGGTCAGCCCATCGAACCCGGGAATGACGATGTCGGCTTCGGTGAGAATGTCGGGCGAACCGACACCCACGGCCTTCATGCCGCCGTTGTGTGCGGCCTGCACTCCGGCAACGGCATCCTCGAAGACGATGCACTGACTGTTTTCCAGTCCGAGCGACTCCGCACCCTTGACGAACACTTCGGGATCCGGTTTGGCCTTGGAGACCTTGGTTCCGTCGATGATCTCATCGAACAGACCTGTGATCTGCAGCCTGTCCAGGATGAGTCTGGAGTTCTTGCTTGCAGAACCCAGAGCCGTCCTGTAACCCTTCGCACGGGCATCCAACAGGAAAGCCTCGACACCGGGAAGGATATCGTCCTTGCGTAGCTTCTTTATGTATTCCACATAGATAGCGTTCTTCTTGGCGCAGTTGGCTTCCTTCTCCTCCTGTGTCATGGTCCTGCCGCCGATCTCGAGGATGATCTCGAGCGACGCCATCCTGCTCACACCCTTGAGCCTTTCGTTGTCCTCGATGGTGAAGTCGATTCCCAGGTCGTCTGCAAGCTGTTTCCATGCAAGGAAATGGTATTTCGCGGTATCGACGATCACGCCGTCCAGGTCGAACAGAAGTCCTTTGTACATGGCAGTCTCCTTAAAGTCTCGTGTCCCATTTTCCGCAGAAGGCATCGACGGGGCTCTTTCCCTTGAACGGGCTCCTTCCCATCAGCTTCTCCACAAGGGCACGGATGCAGCTGTCGTTGTTGCTGTATGTGTTGATGAATGTCTTCACACGCGGGAAATCCAGAAGGTGGTACGGATTCTCCAAGGAGATGAAGACGGTCGGGATGTCGTTGATGTAATGACCGCAGTCGGCTCCCATGGGCTGCTTCCACTCGATGCGGACGCAGGTCTGGTTGGACTTGGTCGTCAGGTTCGCGACATAGACGATCAGGTCGTATTTGTTGACGAAGTCCATGTATTTCGCGGTGAATCCCTCTCCGTAGGGTTGAGGAACGAAGTCGTCGACCTCGAATCCCTCCTTGACCAGCAGATCCCTGACCTTGCCGGCTGCCGCGCTGACCTTGTATGCTCCCTCGCCTCCTGCAGGTGGCTCGATCGTATAGAACAGGATCCTCTTGTACTTCTCCGTGGACAGCGGGAGGACTCCCTTCTGTTCCTTGACCAGCGTGATCGCCTTGTCTGCGCACTCGTCGGCCCAGGAGAGGTGCTCCCTGCATCCGATGACCTTCGCGGCATCATCGGCGGAAAGGTTGCCGAGCATGGAGGAATCGTCCAGTCCGAGGGCGGCCTTGACGGCAAGGATCCTGGTCACAGCCTCATCAAGACGCTGCGGTGTGATGGTTCCGTTCCTGACTCCCTCGAGCATGAAGCCGTAGTCCTCCTCGAGGTTCCTTGCGAACAGAAACATGTCGCATCCGATTGCGATGGAGTACGGGACGGCAAGGCGTCTGGGCATGGCAAGCATGAAACCGGCCATCGTGGTGGCATCGGTGCAGATCATGCCGTTGAATCCGAGTTTGTCCCTCAGGAGGCCATTGATGAGCTCCTTCGATAGTGTGGCGGGCATGATGTCCTCGTCCCTGATCGACGGATCCAGTCTCCTGGACCATGCCGGCTGCATGATGTGGCCTGCCATGAGGGTCAGGGAACCGGCATCGATGGAATCCCTGTAGGCGGCGCCGTATGTGGCCATCCACTCGTCGGCATCCATGGAGTTGATCGATGTCACCAAGTGCTGGTCGCGTTCATCCTGACCGTCGCCGGGGAAGTGTTTGATGGAAGCCGCAAGGCCCATCTTCTGCACGGTCTCCACATAGGCCCTGCCGAATCTCCTGACGGTGTCGGGATCGGATCCGAAAGTCCTTGTGTTGGTTATGGGGTTCCTGAAATTGGTATCTATATCTATTATGGGTGCGAATGCCCAGTTGGCTCCTACGGCCTTCGCCTCACGGGCGCAGACGGTGGCCATCTTGCGGACCATTTCTTCGTCGGCAGTGGCGGCGATCTCCATGGGGGAACCGACAAGGGTTCCCTCGGTGATGATTCCGTTTCCGCCTTTCTCGAGGTTGGCGGCGATCAGGAGCGGGATCCTGCTCTTCTTCTGGAGCGTGTTGGATGCACCGACGGCATTGGCCGTGGGGACAACCCTGTACATGCATCCGCCCGGGTACAGGATGCTGAACACATAATCGAACTCCTCCGGAACGCACTGCTTGAAGAGCACGCAGAACAGCTGTCCGCACTTCTCCTCGGTCGTCATGGATGCGAGAGTTTCCTCCACCCAACGTATCTTCTTCTCATCGAGGTTGAAAGGTCTTGCCTTCAGGTCGATCATGTTTCCGGCCTCCGCATTAATTAATCAATTTAATTAAATATTAGCACGGATTGGGGTCCTGTCAAGTGTACTTTTTGAATTCCGCATGTTATCATCGCGTTACCGGAGGGGAAAATGCCCATTGGAATCATCGCGGATGTATTGGCTGTAGCACTGGGAGGAATCACCGGGTCGCTCATCGGAAGCAGAATGAGCGCCCAGGTCAAGGAGAAGATGACCGTCGTACTGGGAGTCTGCGCCATGGCGATCGGGCTGGCGTCGGTGATACTCATGGTCAATCTTCCGGCAGTTATCCTGGCCATGATCGCAGGGACCGCCATCGGAATAGCCATCCGTCTGGGCAAACTGATAGACAAAGGCGCACTGAGAATCTCGGGACTCTTCCCCGCGAAGGAAAGCAGGAAGGAAAACGACCTGGTGATCCTGGCGATCATCCTCTTCTGTGCCAGCGGGACAGGGATCTACGGCACAATCGTCGAAGGAATGAGCGGTGACTCCTCCGTCCTTGTGTCCAAGTCGATACTGGATTTCGTTACTGCAATGATTTTCGCATGCTCCGCCGGACCTGCCATCGCAGCAGTGGCAATCCCACAAGCGGTCATGATGGTTCTGTTGTTCTTCCTCTCCAGACTCGCCGGCCCACATATCTCCGACACGATGATGAGGGACTTCCGCGCATGCGGAGGTCTTATCACCCTTGTCACGGGAATGAAGGTGGCGAAAATCAAGGATTTCCCGGTCGCGGAAATGATTCCTGCCATGGTGCTTGTCTTCCTCACAAGCTATGCCTGGACCGGACTGATGGTGCATTGATTCCGGCGCGGCATCATCTGATGCGATTATCTTGGAAGAGTCTCCAGGGTGCTGTCGTCGATTAGGAACCTGTTCTCCGACGGCAGGTGGTTGTGGCCTTTCTTGTCCCACATCGTGGTCCACAATTCCGGATGGATGTGCCTGCCCAGTGTGCAGTCCACGAACGATACTTGTGAGTTGGTGTCGCTCCTCTCACTGGGATGCCACGGACGGGCAAGATAGACGGTTGCATCACCCACTTCCTCTGTACAGGTGATTGTGCAGTTCTCGAAACACAGTCCCTTCTCCACGGACTCCGGGGTCGACGGAGCCGCAACAAAACCTTCTCCTGTGGAGATGATCGTGCAGCCTGTGAATACGGCATGACTCCTGCCGAAGATGAAATCTATGTTCCCGCAGATCGTACAGTCTTCGAAACAGTTCTCAGCACCGTCTGCAAAAACGGTGTCCTGCCAGCTGATAAACGTACAGTTTCTGAACATGGCATCAGTCGATACGGGCATCGTGAAGACCGCAACAGCTTGGAGACCCATCCTGACTGTCGGGTCCTCCCTTTTGAGTGCGCTGTTCCCGAAATAATCGAAATCGTTCTCCACAATCAGATCCCTGAATCCGACACGGTTGCCGGAAACGGTCAGAGTGGCGCTGGCCCCTGTTCCGAAACCGGGTCTCATTCCGTTGTGATCGTCCCAGACGATCCTTGAGCCGTTGCCTGTTACAAGGACATCGTCCCGTTCGATATGGACCTTCTGCCTGAAGACGCAGTCACGCGGAAGTTCGACAACGAGCCTTCCCTCCGACTCCGTATTGAGGTTCTGTTGAGGTCATCACCCGGTTTGGCTTGGATAACCATGACAGGCAGGTTCACAGTGCGGAGAAACCGCGTTTGAGGTCGGCGATTATGTCGTCGATGTGCTCGATACCGATCGAAAGGCGGATCGTGCTGCGTGTGATGTTCTGGCTGGCAAGCTCCTCGTCCGTCAGCTGACCGTGGGTCGTGGTGGCCGGATGGATCACCAGAGACTTCACATCGGCGACATTGGCAAGGAGGCTGAAGACCTTCAGGTTGTCGATGAACCTGTGGGCTTCTTCCTGGCCGCCCTTGATGTCGAACGTGAAGATGCTTGCCCCTCCGTTCGGGAAATACCTCTCATAAAGATCATGCTGGGGATGGTCCACAAGCGAGGGATGGTTGACTTTTTCAACCAGAGGATGCTTCGACAGGAAATCGACAACGCGCTTCGTGTTGTACGCATGGCGCTCCAGTCTGAGCGACAGCGTCTCCACTCCCTGCAGCAGCAGGAACGCGTTGAACGGCGAAATGGCGGCCCCCATGTCCCTGAGGATGACGCAGCGCACATACGTCACGAACGCCGCAGGACCGGCGACATCAAGGAACGATACCCCGTGGTAGCTGGGGTTGGGATCTGCGATCTGCGGGAAGTTCCCGCTCCTCTTCCAGTCGAACGTTCCGCCGTCGACGATGATTCCTCCCAGAGTGGTCCCGTGGCCACCGATGAACTTGGTTGCCGAATGCACGATTATGTCCGCACCGTGCTCCATCGGACGGATAAGATATGGGGTTCCGAACGTGTTGTCAATGACAAGAGGAATTCCATGTGCATGCGCGATCTCGGCACAGGCTTCTATGTCAGGGATGTCGCTGTTGGGATTGCCCAGCGTCTCTATGTAGATGAGCTTCGTGTTCTCCTGCACTGCCGCCCTGACGGCATCTATGTTGTGGATGTCGACGAACGTCGTCGTGATACCGTAGTCCGGAAGGGTATGGGCAAGCAGGTTGTACGTCCCGCCGTAGATCGTGTTCTGTGCCACGACGTGGTCGCCCTGCTTTGTCAGCGCCTGGATGGTGTATGTGACGGCGGCGGCTCCGGATGCCAGTGCAAGGGCACCGCTTCCGCCTTCGAGAGCGGCGATCCTCTTCTCGAGCACTTCCTCGGTCGGATTCCCCAGCCTTCCGTAGATGTTCCCGCCTGCCTTGAGCGCGAACCTGTCGGCCGCGTTGGCCGAATCGGGGAAGACATACGATGTGGTCTGGTAGATGGGCACGGCCCTTGCATCGGTCGCCGGGTCGGCCTGCTCCTGACCCACATGAAGCTGCATTGTCTCGAATCTGTATTTCTCCATATCCCCTCCTTGACGGCAATCAGAGATTGACGATCTCGTCCAGGTCGTATGTCGTGCCCTGGTATACGAAGTTCAGCCAGTTTGAATAGAAGAGGTTCGCGTGGGACTTCCACGTCACCTCCACTCCGAACTCCGGGTTGTCGGCAACGAAATAGTTGTACGGCGGCATGGCGTTGCTGATGGCCCTGTCGCGCTCATATTCCTTCATCAGCGTCCCCCTGTCATACTCCCAGTGACCGTTTAGAAAGACCTGACGACCGTCTTTGGAAGCGATGATATGAGGGCCTGCGAAGTAGGAATCATCCAGTATTTCAAGTGTTTCCACCTTCTTTACGGCATCGATATCGACCATCGTGTATCTTGAATGAGGCACAAGGAACCTGTCGTCGAAGCCTCTGGTGAACGGGTTGTCGTAGCTCTTGTGCAGGAGCGTGTGCGGGAAGATCCCGGACAGCTTGTGGTCCAGCATCTTCTTCCCGATGCCGTAGTGGTAGTACAGTCCCGCCTGCGATCCCCAGCAGATGTGGACCGTGGAGAAGACGTTCTTCTTTGTGTGCTCCATGAACGACGCAAGGTCGTCCCAGTAGTCGACATCCTCGAACGGAAGCTTCTCGACAGGGGCACCGGTGATGATAAGGCCGTCGAACTTCTCGTTCCTGACATCGTCGAAGAGGGCGTAGAACTCCTTCAGATGGGGCAGGTCCTCCACCTTGCGGTGGTCGGTCTGCATCATGATGAGCTTCAGGTCCACCTGCAGCGGCGTGTTGGCCAGCATGCCCATCAGCTGCACCTCGGTCGCCTCAAGCGTGGGCATGAGGTTCAGGATCCCTATTTTCAGCGGACGGATCTTCTGCTCGCGGCCGCGGGTGTTGGACATGACGAACACGCCCTTCCGTCTGAGTTTGTCTGAATAGGGATAGTTCTTCGGAAGCAATATAGGCATAGGGATATGATGTTGGAAACACGGCGTTTTTTCAACCACTTGCCATATCGGAGGATAAGTATCATCATGCACTTGGGTGCCGCATGATTCGCATGCGGCCACGATGATGACAGGCAGGAAAGCCTGAAGCGGAGGATGCCATGACAGATTCCAGAACCGCAGGGGAATGGAAGGAACTAGCACCCTGGAGGGAGCGCAGGACCGTGGTGTTCATGTCCGATTTCGGAACCGCGGACGGAGCCGTGAGCGCCATGCGCGGTGTTGCGGCAAGTGTTTCCGACGATCTGAAACTGGAGAACCTCACGCATGAGATCCCGCAGTTCAACATCTGGGAGGCGAGCTACAGGCTCATCCAGACAATCACCTACTGGCCGGCCGGGACGGTATTCGTCTGCGTGGTCGACCCCGGAGTCGGCTCGGAAAGGGAAAGCGTGGCCGCGCTCACTGCCTCGGGGCACATAATCGTCACACCGGACAACGGCACGCTGTCGCATGTGCAGAAACAGATCGGCATAGTGGAGAGACGGCGCATCTCGGAGACGGAGAACCGCCTGAAGGACAGCCAGAAGTCATACACCTTCTACGGACGTGACGTCTATTCGTTCACCGGAGCCCGCTTGGCTGCAGGAGTCGTGGATTACAGGGATGTGGGTCCCCTTCTGGATCCCGAACCCGTCATGCTCAGGGTCGAAAGCCCGGTGGTGAGGGAGAACGGGGACATAGTGGGTACGATCGAGGTTCTGGATTCACGCTACGGCAGTCTCTGGACGAACATCCCCGACACCCTTTTCTTCAGCCAGGGCATGGACTACGGCGACGACATCAGGGTACTGATAAGCCAGGACAAACGGATCGTCTACGGCTATACGATGAAGGCATGCAGGAATTTCTCGGAGGTTCCCATCGGACAGCCCCTGCTGTACATCAACAGTCTTCTCAATGTGGGCATAGCCCTGAACCAGGGGAACTTCGCAGACCGTTACTCGATCGGAACCGGCGAGCAGTGGCATATCAGGATCTGCAGGGAGAATACCTGACGACAACCGCCATCACTTGAAAGGATTGAAATAGCGGCTCCCGTTGACGATGTTCAGCACGATCGACGATGCGAGCATCAGAAAGCACATGACGACCGTGAACACGTCCGCGAACCTGAACGGCCGTGCCGTGTACCATGTCCTTTTCCTGTCCTTCCCGAATCCCCTGAGTTCCATCGCGTTGGCCACGACCTCTATCCTGTCCATGCTCGAGATGATCAGGGGGAACAGCATCGTGGCCGCATTCTTCAGGCGCTTGAAGACACTCTGCTTCCTGCTTTCCATCTCCAGTCCCCTCGCCTGCTGAGCCATGGATATGTCGCGGTACTCGCGTTGGATGTCGGGGATGTACCTGAGGGCGATGGATACCGAATAGGCCACCTTGTAGCTCACGCCTATCCTGTTCAGGGACGACGCGAACTCGCTCGGATCCGTTGTGGAGACGAAGATTATCACCACGGGGATCGTGGAAAGATACTTCAGGACGACATTCAGATGGTAGAACAGCTGTTCCTGTACAAGGTTGTAGTGCCAGAACAGATGGCATATCTCATGCCGTGTCCCGTAGATGGTCACCCCGTGCTCCGGACTGAACAGGAATATTAGGAGGTTGTTCAGGATCATGAACACGAACGAGAACCAGAAGAGGAGCCTCACGTCCGATATCCTGATCCTGGAGATGATCATGGCGACCACCGCCAGGACCGACAGCACGACCAGCAGCCTTGTGTCGAACGTCAGCATGGCCGCGAAGGTCCACAGCAGCAGGCATGCGAGCTTGGAGGCCCCGGTCAGGTCATGCACCGGACTCCTTCGGTCGATGTAGTTGAAGAAACCGGCCATCAGCGGGCCTCCCTGTCCGCCGTGATGAACCGGCGTATGAAATCCTGTGCGTCGTCTATGCCGCAGAGCGATGCCAGAACGGAAAGCGATGTCTCCTTGAGGCTGGCCCTCTCCACGACATCGGCATCGGTAAGGACCTCCTCGCACGAGGTGTCGGCGATCTTTCTGGAATCCGAGAGGACGACGGCCCTGGAGCAGTACTCCAGCATCAGGTACATGTCGTGCGTGATGAGGATTATGGTTATCCCCATGGCGTTGAGCGACCTCAGGAATTCCATGATATCGGTGTAGTGCCTGAAATCCTGGCCTGCAGTAGGCTCGTCCAAAATGATTATCTCGGGATCCATGACAAGGATCGACGCTATGGTCACCCGCTTCTTCTGCCCGTAGGAAAGCGCGCTGACGGGCCAGTTGCGGAAGGGATAAAGGCCGCAGATCCTCAGAGTGTCGTCCACCTTTGCATCGATCTCCTCCTGTGTCAGCTTCCTCTTCAGGACAAGCCCCAGCGCGACCTCGTCGCGTATCATGGGCTTGCTGATCATCTGGTTCGGATTCTGCATGACATAGCCGATGTGGTCCGCCCTCTGCTTGATGGAGAGCCCCGCCATGTCCCTGCCGTTGAGGGACACAGTCCCTTCTCCGGGTCTGACGAATCCGCAGATGACCTTGGCCAGCGTGGATTTCCCCGCTCCGTTCCTGCCAACGATGCCGATCATCTCGCCCTTGCGGACATCCATATCCACGCCGTCCAGAGCCCTGCATCCGTTGCCGTACGTGTAGCCTATGCCATGTACCCCCAGTATCACGGGTCCTTCCTGGCGGACCGCCCTTTCCGGGACTCCGGAATACCAGTCCCTGACCTTCCGGATGTCCTCATCCGAAAGCCTGAGGGTATCGATTCTCTGAGGTTCGATGTCCCGGTTTATCGATACACCTGCATATTTCAATGCAGTGATGTACAACGGTTCCCTTATTCCGTTCCTGACAAGGAGGTCCGAGCCCAGCAGTTCCGCCGGTACCATATCGGCCAGGATGCGTCCGTCGCCCATCAGGACAACGCGGTCCACATCCCTGTGAAGGACATCCTCCAGCCTGTGCTCGATGATCAGCACGGTCTTGCCGGTGGACTTGTGGATGTCGTCTATCAGCTCCATCGTCGTCTTTCCGGTCGCCGGATCCAGGTTCGCCAGAGGCTCGTCGAACAGCAGGACATCGACATCGTCCACCATGACCCCGGCAAGGGAGACGCGCTGTTTCTGACCGCCTGACAGTTCATGCGGGGCATGGCGCAGGAAGTCCCCTATCCCCACCATGGCCGCGACATCGGCCACGCGGCGCTTCATCTCGTCGTGCGGGACCCTGTCGTTCTCCAGCGCGAACGCGATGTCCTCGCCTACTGTCAGGCCGATGAACTGCGCATCGGAATCCTGGAGCACGGTGCCCACCGTCTTTGAGAGACTGAAGATGTCCAGGTCCCGGAACGATGTCCCGTTTATGGTCAGCTCCCCGGTGGCCTCCCCGGAATAGGATGCAGGAATCAGGCCGTTGATGCAGTGTGCGAGCGTGGACTTCCCGCAGCCCGACGGGCCGCATATCAGAACCTTCTCCCCTCGCCTCACCGTCAGGTTGATGTCATGGAGCGTCGGTTCTGCCTGGGAAGTGTATTTGAATCCGAAGTTGCGGAACTCGATTATGGGGTCTTGCATTATCCGTTGTCGGATCACTCCTTCTTCAGGCTGCCGGCCTGCGGACGTGCCTTGGTGTATGCGAAGCACAGCAGGGTTCCGACAATGGCGGTCGTCACCATGTTGGCGACACCGGCGAAGAAGCCCTGCGTGAAGACCTTGTTTGCCGGCTCGGCATAGATCAGGATGTCCAGAATGGGTGCGACACCCAGCCAAGCGACCATGTTGGCGGCAACCTGGTAGATGTTGAACCCCAGGACCTTCTTCCCGTCGAACGACTCGGTCGAAAGCTTGAGCCTCCTGGCGGCAAGACCCATGATCAGACCCTCGACACCTGAAGCGATGACCCATGACCACCAGATCCCCCATCCGTAGGAGAAGTCGATGAGCGCATGCCCTATGAAGCCGATGAGAAGTCCGGCCACGGGACCGAAAAGACCGGCCATGAATCCGAGCAGACCGTACTGGAGCGATATGTTCGTGTTCGGTACCGGGCTGGGAATGGCAACGAAACGTCCGAGGACAAAGAACAGTGCGGCGCCTACGCCTGTCGCGACAACCAGAACGACTGGAGATTTCTTCATGTTTTTCCTCCTGAAGTGTAGTCATCTGAATGGTACCCCAACACCTCACGGCTTTGCAACTCCCGCACGGCAATCCCAAGGCTTTGCAAAGCATGGAATAATACATATACTGCACGCATGAACGATTCAGACAAGATAGCAATACTCATAGATGCGGACAACACCCAGCTCCAGAAGCTGGATGCCATAATGACGGAAGTCTCGACCCACGGAAGGATTGTGGTCAAGCGCGCTTACGGGAACTTCAAGAAGCGCAACCTCGCCAAATGGGAGGGCGAGATCAAGCGCCTGGGGATCAAAGCCGAGCAGCAGTTCGACTACGTCTCCGGCAAGAACGCCACCGACATGGCCCTGGTGATCGATGCCATGGACCTCCTGTCGTCCAACGCTTTCGACAGCTTCGTCATAGTCTCCAGCGACAGCGACTTCACCCCGCTGGCAATCAGGCTCCACGAGTCCGGAGCCAACATTGTGGGAATCGGCGTGCAGACCACCCCCGAATCCTTCCGCAACGCCTGCGACGACTTCCTGTTCCTGGAAAACCTCTCCAACGAGGATGTCCCCGAGCCGCAGGAGGTCCCGGAGAAGCCGGAACAGAAATCCGCCAGGAAGGAGACTGAAAAGAAGCAGGCGCCGGCCAAGAAGCCGAAGGTTCCCAAGGACGTCCACAACCTCCTTGTCAAGGCCTACGACACATATCAGGACAACGACGGATATGCCGATGTCAGCGCCGCCGGCTCATACATCAAGAGAGCCAAGCCGGACTTCGACACAAGGACCTACGGTTTCTCCAAGCTCTCCACGCTGCTGGAGGCCTTCCCGACACGCTATGAGGTCATAAGGACCCCGGGCAAGAACAACAGCACGTTCATCTCGTACAAGTGCATCCAGTAGGAGCCCGGCGATGGACAGCACCAGAGACGATTCCGCCCTCAGGGACGGTAATACCAGAAGCCTGAGCCCTGTGGCCGTGGCGGTCATCGTGCTTGCCGTGGTAGGACTCTTCTGTTTCTTCCTTTTCGACATCATGGTCCCGTTCATACGGCTCCAGTCCGCCAACGACGTTGCCGGAGCCTCGGATTTGTTGAAACAGAAGGGATGGAAGGGTTTCCTGGCCGTCTCGCTGGTCGAGGCGCTGCAGATGCTGGTCGTGTTCATCCCGGCCGAGTTCATCCAGATCTCGAGCGGACTGAGCTACCCCTTCCCAATCGCACTGGCCTTGTGCGACCTCGGCGTCTGCCTGGGGGCGACCATGATATTCGTGCTTGTAAGGGTCTTCCACGTCATAAGCGGTTCCTATGAGAAGAACGTCAGGAAGATAGACAGGATCTCCGCGAACATGCGCGACAGGAACACGGTGTTCCTCATCTACCTCCTGTTCTTCATGCCTCTGATCCCGTTCGGAGCCATCTGCTACTACGGAAGCGGCACAAAACTCAAGTACCCCAGGTACATCCTCACCGTGGCCACGGGAGTCGTCCCTTCCATCATCACGTCCAACCTCATGGGTGCGGCGGGAAAGGCGTTCCTCTCCAACTCGCTCCCCATCTGGCTCCTGGTGCTGATAATCATCCTCCTGGCAGCCGTCCTGTTCCTGCTCATCTGGTTCTTCATAAAACGGTATTTCCTCAAGGGCACGAGCGGAACCCCGGATTCCCCGGCACAGAGCCTCATGCTGGCCATCATGAAGCTGGTCCACGGGAAACGCCAGAAGGTGACCGTCCACGACAGCCTTCTGCAGGATGTCAAGGCCCCGTACATAATGCTGGTCAACCACGAGTCGTTCTACGACTTCCTGTACGTCATGCAGCTGTCCCACCCGCGGAACCCTGCGATCCTGATGAACGCCTACTACTTCAACTACTCGTTGCTGAAGAAACTCGGTCCCGAGGGCGGCATGATCCCCAAGAGGCTGTTCACACCGGACCTGAAGTCGGTCATCAGCATGACCAGGATGCTCAACAAGGGCTACCCGGTGATAATCTTCCCCGAAGGCAGGCTCTCGCCCGACGGCGAGTCGAACTTCATCATCCCCGGCGGCGATTTCTACAGGAGGCTCGGATACGACCTGGTCCTTGTCAAGATAAACGGAGCGTACTTCTCCAATCCCAAGTGGAGGAGCAGGCGCTTTTTGTCCGACATAGACGTCACTGTGGAGAAGGTCATCCGCAAGGACGAGATGGAGGCCATGACAGGAGCGCAGCTGGACAGCCTGATCTCGGAGACCCTTCACAACGACGCATCGGAGAACCAGAAGACGATCTTCCGGCAGAAGAACAAGGCCAGGGGACTGGAGAACATCCTCTACCGATGCTCCGACTGCGGAAGCCTGTATACGACCAAAGGAATCGGAAACGACATCGTCTGCACGGAATGCGGCAATCGTCACACCCTGAACGACCATTACCTCTTCGATGATTCCATCGGGTCCATCTCCGGTTACTACGGGAGGATCAGGGATATGGAGATGGCCGGTCTGGACGACCTGGACATGAAAGCGAAGGTCCACGTGAAGATCTTCGATTTCAAGGGCAAGCCTGTGAAGGACGAGGGTGAATGCTTCCTTTCAAAGAAAGGCTTCAGGTATGTGTCGGAATCGGAGGATTTCACCATCGGTTTCGACACCCTCCAGGCGATACCGTTCTCCTGCGGGGAGGAATTCGAGCTCTACCACGACGGCAGGCTGTATTATTTCTATCCGGATAACGACCGCCAGCAGTGTGCCCGGTGGGGTCTGATAGCAGACATCCTCAGTCCGATTCGGAATTGAAAACACACCGATGCGGTGCTAGAATTGAATCAAGGATGGAGAACAGGAGAGACAAGTGTTCAGGAAGCTCAGGGAAATCTGGGCCGATCTCGGCCGATCCATCTATGACGAGAAACGACTCCAGTCGAACATGAAAGGCATCACATGCGTCAGCATCCTCAGCATCATCCTGGGGCTGGTGATGCTGCTCATCAACGTCATACAGCACAAGAGCATATATGTCATAGAGACATCCGTGGCGTTCATGGCCGCCGGCTCCGTATCGGCGGTGGCATCGGGAATACTGAAAAAGCGAAACATCTCCGAAGCGGTCGCCATCTTCACAAGCGTGCTGGTGTTCACCTATTATGCGCTGACGGGATCGATGAACGGATTCTCCATTGCATGGTCGCTTGTGATGCCCATAGGAGTATGCTACTTCCTGAGCGTGAAGCTCGGCATCATAACAACGATATACTACGAGACGCTGCTGTGCATGCTGTTCTACATCCCGTCGCTCAGACAGAACATGTCCGTCTACTACAGCGAGATAACGATGACCCGCTTCCCAATCGTGTTCTTCGCCGTATCATCCGTGACCATAGTCGCCATGGTGGACTTCCACCGCACCTCACTCAAGGAGATGGACTACACGGACAAACTCAATGAGGAAGTCGAGCGGCAGACGGCCATAGCGGTGGACCGCGCACAACGGCTGGAACAGATGAACGACGAGATGGTGGACATGCTTGCCGTTGCGATCGATGCCAAGGACGAGTACATCAACGGCCACTCGTTCCGCGTGGCGGCCTACTCCGTCGCCCTGGCCCAGAAGATCGGGATGCCCGAGGAAGAGGTGCAGACCCTGAAACGTGAGGCCCTTCTCCATGACATCGGCAAGATAGGGATTCCCGATGCGGTCCTGAACCGACCCGGAAGGCTTTCCGACGAGCAGTTCGAGACGATCAAGTCCCACACCACCACAGGTGCGAGGATCCTTTCCAAGGCCAGCGCGCTGGAAGGTGCGGCCGAGGTCGCCAACCACCACCATGAACGGTTCGACGGCAAGGGCTATCCGTCAGGCCTGAAGGCGGAAGAAATCCCCCTGCACGCACGGATCGTCACGATCGCCGACTCCTACGACGCCATGAGCTCGGACCGCGTATACCGCAAATGCCTGGAGATGCCGGAGATAGAGGCAGAGCTCCGCAAGGGACGCGGGACACAGTTCGACCCCGTCCTTCTGGATGCGTTCATGGAACTGTTCACGAACGGAGCGCTGGAGGACATCCGCACCATCGGATACAATCAGCTGTTCGACTGATCCTGATTCGCCTTCAGATAGGCCTTCAGTCCCGTTTTGTCCCTGTACATGTCCTTGTCCGCGCGTCTGAACACCTGTGCGACGTTCGGATCGTTCTTGAACCTCGCCATTCCGCAGGCGATGACGACACCGCCGTAACGCAAGGTGGAGAGGTTGTGCATCTTGACCTTCTCCAGAAGTTCGTCTATGTGCTTGTACTCGTTGCCTCTTGCGATAACCACGAATTCATCGCCGCCCACACGGAACACCGGGCTGTCGGGGAAGGAATCGGAAACCACATGGGCCGCCTCCTTCAGGAGCTGGTCGCCGGCCTGATGTCCCATTGTGTCGTTGGTAAGCTTGAGGTCGTTGACATCGAAGACAACGATGGCGAACTCCAGGTCCGGGTATTCCGCAATCTGTGCGTTCAGGCGCTTTTCCGTCTCAAGATAGGCCAGTTTGTTCCTGACACCGGTGAGGGCATCCGTATGGGCCTCCCTCTGGGCCTGTTCAAGACGCTTTGCCTGCGCCTCTTCCTGACGCACGAAGGCATCGATATCGTTGACTCCGACAACAAGGCGCGGTCCGTCGGCCTCATCGACCATGGCGGCCTTGAGCTGGACATATCTGGGCTTTCCGTCGACCACAAGCCTGTAGCTCAGGACGAACACCCCGCTGTTCTCGATCTCGGCGAAGACGTTCTCCTTTGTGAACAGGGCAAGGAACCGGTCCAGATCCTCAGGATAGATGGTGTCCCTGATCTTCTCGCGGGATATGGTGAAGAAATCCAGGCCTTCCTTCGGGATGTAGAATCTGTCGAAGTCCTCCGATGAACTGTACTCCCTGTAGCGTCCGGTCTCAGGCACAACGATGTAGACACAGAGGTACTCTCCGGTCAGGGCGCTGATGCGGGCATAGGCGATGTGCTCCTCATGTATGCGGTCCGCGGCACGGCGGCGCATGACCTGTTCGTCGATGTCGGTCATTCCGATGATGATGAAGTGCTCGTCCTCTTCCATACGGGAGACTTTCATGCTCACATTGTGCGGGCCGTGGAGTCCCGGCATGCGACGGTAGGTCATCATGTAGGTGCCGTTGTGCTCAAGAGCCTCCAGGAGGCTCTCCTTCTGCATGTTCTCATGGAACCGGGCAAGGTCGTCGGGATGGACGAAATCATGGGCGTCGTTCCTGCAGGTCTCGAAGAAGTTCCATTCGTGGCGTACCTCGGAAAGCCGGCCGTCATCATCCGTGCGGAACTCCAGGAATTCCTCGGTCTCGACATTGACGTAATAGAGTGCTATGTAGCTGCGCGCCAGCGCCTGGGCCATGTGGTTGAAGATGATTCCCGTGCTGCGGGCCCTCTCGTATTCATCCTTGGTAGAGGCGTGTTCGCGCTGGATGCGCACCATGTCCGTCACGTCCTGGCACATGCCCAGCAGGCAGATGCGGCCCATCTCATCCGTATATCTGAGCTTTGTCGTCTGGAACTGCCTGCGGTTGCCCACCGCATCGGGGACATCCTCGTAGAAGATGTACGGCGCCTCCATGGACAGGGCAAGATGGTCGTCCTCCACGAAGTGGGCCGCAGTGACGGGATCGAATATCTGCTCGTCGGTAAGACCTATGACACCCTCGGGGCTGTCCTTGTGGGCGTATTCGGCGAACGCCTGGTTGCAGGCAAGGTACACACCCGTCTTGGCGTCCTTCGAGAAGCTCAGGGCCGGCATGTTGTCGAATATTGCGGAAACGGTCTGCTTGAGCTCTGAGACCCTCGTGGTTTCCGCAAGCTCATGGCTGAGTTCCTCTTTCTCGTCGGAGATGACCAACGCACGGATCAGACATGTGCCCATGAAGTAGGCTACGGCGTACATGGGATAGTACGGATACCAGATCTGAGCGGCAAGGAACACAGCCATGATGAGGCTGAAGGCCGCCAGCGTACGGTAGCGCATCCGTTTGTCGACGGGTGTTTTCCTGCGTATCACGTATGTGATGGAGTAGACGGACATGAGGAGCAGGATGAGAATCTGGATTATAAGAATGACATACCTTGCCGGCAGAACCTTGTAGACGCATCTTGAATCCACGATGAAAACCAGCGGATGGAAGATGTTGACGGCAATCAGGGTCGTGACGACAACGGAGAAGATGCGTCCCGAATAGAGGATGAAACGGCTGAAACCGTTGTCCTCGTCCAGATAGGTCACGATATACTGAGTGAGGAACAGGACTCCCAGCGTCATCGCGATGAAATAGACGGTCGTGTCGGCGAACAGCAGGCTGCCCATCTTGCGCTTCTCGATGAATCCCCAGCAGATGTCCGTCGCATAATAGAAGAAAATGGCATAGAGGAGCCTTCTGTAGGCCTTCCATGCCGGAAGGCTGAAGGAATTGTTCCTGTTGAGGATTATATCGAGGTTCTCTATCAGCAGAACCATGGCGGCAAGGATGCCTATAGCGGAATAGTACACTTCAGTTTCCTCTCTCCAAAAAATAACCCAATTTACTAAAGTACCACCTTTTTTGTAGAAGCGCCACAAAAAAAGATATGTCCTTCACTCCTGTCCTTCACTTCCCACCCATCATCCGATCCATCGCTTGAAAGAACGCCGGTATGCCTTCATAATGGAACCTTAGATACAAAGCCGGAGGTATGCCATGGCCTATACAGAGTACAACACACCAACCCACGTCTATTTCGGAAGGGATACCGAACTCCTTGCGGGGAAGGTCCTGAAGGAGAACGGAGCCAAAAAGGTCCTGCTCCACTACGGATCTGGTTCCGCGGAGAAAAGCGGACTCCTGGGGAAGATCAGGAAGTCCCTTGATGAGAACGGGATAGAATATGTCGAGCTCGGAGGTGTCAGGCCAAATCCAAGGCTCACCCTGGCCAGGAAGGGGATCGAGCTCTGCAGGAGCAATGGCGTGGACTTCATCCTTGCCGTCGGCGGCGGTTCGGTCCTGGACAGCGCCAAGTGCATAGGATACGGGGTTCCGTACGACGGCGATGTCTGGGATTTCTACAAGGGCAAGAATTCACCGCAGCAACGCATCCCGATGGGCTGTGTTCTCACACTGTCCGCTACCGGAAGCGAGATGAGCAATTCCAGCGTCATCACGAACGACGAAGTCACACCGAACGACAAGTTCGGCTGCAATACGGACCTGGGACGCCCCGTCTTCGCGCTCATGAACCCGGAGCTCACCTGTTCGGTCTCAAGGTACCAGACCGGAAGCGGCAGCACCGACATCATGATGCACACATTGGAGCGCTTCTTCCACAACGGACCGGATCTGGAGATGACCGACCAGATAGCCGCCGGTCTCCTGAGGACCGTCATCGGATACACCAAGAAGGCGCTCGAGGACCCATGCGACTACGAAGCCCGCGCGAACCTCATGTGGGCCGGTTCTCTATCCCACAACGGTCTGACCAACATGGGATTCGAATCCGTCGGCGACTGGGCATCCCACAGACTGGAGCATGAGCTTTCCGCACTGTACGATGTCGCCCACGGCGCCGGACTCTCCGCACTGTGGCCGTCATGGGCCCGCTATGTCAAATCCACATGCCCGGCAAGATTCGCAAGACTCGGGAAACTGGTGTTCGGAATCGATGACACGGATCCCGACAAGGCCGCCGACAAGACGATAGATGCATTCGAGAAGACCTTCACCGACTTCGGCATGCCGGTCAGGATAAGCGGACTCGGGATCGATGCCACGGACGATGTCTGCATGATGCTGGCCAGGAAGGCATCTCTCGACGGAGCCAAGACCCTTGGCAACTTCAAAATCCTGAAGACCGACGACATGTACCGCATCTTCAGGGCCGCGGCGAAGTAAGCAGACCCCCGGTACAAATATACAGCCTCTTCTCCCGCCATTCGCTTTCATATATGGAAGTTATATATGAAATCGTTTGACATATGCTACGGACGGGCTTAGAATTCTCGTTTAGGGGTATTTTTTTCAGGGAAAGGAGACTTGTATGCTCAAGAAACAGGACCATGAGTGGATGAGACACTGGGACTTCATAATAGTCGATGTTCTGTGCCTTCAGATCGCGCTCATAATCACCAGCTACATCAGGAGAGGCGTATGGCTTCCTTACCTCGACCATACGCTGTCCTTCCAGGCCGCGGTCCTTACATTGTGCCAGCTGGCTGCCATGCCGTTCGTCGGCTCCTACCACAGCATCATCTACAGGTCCTTTGCATATGAGCTGTGGAAGGTCTTCAGATTCGCCCTCAGCACATTCATCCTGGCACTCCTGTACTTCTTCGTCTCGAAGCACACCGACGCAGCTTCGCGTCTGATGATCGGATGGTCCCTGGTGATCTACATAGTACTGGACATCCTCGGGCGCACACTGAACAAGAAGCGGATATTCGCACAGCGCAAGGAGAAAAAGATGCTCTCCGTCGTCATGGTGACATCTCCCGCCCTTGCCCGGAGGACCTACGACAAGCTGTTCTGCGTTCAGGCCCTTCACAACGTCAAGCTGTCCCATATCTTCCTGATGGGAGAGTACGATCCCACCCTGTCCTCCGAACTGGGCGACGTTCCCGTCGATCCGCTGGACGACAGCACGTTGGACAAGATCAACCACATGTACGTGGATGAGGTCCTGTTCGTTCAACCCGATGACATGGGAATGCCCAAGGAGCTGATCGACAAGCTGATAGACATGGGAATCACGGTTGACTATTCCAACTCGTTCATGGCCTACTTCACCGAAGTCCACCGTCTGGGGTACTTCGATGTCCTTTCCACATCATCCAAGATCGTTTCGGCGGTGGATCTTGCGGTGAAACGCATGTTCGACATCGCAGTCGGTCTGGTGGGATCCGTCGCAACCCTCTTCATCTACATATTCCTCGCTCCAATCATCAAGATCAAATCCCCGGGTCCCGTCTTCTTCAAGCAGGACAGGGTCGGAAAGAACGGGAAGATCTTCAAGCTGTACAAGTTCCGTAGCATGTACATGGACGCGGAGAAGAGGAAGGCCGAGCTCGAGGCCCAGAACAAAATCGCAGGCGGCCTGATGTTCAAGATCGACGACGATCCGCGCATCATCGGCAGCGAGAAGAAGGACAAGCACGGAAACCCCAAGGGAATCGGAAACTTCATCCGCAGGACAAGTCTGGACGAGTTCCCGCAGTTCTTCAATGTACTCAAGGGTGAGATGAGCATGGTCGGCGTCCGTCCGCCCACGAAGGACGAGTGGGACAAGTACAACCCCGACCACAGGATCAGACTCAGCGGACGTCCGGGTCTCACCGGAATGTGGCAGATAAGCGGACGCAGCAACATCACGGACTTCAACGAAGTCGTCGCGCTGGACCGCTACTACATCGAGCACTGGTCGCTCAGCCTGGACTTCCACATCCTGCTCAGGACCGGAGTCGCCATCTTCAAGCGCAAGGGCGCCGTCTGATCAGTGGGAATGTCAAGCACTTTTTTCGGGGTAATCTCTTTTCTTCTATTATGGTAAACGGATGTGAAAACCTGCTTACCGAGTAACTGCCTTTTCAGATTACCGCGTGCAGATCAGGACTTCTTGGCTTTTTAAAGCCACCTCCTTACGTCATTATTTGTCAAGAAACCCTCTGATGATACATGCAATCTTGGGCGAAACAAAAAACAAAACACTTTTAATCTTGTATTTTAAGGATCTTGCTTGTTTTATCGGAAAACTTCTTGAAGTAGTCTTATCTTTTGCCAGGCTTCCTGAATAAACGGCATACATATATTGTGCGCAAATATTGTCATGGAAAGCGTTCGCACCAGTCTCATTTTTGTTGGAAAAATAGGTAGCCAATTCTTCAGCTATTGTTTTTCGATCTTTTGCTTTTTTTTGTTTTTTTGATGGATCTCTTGTTATTGAATTACTATTGTCACATCTGTAACAATAATATCGAAATTTTAGGTCGAAAACGGTATCCGCATTGAATAATACAATTGGTGTCCATAGTTCGTCTTCATGGAGAAAACCTTCTCTGATGTTGTAGTCGGGAGAAAAGGTTTGACCAGAGTCGGATGATAATGTAGCCGGACTAAACGGTCTGTAAACACACAAAAGGACATG
>JBGUMQ010000050.1:0-9662 GCA_045116915.1 Sphaerochaetaceae bacterium | reverse complement strand
GACCGAGCAGAGCAGGCGCTTGAGCTGATACTCCTGTGCCATGTCGGCCGCGCTCTTGTCGGAATTGAGGTAGTTGCCCGCGTACCAGCCCAGGTCCAGGAAGAGGTTCAGGCGCGGGAACACGCCGTCCATGATGAACTCGGGCCCGGCAAGGCGGATGTCCAGGTTGTTGACCACGGTGAAGTTGGTGTTGTAGCTGTTGGTGTTGAAACCGCGGACCTTCCTTCCGAGCGATACCGGCATGGAGGCATAGACGGGGACCTTCTCTCCGTCGGTCCAGTTCACGTTCAGCCTGTCGATCAAGACTATGGAGAACAGGTTCCTTCCCTTCTTGCTGGGGATTTCCAGCAGCGTGGTTCCTGCCACGGCGTTGAGCGTGACGCTGTAGTAGCTTGCCTTTTTGTTGAGGAACGAGGGAGCGAACTGGAGCTTGACCTCGGCAAGAAGGCCCTCGTTCGCGACCATCCTGTCCTGCATCATGTTGAGCTTGGCGCCGATGTAGAAGTTGTTCATGAACGCCGTGTAGTCATCGGCCAGATCGGGGTAGATGCTGTTGCCCGCAAGTGTTGCGCCGAACCAGTCGTCCAGTGTCGGGATGGGTGTCTTGCCTTTGGTCCGGGTCGCGGCATCGGCATATCCGCGGTAGCGCGGCTCGCCGACCTTCATGGAATCGACGGCCTTCTCGTAGCGGCCTTCGTAGCCCACGTAGGCTGTGACCAGGTCCTGGCCCTCGACCCACGACTCGCCGAATCCCTGGAGGAACTTCAGGTTCCAGCGGACCTGTATCTGGTCATAGAGCAGCTGGTCGGCGATCAGGGGCTCTCCCGTGGCCGGGTCCTGGAACAGCACGCGCTGTGTGTAGCCGCCTCCGATCGTGGCCTGTATCTGTGTGAGGTCCCCTTCGATCAGGGACAGTCCGTTGTATCCCGCGCCGACCGTCACAAGGGTCGGGAGGAATCCGGAGAGGATCTCGGTGTGCTGGTCCAGTTCTGTGAACAGGAACTTGAAATCTCCGGCGAATACGCTGCAGAGTGCGATGACGAGCACCAGTACGACAGTCAGTGTTTTCTTCATTTGAAACCCCTTCAGTGTTTTTTCCTTATATATCATATCCGTTTTGTGTCACGTATTGTGTCCGCTTTGTTCCCGTCTTCGTGTCACGTGGACCAGTCGGCGCCTTCTTCTGCAGGGAAGGCCACCGTTATCCTCACGGTATCCGAAGACCTGTAGCCGGCACTGTAGGCCTGGTTGTCGCCGGTATAGAGGAATATCCCTCCTATTTCATAATAGATGTGTATGAAGCCGAAAAGCTGCAGCTCCACGTGCAATCCGGCACTCGCCTCCCATACGGATGTGAACTTCTCCGCCTTGTAGTTGTAGAGCTTTCCTCCGGAGTAGTTCACGTCCATGAAGAGGTAGATGTACGGGATGCAGTCGCCCAGGAACTGCCGTCCGTAGTAGTTCAGCCTTATGGTGTCCTTGAGCGTGATGGTCATGTTCTCCGGCTCGTACCACCAGATGTGGGAGTTCATCGTCCTCGCGTACTCGGGGATGTACTTGCCGCCGAGTATGCGCATCTCGAACTCGTTCGAGACTCCGAACGACCACAGGTTGTTGCCATTGGAATCGGTTTTCTGGAACAGGTTCTTCGCGTAGTCGGCAAAGAGCCAGATCTTCCAGTACTCGGAATAGCCTCCGCTGGATCTGGAGAAGTTCAGGAACGCCGGGGCCCAGACGAGTTTGAACTCCATCGAAAGTCCTTCGAGCACGCCGACCTCGAACAGCTGGTCGGACAGCTTGCCGTAAAGGTCAAGGCTGGTGCTGATGAGGTGTCTGTTTCCGGAAAGGTCGGGTGTTCCGGGAAGGACTTCTCCCGGCACTGCATTGGCGAAGGCGGGAATGTTCCTGAACGGGTATCCTGTCCTGGACTGGACCTGCATCAGCGGATCCAGCGCCACCTCCCACCGGCCGTCGAATGTGAAGCGCAGCGTCATGAGGTCGTAGTCGGCAAGGTCCGACCATCCCATACCCTGGGCGATGCCGATCTTCCAGGCGGCGTACATGACATCGTAGTATCTGTTGCCCCTGAGGTAGTCCGGCGATGTATCGCTGATGATCTGCCCTGTCTCCGGATCCTGGGACAGCATCCTGGCTATCGTCCCTGTGGCTATTGTTGCGCCGACTTCGGTCACTCTTCCGGACAGGAGTTCGATCCCGTCAAGGCCCAGGTAGCATCTGACGCTGGAGGGGAACACTCCGAGCCAGAAATCGGGGTGTGTCGTGACGCCTATGAGCCTGGTGGAGAATGAAAGCGCGGACAGTGAGGCGCATGCAATAAAAAGCATGGCAATCATCAACGTCGAAATCTTCCTGCGCCTCATCGCATGCCATTGTATTTGGTATTCGGGACAAACTCAAGTTTTTTCAGCTCATCCCGAACTCAGGGTTGATATTCAGGTATAAAAGTGCTAACTTAAGACGCCACTGAAAAGTAGCGGGCCTGTAGCTCAGCGGTCAGAGCAGAGGACTCATAATCCTTTGGTCCTGAGTTCAAATCTCAGTGGGCCCATGAACGGAAACACCGGCAGAACGCCGGTGTTTTTGTTTTTCCGGGACCTCCCGGTTTCAGCGGTTGCGGAGGATGGAGGCGATAAGGCGGGTTTGGAGGTGCTGAGGGAGGGCGCTCATCAAGCGAAGCAGAGGGCTCCTGTTGATGTTGTAGATGTAGCGCGGGTGGTGGGAGTGCAGTGCGCGAAGGACGGTGCGGGCAATCTTTTCAGGTTCGACGTTGGCCGTCTCTATGTGATTCACAAGGTTCAGGAACCGCCGCGATGTATCCTTGTAGAGTTCGGTCCTGTTGCAGAACTCCTCTATCCGCTTCTGGGACTGGCCAAGGAAAGGGGTCTTCACGGCACCCGGGCGGATTACCGAGACGGTGTGGCCCAGCAGCTGGAGCTCCATCCTGAGCGAGTAGGCGTACTTCTCTATCGCACTCTTTGTGATGGCGTAGATCCCGGTGAACGGCAGAGGATCAAGGGGCGCAAGCTCGCTTGAGACCATCATTATGCGTGAATGGGGATTCAGGATGGGAAGGAAGATCCGGTTGACCCTCATGATTCCGAACAGGTTCACGTTGAAGATGTTCAGCACTTCCTCTTCCGGCATCTCGACCAGGGAGTCCATTTTATAGATTCCCGCGGTGTGGATTATGGCATCGATCCGGGTGGATCTGTCACGGATGACGGAGAATGCGGACTGCACGGATTTTTCGTCGGTGATGTCTGTTCTGATGAAGTCGCATCCGCCTGCGTCGGAGATGTCCAGGGCCCAGACGCGGTAGCCCTTCTGCTCAAGCAGGGTCCTTATGGCCTTCCCCATTCCGCCCGCGGCTCCGGTGAGTACGATTGTCCCGGCTGTCTCCATCCATGTCCTCCGTTGCGGACAGTTTCCACCATAGCCGGCGGTTTGTCCAGTCTCGGATTGTCGGGCGGGGGAATTGGAATTGCCCCGCCGTTGATATATAGTTGTCTCTGTTGCGGGATTTCCGCGCGGGAGTTTCGGATGGTTTTGGCAATTGTTCTGTTTCTTGTAGGGTTCGTCCTTCTGATCAAGGGAGGAGACTGGTTCGTCGACGGTGCCGTGGGAATCGCGCACAGGTACCACATACCCGAGATCCTCATCGGAGCCACCGTGGTCTCCATCGGGACGACGATCCCGGAGGTCATGGTCTCATCCATCGCCGCGGCCGTCGGACAGAGCCAGACAGCCTACGGCAATGCGATCGGGTCGGTGATCTGCAACACGGCCCTGATCTCGGCCATCACGATATCGGCAAAGGCATCGGCCGATGTGGATACAAGGACGTTCAGGACGCCTGTCATATTCTTCTTCATCGCGGCGGCGATCTACGCCGGGGTCGCCTACACTTCCGGATCATTCTCAAGGCTCATCGGAATCATCCTGCTGGCCATCTTCGTGGTCTACATGGCATTGACCATCCGACAGGCTTTCACAGGAAGGCTGGTCATGGATCCGGAGGACGACGGTGAGGAGACGGAGAAGGAGAACCCGCTCTGGAAGGACATCCTCTATCTTGTGATCGGTGCGGCTTTCATCGCGGTCGGAGCCAAGCTCCTGGTGGACAACGGAAAGATCATCGCGGCCGGCCTGGGTGTTCCCGAGTCGGTCATCGCACTAACGTTCATCGCACTGGGTACATCGCTGCCTGAGCTCGTCACAGCCATCACATCGCTGGTGAAGGGACACTCCTCTCTTTCTTTGGGAAACATCGTCGGAGCCAACCTGTTCAACCTGGTCCTGGTCAGCGGAATGGCGATCACGATCAATCCGTTCACCATTCCTGCGGACAAGCTGCTGGGTGGCCGCAACGCATCGCTTGTGGTGGACATACCGCTCATGCTGTTCGTCATGGCCTTCATGACGGTCCCGGCGCTGTGCACGAAGAAGCTGCGCAGGTACCAGGGGATCATCCTTCTGGCCATTTACGTCGCCTACATCACGTTCCAGTTCTTCCTCTGAGTCTAATTGTTATCCGTCTCCGGTCCGGGACGTTCCTCAGCGGTCCAGTACGAACTGGACAAAGGCCTTGCATCCGGTTGCAAGCGCGTCCTCGTCGATCATGAAGTCGTTGGCGTGGAGTGCCTGTGTGCAGCCTTTATTCTCGTTGCGTGTCCCGAGTCTGAAGTAACATGATGGCCTGATTTTCGAATAGAATGAAAAATCCTCGCTGGTGATGTCCAATCCGGCCGTTATCGCATTCTCCTCACCCACCACCTTGGCATGGGCCGAATGCATCATCTCACACACGTCCGGGTCGTTGTAGTTGAACGGATAGTTTATTCCGGCATCGACCTTGCAGGATCCGCCGAGCTGGCTTGCGCTGCTTTCGGCGATGGAGCGGATAAGACTTTCGATTCGGTCGTTGGTCTCATCGGAGAAGGTGCGCAGCGTCATCTTGACCACCGCGTGGTCGGAGATGATGTTGAAGCTGTCGTTGTCGGTCCTGAGGGAACATACGGATGAAGCCACGACCTCGGTCGGATCGACCTGTCTTGTCAGGGCGTACTGGTAGTCGTTGACAAAACGCACAGCCATGGCCAGGGCATCGCAGCCCTGCTCCGGGTGTGTGGCATGGCAGGCCTTTCCGAAGAACTCCACGGTTATGGGATTGCTGTTGGACGAGCACGGTCCGGGATGGATTCCCAAAACGCCCGCAGGATAGTTGTTGTCCACATGGCAGCCCACTATCACATCCACATCGTCCAGCACCCCGTCGCAGCACATCAACTGTGCCCCGCTGCGCTTGTCGAAGGCGCTTTCCTCGGACGCCTGGAAGATCAGCTTGACCCGGCAGGGCAGCTTGTCCTCGTTGCGCTTCAGGACCTTGGCCACTCCAAGAAGGACAGCCGTATGGGCATCGTGTCCGCAGGCGTGCATGATGCCAGGGCGTTCGGATGCGAACGGAAGGCCCGTCTTCTCCGTCACGGGAAGGGCGTCCATGTCCGCGCGGATGGCGACGGTGTACGGCTTGGAGCTGCCGCTGCGGGAACAGGCTTCCGTGCCGGAGCCGTAGTTGATGTATCCGACCACACCCGACAGGCCGTACCTTCCGGTGTGTTCTATCCCCATGCTGTCCAGCTGCTTCCGGACAAAGGCCACGGTGCGCGGCAGGTCGAAGCCGCCCTCGGGCCATCTGTGTATGGTCCGCCTGCATTCCAGCATGTAGGCGTTGTCTTCTTCCGTGAAAAGGTCGTTTGCAAGCAATCCGTGTTTTTCCATGGTGAAAAATGTAAGATTATGCAGAAATAAAATCAAGTGGCATGCAGCGGTTTTATAATAGATATAGAAAAAAGCAACATATTATTGCATATTACCCCTTTAAACTGCATTTTTATTCTTGACACAATTCGATTAAAAGCATATTAATACAACAGATTTCCGCCGTACGGCGGAGGACGGAGGAAAAATGGACAAAAGCGCAATCGACACGAAGTATCACGGAAAAAGTTTCCTGAAACTGCTGGATTTCTCATCAGAGGACATCGGGTACCTGCTGGACCTGTCGGCAAAGCTCAAGGCCGAAAAGAAAGCCGGAATCCCGCACAAGATGCATGAAGGCAAGAACATCGCCCTCCTTTTCGAGAAGACAAGCACCCGTACCCGTTGCGCTTTCGAGGTCGCGGCTGCAGACCTCGGGATGAGTGCCGTCTACCTGGATCCGTCCGGATCGCAGATGGGCAAGAAGGAAAGCATAGAGGACACCGCCAAGGTCCTGGGAAGGATGTTCGACGGAATCGAGTACAGGGGATTCGGACAGGACCTGGTCGAGACGCTCGCCAAGTACGCCGGCGTTCCCGTCTGGAACGGACTGACGAACGAGTTCCATCCCACGCAGGTGCTGGCGGACCTCCTGACGGTCCAGGAGAACTTCGGGACCCTCAAAGGGAAGAAGCTGGTCTTCATGGGAGACGCCAGATTCAACATGGGCAACTCGCTGATGGTCGGATGCGCCAAGATGGGCATGGATTTCGTCGCATGCGCCCCGCAGAAGTACTTCCCTTCCAGCGATCTTGTGGCGACCTGCAACGCCATAGCGGAGCAGACGGGGGCCCACATCTCGTTCATCACGGATCCGGTCCAGGCCACCAAGGGCGCCGATGTGATCTACACAGATGTCTGGGTATCCATGGGAGAGCCGGCCGAGGTCTGGGAGCAGAGGATCAAAGACCTGCTGCCCTACCGCGTCACAAGCGACATCATGGTCAACGCGGGCCCGCAGTGCATCTTCATGCATTGCCTGCCGTCCTTCCACGACCTGAACACGACGATCGGAAAGGACATATACAACAAGTTCGGCCTCGACTGCATGGAGGTAACGGACGAGGTGTTCAACTGCAGCCAGTCCGTGGTCATCGACGAGGCGGAGAACAGGATGCATACGATCAAAGCGGTCATGGCCGCGACATTATAAGGAGATAAAATCATGAGCAAGAAAGAGATAAAGAAAGTGGTGCTGGCATATTCCGGAGGTCTGGACACCTCCATCATCATCCCCTGGCTCAAGGAGAACTACAACAATCCCGAGATCATCGCCGTGGCCGGCAACGTCGGCCAGGCCGACGAGCTGGACGGCCTTGAGGAGAAGGCTCTCAAGACAGGCGCCTCCAAGCTCATCGTCGCGGACCTGGTGGACGAGATGGTCGACGACATCATCATCCCGGCCCTGAAGATGGATGCCAAGTACGAGACATACCTCCTTGGAACCGCGTTCGCAAGACCCGTCATCGGCAAGAAGCTGGCGCAGATAGCGTTGGCCGAGGGGGCCGATGCCATAGCGCATGGCTGCACCGGCAAGGGCAACGACCAGGTCAGGTTCGAGCTGGCGATCAAGCGCTTCGCACCCGGCATGAAGATCATCGCCCCGTGGAGGGAATGGTCCATCAAGTCCAGGGAGGAGGAGATCGATTTCGCCGAGGCCCACAATGTTCCCCTCAAGATCTCGAGGGAGACGAACTACTCCAAGGACAAGAACCTCTGGCACCTGAGCCATGAGGGCCTGGACCTCGAGGATCCGTCCAACGAGCCCAACTACGACAAGCCCGGTTTCCTGGAGATGGGGGTCTCCCCCGCCATGGCTCCGGACAAGCCGACCTATGTCACGATCAGTTTCGAAGCCGGTGCGCCGGTTGCGGTCGACGGAGTGAAGATGAAGGCCTCCGAGATCATCGCCAAGCTCAACAAGCTCGGCGGAGAGAACGGAATCGGAATCATCGACATAGTGGAGAACAGACTGATCGGAATGAAGGACAGGGGTGTGTACGAGACTCCCGGCGGAACAATCCTCTACAAGGCGCACGAGCAGCTTGAGATGATCACGGTCGATAAGGACACGCTGCATCTGAAGCAGAAGCTGGCGGTCGATTACGCGGACCTGATCTACAACGGGAAGTGGTATTCGCCGCTCCAGGAAGCGCTCACGGCTTTCGCCAACGAGTCCAACAAGTACGTGACCGGCGACGTGAAGATGAAGCTCTACAAGGGCAACGTCATCCCGGCCGGAATGACATCGCCGTACTCCCTGTATTCGGAGAACCTGGTCACGTTCGGCGAGAGCGACTACGACCAGAAGCAGTCGGAAGGATTCATCAACCTCTGGGGTCTGCCGACTCTTGTCCAGGCGCTGAGGGAGAAAGGACAGCTCTGATATGGCTAAGATGTGGGCAGGAAGGACAAGCGGGAAAACGGACTCGCTTGCGGACAGTTTCAACTCCTCGATCGGATTCGACAGCAGGCTGTACAGGCAGGACATACAGGGCAGCATAGCCCATGCGTCCATGCTCTCCAAGCAGGGAATAATATCCTTCGATGATGCCGACACCATTATTTCCGCGCTGCAGCAGATATTGTGGGACATCGAATCGGGAGAGCTCCAAATTGACCCGAAGGCCGAGGACATCCACATGTTCGTGGAGGAGGTGCTCACGCACCGCATCGGCGACACAGGCAAGAAGCTCCATACGGCCAGAAGCCGCAACGACCAGGTGGCCTTGGACATGAGGCTGTACCTGCGCGACTTCTGCGACAGCACGACCGTCCTCCTGAAGGCCCTGATCAAGGCGATCAACGGCAAGGCAAAGGAGAACAGGACCGTAATCATGCCGGGCTACACGCACCTCCAGCACGCACAGCCGGTGCTCTTCAGCCACAGCATCCTCGCCTACGCCATGATGTTCGCAAGGGACATCGACCGCCTTGCCGACTGCCGCAAGCGGATCAACGTCAGCCCCATCGGAAGCTGCGCCCTTGCCGGAACCACATACGACACAGACAGGCAGTTCGAGGCCTCCCAGCTCGGGTTCGACTCGGTCTGCATGAACAGCATCGACGGAGTCTCCGACAGGGACTTCTGCGTGGAGCTTCTGGGCACACTGTCCATCATCATGATGCACCTGAGCAGGCTCTCGGAGGAGCTGATCCTCTGGTCCAGCCAGGAGTTCGGCTTCGTGGAGATGAGCGACGCCTACACCACGGGATCCTCCATCATGCCGCAGAAGAAGAACCCCGACATGGCCGAGCTCTGCAGGGGCAAGACCGGCAGGGTCTACGGGGACCTCATGGGTCTTCTCACCACGCTCAAGGGACTCCCCCTTGCCTACAACAAGGACATGCAGGAGGACAAGGAAGGCGTGTTCGACGCCTGCGACACCGTTGCCATGTGCCTGGAGATCTGCGCTCCGATGGTCGCGACCATGAAGGTCAATGCCGATGCCATGGCAAAGGCCGCATCCAAGGGCTTCATGAACGCCACGGACCTTGCGGACCACCTGGTGCTGAAGGGACTCCCGTTCAGGGATGCCTACAAGATATCGGGAAAGATCGTCGCGCATTGCATCGCCACGGACCACATCCTGGAGGACCTCCCGCTGGAGGACTACCGGGAGTTCTGTCCGATGATAGGAGACGATGTCTATCAGGCCATCGACCTGGGGACCTGCGTCGAAAGAAGGACATCGGAAGGCGGCACATCCGTCGGTTCGGTGGACAGGCAGATCGCCTTTCTGGAGGGACTGCTGTGAAGAAGGTTTTCATTGACGGAAGCGCCGGGACAACCGGACTGAGGATAGCGCAGAGGCTCGCACAGC
>JBGUMQ010000049.1:0-6152 GCA_045116915.1 Sphaerochaetaceae bacterium | reverse complement strand
CCCGGCTGCGTGACGGTGGAAACCAACGAGGCCGAGGCGTTCAAGGCCTCCAACGGCTATGTGAAGCATTCGGTCAGGGACAGGATCCCGGAAGGGAGCAGGTATGCGTTCCTTATGCACGACGGAAGGCCCGTGTGCGTGTGGTCGCAGGAGGAGGGCAGGATAATCTGCCAGGTGCGTGATGGACAACAGGACATTTGCTGATCCGATCTTCCGCAACATGCCGGCTGTCGTCACCATAGGCGTCTTCGACGGCATGCACCTGGGGCATCAGGCCATCATCGATACGACGGTCGGGACGGCCCGGGAGCTGGGTGCACAGAGCGTTGTCGTCACTTTCTCGGCCAACCCCAAGATGATGAAGCGCACCATGCCGGAGGTCCCTGCGCTGCAGAGCAGGGCGCAGTTCGAAGAAATGTTGTCGGACAGAGGAATTAATCACCATTGTGTGATTGACTTTTCCGATGATATGAGTAAACTGTCGGGTGAGGAGTTCATTGCCCTCCTGTGTACGTCGTACGAGGTCCGGGCAATGGTTGTTGGAGACAGCTTCCGGGCAGGTGCCCCGGCGCAGAGCGTCGGACCTTCCCGGATACGGCAGCTGCTTTCCAAATATACTTCATCCGCATACCTCAGGGTGATCCCGCCCGTCGCCATCGGCGATGAGACGGTGAGCAGCTCTCTGATACGCGGGTGTCTCCTAACAGGTGATCTTGGAAAAGCCTCAAGGTTGCTTGGCAGAGCGTACGGTCTTGACCTGAGGGGTGTGCCGTCCGTCGAGGAAGGGACTCCCGGGGACCCGGGTCCGATACGCCTGTTATTCGATGTCCGCACTCTTGGACTTCTCCTGCCCGGTGCAGGGAGGTACATGGTGGAAGCGACAGCAGGGGGCAGGGCCGTGAAGGCCGTGGCCTCCGTTTCAGAGAACCGTCTGGCTCTGGAGCTGCCTGTGCGGATGATTCCCGACGGGATTACATTTCCAGGAGCGTAACGTATGGTTACCAAGGAAACAAAGCAGGAGCTCATCGCGAAGTTCGGCGGTGACGCCAAGAACACGGGTGCTACAGAGGTTCAGATCGCACTTCTCACAGCAAGGATCAACGATCTCCAGGGTCACTTCAAGGCCAATCCCAAGGACCACGCCTCCAACAGGGGCCTCCTCAAGATGGTCGGACAGAGAAGGAGACTTCTCAAGTACCTCAGGAACACCGACATCGAGCGTTACAGAAAGCTTATCGCTGAGCTCGGCCTGAGAAAGTAAGACAAGTTCGGAGGCTCCGTGGAAAACGGAGCCTCCGGTATGTCTTGCCGCCGGTTCCACGTTTTCCTGAAGACCGGGTTGCTGCGGCATGCAACCTGTTGTGATGGAACAAGTTGGGACAAAGAACAGAAGAAAAAAGAAGAAGAAAGAAAAAGGAAAGAAAATGTCAGAAGTAAAGAAAGTTTCAGTGAAGCTTGGTGACGATTATCTTGTTTTCGAGACAGGGAAGATCGCCAAGCAGGCAAACGGAGCCGTTTACGCACACTATGCCGGCTCTGCCGTCATTGCCACGGTCTGCTGCGGGGACGCACCGTCCCAGCCGCTCGATTATGTACCGGTCTCAGTCGAGTACAACGAGAAGTACTATGCCGCCGGAAAGATCCCCGGAGGATTCCTGAAGAGGGAGTCCAAGCCGAAGGACAAGGAGATCCTCGTCAGCCGTCTGATCGACCGCCCGATGCGCCCTCTGTTCGAGAAGGCCTTCAGCCGTGAGATCCAGATCGTCCCGACAGTCATCTCCACGGACCAGATCAACACACCCGATGTCATCGCCATCAACGCCGCAAGCGCCGCCGTCACCATCTCCGACATCCCGTTCAACGGACCGATCGCCGGTGTCCGCGTGGCCCTTGTCAACGGCGAATACGTAATCAACCCCACATTCAGGCAGATCGAGGAGTCCGACCTGGACATCGTCGTCGCCGGAACACGTGAGGGCATCACGATGGTCGAGGGCGGAGCCCACGAGGTTTCCGAGCAGAACATGCTCGACGCCATCGCCGCGGCACAGCCCGTCATCACAAAGCTCTGCGAGGCCCAGCTCGAGCTCAGGGAGCTTGCCGGAAAGGAGAAGCTGCCCGTCCTGGAGGTCGCAGAGGACCTCTCATGGCTGGAGCCCATCCGCGAGTACGCAAGGCCCCTGGTCGCCAAGGCATCCTTCGGCGACAGCAAGGAGTCAAGACACGACGCCCTGAAGCAGGCCCAGGCCGAGACCAGGGAGAAGTTCGCCGACGTGATCGAGGAGCACGAGGGTTCGGAGCAGATCTCCAAGCTCTTCGACGACCTGGCATATGAGATACTCAGGGCCAGCATCCTCAACGAAGGCAAGAGGGTCGACGGAAGAGGAGTCACCCAGATCAGACCCATCTCCTGTGAGGTCGGGGTCCTGGCAAGGACACACGGAAGCGCCCTGTTCACAAGAGGCGAGACCCAGTCGCTGGCGGTCACCACACTCGGAACCGTCCAGGACGAGCAGCTGTTCGACGACATCGACGGCGACAAGAACTACAGCAACTTCATGCTGCACTACAACTTCCCGCCGTACTCGGTAGGTGAGACGGGTCGTCTCTCCACCGGCAGAAGGGAAATCGGACACGGACATCTGGCACAGAGGGCCCTGCAGGCCGTCGTGCCGGCGAAGGACGAGTTCCCGTACACGGTCAGGGTCGTCTCCGAGATCATGGAGTCCAACGGATCGTCATCCATGGCTTCCGTCTGCGGCGGATGTCTGTCGCTGATGGACGCAGGAGTTCCCATCTCCAAGCCGGTCGCCGGTATCGCCATGGGACTGATCACCGAAGGCGCCGACTACAGCCGCTACCAGATCCTCTCCGACATCCTCGGTGAGGAGGACCACCTGGGTGACATGGACTTCAAGGTCGCCGGAACACGTGACGGAATCACGGCTTTCCAGATGGACATCAAGATCGCCGGCGTCACACCCGAGATCATGAGCAAGGCCCTCCAGCAGGCCAAGGAAGGACGCCACCACATCCTCGGAATCATGGAGGAGGTCCTGGCGGCTCCCAGACCCGAGGTCAACCAGTACGCTCCGAAGATCGTCACCACCAAGGTCGACGAGGACAAGATCGGCGCCGTCATCGGAACAGGCGGAAAGACCATCAAGGGCATCGCCCAGGCCACAGGCGCCGAGGTCAACATCGACGACGACGGAACGGTCACCATCTACGGAAAGAACACCGCCTGCGCACAGGCCGCACTCGAGATGGTCAAGGCCATCATCGAGGAGCCCGAGGTCGGCAAGGTCTACCAGGGAACCGTCAAGAGGATCATGGACTTCGGCGCATTCGTCGAGATCCTTCCCGGCAAGGAAGGCCTCTGCCACATCTCCAAGCTGGCAAGGACAAGGGTGGAGAACGTCTCCGATGTCCTTTCGGTCGGACAGGTAATCCCCGTCAAGCTGATCGAGGTCGACCGCACCGGCGGAAGGCTCAGCCTTTCCTACATCGATGCCATCGATCCGGATGGAGAGACCAAGGCTCCCGAGAGACGTCCGTCGGACCGCAGGCCCAGACCGAACGACCGCGACAGGAAGGGCGGCTCAAGACCTTTCCCCAGGCGCGACAGACACGAGGGCAAGCCTTCCAGTGAAGACTGATGATGGACAAGTGCATCGTACGCATACAATTGGATGACGGGGCAAGACTTCCGGTCTACAGCTCCGCCCAGGCGGCAGGCGCGGATCTCCGCGCCTGTCTCCGCAATGGCCAGGCCATGACGCTGGAGCCCCACAGGTGGGCTCTGGTGCCTACGGGCCTGCACATCTCGCTCCCGGTGGGCTACGAGGCCCAGGTCAGACCCAGAAGCGGCCTTGCCGCCAAATCGGGAATAACCGTCCTCAACAGCCCGGGAACGATAGATTCCGACTACAGGGGCGAGGTCAAGGTCATCCTGATCAACCACTCCGATGTCCCGTTCGTGATAAACGACGGCGACAGGATCGCGCAGATGGTCATCGCCCGCCATGAGACGGCCTCATTCGAGGTCGTGGCCTCCCTGGATGCCACAGAGCGCGGCAGCGGCGGTTTCGGTTCGACAGGGCCCAATTGATTTGTTATAATAATCGATAATTTGTGGTAATATATTGCCCATGAGAAGAAGAGGGAACTACTGGCTGCTTTACAGATATGTCGGGAAGGAATACATCCTTTCCTTCATCGTGGCCTTCCTGTTCTTCTTCTTCATATTCTTCATAAACCAGATACTGGTCCTCGCGCAGAAGATCCTGCTGAAGAACGTCAACATCATGGACGTCATAATGCTGGTCATCTTCTCCATACCCCAGTTCCTGATGTACACCATGCCTTTCAGCTCGCTGGCATCGGCCAGCATGGTCATAGGCAACCTCTCGTCGCAGAACGAGATACTGGCGCTGCGCTCCAGCGGCGTGCACATCAGGAAGATATTCATGCCCATCCTCGTGGTATCGCTGTTCTTCTCGTTCGGCACCCTGATGATCGCCGACAGGATGATCCCCTACACGACCGAGCTGTACAAGGAGCTGTATGCGAAGATACTCCAGAGCGTCCCCACGCTGGAACTGGACAGCTACAGCTCCACGAGGTTCGGAAAGAGGATAATCTCCAACGGCCTTGTGGAGGGCAACACGCTGTACGATGTGCTGATATTCGACAACACCGACAGCCGCGACAGCAGGGTCATATCGGCATCAAGGGGAAGCATAACCGTAGTCGACATAGACAGATACCTCTACAGGATAGACCTGGACGACCCGGAGATCATGATCACCGACGCGTCGTCGGTCAACTCGTATTCGCTGGCGAAGGCATCGGCCATGTCATTGTACCTGGACCTGAGCTCTACGGCATCGGGCATAGTGAACATCACGCCGTCCCAGATGTCGATCGGACAGCTCATGGAAGCTGCACAGGAGCGGCTTTCGGAGCAGGTCTCCATCGAGTCCCAGAAGCAGTCCAACATCAGCTACCATGCCCAGGAGCTGGGTGAGGCGCTGTTCATGATGGAAAGGGGCGTCAACGGGGACATCGACGAGGTCCTGGACGAGTCGGCCGACCTGGCCTATGCCCTGCGGACACAGGGATTCAGCTTCTACTACCAGTACTACCGCAGCGAGCTGCAGAAGAAGATCGCGCTGTCGCTGGCCTGCACGTTCCTCGTGTTCATAGCGTTCCCGATATCGTTCTTCAGGGTCCGCAACGGCCGTCTGCTGGGATTCGCCCTCAGCATGTTCGTGGCCGTCGGATACTGGTTCTTCATCTACTACATGCATGTCAGGGCCATCCAGAGCGCTCTGCATCCGGCCCTCTTCATGTGGATGCCAAACCTCGTCGTGTTCGCGGTGGGACTCTTCCTTCTGTGGAGGACCAGGAAATGAGGAAGAGGGTTCTGGACACATACACGGTCACGTCCGTGCTCAAGATCGGCATCATCACATCGCTTCTGGCATCGTTCATCCTCATGGGCGTGGACCTGTTCTCCAACCTGGACAAGTACATGAACTACAATGTCGGGTTCCTGAAGGCCTTCTCCATAACGCTGCTGTATTTCCCGGAGGCGTTCCTGCTTGCGGTGGGCCCGTCGTTCCTGTTCGCGGTCACGTACCACCTGTCCATGCTGCATGCCAGCAACGAGATCATCGCCATACTGAACTCGGGAGTCAGCTTCCACAGGCTGATCGCTCCCATAATCGTCAGCGCCGTGGTCCTCTCGGCGGCGTATTTCGCCTTCAACGAGGTCGTAGCCATCCCGTCGACGAACGAGAAGGAGCTCAGGATGGAGCTCATCACCGACGTCACGGGATCGACGAACAACCAGGACATCGCCCTGAGCGACATGGAGAGCGGCTACATGGTGTACGCCACGGTCTTCTCCGATGCGGACAGGACGCTGTACGGGGTCTCGCTTGTGGAGAGCAACAGCGAGGGAAAGCTCTCCAGGCGCACCGACGCCGCGCGCGCCGTATATGACGACGAGGCCGGACTCTGGACGTTCTACGACGCCTATGTCTATACTCCGTCTCAGGTTGCGGGCGAGGGTGTGGAGATATCCCATATCGATGAGGAAGTGAACACGGTCCTGCTTCTGGAGCCGCAGCTGTTCAGGAACGTCT
>JBGUMQ010000048.1:0-45442 GCA_045116915.1 Sphaerochaetaceae bacterium | reverse complement strand
TCCTGTCAACTCCGCATCCTCTCGGATGCTTTCGAACAACTGTACGTTATCTCTGTCCGAATCTTTGAATTGACTGGAAGCCCTCATGCTTCCGAAAAACAAGATCATGACCAACGGCCGAAGGCAATCGTCATAATCCTTTTCTTAACCTTCTCTTCTTTAATATCTCTGTAAAGATCAACCGCACTTCCTGCAAGCTTCCTTGAGGCGTGCTCTATGAACATACTCGATTCCCCCCGAGAATGTCAACATACTTTCATCAAAATTTTCCGAAATTATTTCAAAACCCGGACCGGCGGAAACGAATTTCAGCGTGTATAACGACTTACGACGTCGGCGAGCATGTGGGGATCGTTTCCGATCATGCCGAAAACCCTCATGCCGGACCGGTTGAGTTCCAGGAGCCTCACGGCCTCGGCCTCTGTGTTGACGGTCCACGTGATGACCGGGAGCCTGCCGTGCGTCCTGAGGAATGCGTCATCGACCTGCTTCGACTCGGGTTTGAGATAGCTACTGCGGGACACGACATGGCCGGCTCCGTTCCAGAGGATCCTGGGGATGTCCGCGCTGCGGGCGAAGATGTCGGCCATGGGCGGCACGACAGCGCCCCCGAGGTGACGGCATGCGCGCCGGAACGCACCAAGGGCGAAGGGATTGAAGCTGGACACCAGTATCCGTGGCCACAGCCCGAAATCGGAGATCAGACCGATGACCTTGCGGGACATCGCGGCATTGACATGTCCGGCCTTGACCTTGAGCTCTATATCATATAGAAAGCGGCTTCCGAACGTCGCGAACAGGTCGCTCAGAAGCGGTATGCGTGCATCGGCGAACCCGGGGCCCTTGAAGGATCCCACGTCGATGTCGCGCAGTTCATCCAGAGTCAGGTCCTCTATCTCGCAGTCCAGCCCCGCTGTCCTCTTCAGTGAGAAGTCGTGCGCGACCACGATCTCGCCGCTGCGGCACATGTGGACATCGAGCTCCACCCCGTCTATCTGGGGGTTGCCGGCACACATGGAGAAAGAGAGCATCGTGTTCTCCGGGTATTCCTGGCTGAAACCCCTGTGACCGAAGACGAGTACCTTGCCCTTGGACTCAAGTTCCCTGAAGAAACCGTTCATCCGCGCATCTCCCCTACGGACACAAGCCTGGCAAGCGCCTTCTCAAGGGAGGATGTCATCTCCGGTGTCGGCGCCAGGTATCCGCCGCTTCTGCCGTTGTCGGAATCCCCGTCTGCCATGCATCCGTCGACCATCCTCTGGAGCATGCGGAAATCCACGAACGCCTCCGCCGCGGCGCGCCTGCAGGCCTCGGAGGGGCCGAAGAGACTCACGAATCCGTCGTAGAGACACAGCAGTTTCTGAGCCGGGTCGTCAGACTCCGCGGCGCGGGAGAGAAATGCCTTTGCACGAAGAACAGCCTTGTCCATGATCACCTCATTCCATAGTATCCGAGTACGAAAAGAACAGTGTCCAGCTGGTCGCCGACCCTGCGGTATATGTCGAATCCCCTGAACGTCTCGACCGTTATGACGGGGATGTGGAGTCTCCTTGTGACCTCGGCATTCACGCTTCCGTCGGGTCCGGGTCCCGTGTAGGCGAACTCGTTGTGGCAGATCGTTCCGTCCTGGGTTGCGAACAGCAGGTCGAAGAACAGGTCCTCCATTCCGGACAGATCGGTGAAAATATACGTGCTTCCGAGGAAATCACGACTCTGACTCATCACAATGGCCTCATGGAGGTCCAGGACCAGGTCGGGATGTATGCGTCTTATGTCGCTGAAGATGGCATGGGCAAGGGCCTGTGCCTCGTTGCCGTCCGGATCCCCGGGGAAGCTGCGGTTCAGGTCCTGCCGGTCCACTACATAACGCGTGTCGTTGAGGGCCCCGTTGGCATTCGCCGGCGCAAGCACGTACAGGTCCCCGCATGAGATGGTGATGTCACGCATGAGCATGGCGCAGTATCTTGCGGCCTTCTCGTCCCCGTGGACACCTCCCACTATGTAGATCGCAGGTCCTTCATCGGAACTGTGGATGTGCACCACCTCCGTCTCCATGAGGGTCCCTTCCATGATCCTGTATGTATCCCTTGTGACCGGGTATTCCCCGGTCACGGAAATGCCGAAATCCGAAAAGTCCATCCCCGTGATGTCCAGGATGCTGTCGGGCTCGATCGCCCTGTAGCCGTCCCACAGGACCTCCGTCCCGGCGACCGTCACGCGCATGTATCCGTCATCCTCTTCCCTGTCCGGGGAATCCGAATCCTCCGCAACCGGAACATCAGGACCGGAAGATGCGGACGCGGATGCATCCTCTCCCCCGGACCTGCGGCACGAGGGGAACACAAGAACCGTGGCGATCAGTATGGCAAGGACCGGAAGGATCTTCTTCATCACTGCGGGGAACTAAGATAATGGCCTATGCCGTTGGCGAGGATCTGGCTGTAGGAGTGCATGTCGCCCAGACTGATCCCCCTGCCGTCGCCGGCGAACCTGTACTCGGCGGCGAACTGCACTATGCATGTCAGATGACGTGCGCACCGCTCCGTGAGGCTTATGCCGCTCTCATCGTAGGGAACAGTAACCGCCCCGTATGTCGCGGCACGGGCATAGAACTTGTCCTTTCCCGAGACCACCAGGTCGGAATCGATCCTTCCGTGCAGGCGTCCCTGGGATGCGTTGGCCGTCTCCATGAGCAGGGCCATGGTGTCCGTGAAATCTCCCAGCTCCCTGTGTGTCAGGCCATGGAGGTTCGTCGGGGACTTCTCAAGCGTAATCTGGAAATCCTCCTCGACATCCCACAGCGTGAGCGCCGCAAGGTCGAGGGCATCCTCGTGGGCAACGATGGCGTTGACCGTCGTGTACTCCGGAGAGGCCTCGTGGAGGTCCACCGTGATGTCTATGCCCTGTTCGGCGATCAGGGTCGTGATGCCGTAGGCGACCTTCTCCGTGAAAGTCCCGCCCTCGTTGCCGGGATACGCCCTGTTGAGGTTCCTGGTCTCGCTTCCGGAAAGCTTCTGGCCCGATGACGCATGGACATAGACCTCGCTGTCCGGCCACTGGTCCACGGGATTCGTGGCGCGGCTTCCGAAACGGAACCACCTGGTGCCGTTGTCGGTCTCGATGTAGAACCGCATGGGTGCCGCTTCCTGGGGATCGGTGCACGTGAACGCGCTGTTGTTGGCGCGCGGGATGACGTACAGGATGCCCTCGGTAGGCCGGCAGTACTCTATGAGCATGACGGCGCTGATGAATCCGGACGGCTCGTTGGGATGGGTTCCTCCCAGCACGAGCATGGATGCCCCCGGGACTCCGCTGTCAAGGATGTAGACCTCGGTATCCCCGTTGGTACCCTTGAGTGCGGGATACCAGTCGCTCAGCATCCTGACATCGGTCACGCCCGGACCCGGGTAGATCGGCTCCTTCTCCCTGGCGGAACTGAAGACGATCCCCAGATATACGACCGTCGCGACCACGAGGACGCACAGGATGGATGCCGTGATGTAGTTCTTGGGTATTCTCCTCATGCGCACCTCACTTCAGAAGCAGGAGACGCAGAAGGAGCGTCACCATCACGATCGCCGCATCCAGCTGGAAGAAGAAGTTCTTCTTTTTCCGGAACATGTTGACGGTGATCAGGACAAGCACGAAGGCCACGATTGCCAGATAAACGATTTTCAGCATCCGTACCTCCTACACCGTCAGGAATGCGAGGGCATTCGTGTTGAATATGACAAGCACGGCAACGGCTATGCACACCGCGAACGGGATGACGCAGCACCTCAGGACCTTGTTGTATTTGAGCCCGACGATCTGCGCCGCATAGTTTCCGGCAAGTGCCGTGGGAGGCATGAGGTCTCCCAGACAGCATGTGAATGCAAGCACGGCGGCGACGATTATGTCGTTGCAGACCGTGTTCTGTATTATGACCAGGAGGAACGGCACCCCTATGACCGATGCCGCTCCGTACGAGCTGATCGCCCCGAATCCCGGCATGATGGTGAATGTCGCGATGTAGACGAACACCATTCCCAGGCCAAGGCAGCTGACGACGATCCAGCCCCTGGCGCCGACAAGGGTCAGGACCTGGATGAACATGCCCACTCCCATGAGTTTGGCAAGGACGGGGATGGTCGTCTCCATGGCCTCCAGGGACTTCTTCCAGAAGTTGAACTTCTTCCCCGTGAACAGTCCCACGACCGCCGATATCAGGAAGATCAGGCAGGTTCCCAGTTGGGGGAACTTCGGGAACGCCTTGGATACGACAAGGAGTACGAACAGGACGATGATCGGAATGTAGAGTCTGAACCCGTATTTCTTCCCGACCTCAAGATCCAGGCCATCCTTGAGCTTTTCGATATCGAGGTTCCTGCAGTACTTCAGCCCCAGGAACAGGACGGCGAACACCGCGCACGGGATGGTCAGGAGGAACAACGGCCCGTCGAAACCGATGTAGGGCATGTCCACTCCTCCGCCTATTAGCATGGCGGGGATGTTGATCGGGGGCGCGGCCATTCCCATGATCGCACCTATGGCGATGATGGCTCCGGCCTTCTCCTTCGGGATCCCTATCAGAAGCAGCACGGGTGCCACCAGCGCACCGGCGCTAAGCACCGCCGCAGTGGACGATCCCGTGATCATGCCGGGGAACATTATCACCAGCATGAGCAGCACCAGCATCAGGGCCGGGACCTTGTGGAACCGCGTGACGATCATGGCGTTCAACGCCTCGAGCGCGCCGGATTCCTGTATCACCGTCATGAACAGCATGGCGGTGGATATTATCAGGATCGTGTCGACGTAGGTGAACGTGCCCTCGAACAGATGCCTCAGGGGGATGCCCTGTCCGCCCACAAGGGCGCCGACAACCGCTCCGAGGATCATGGAGATGCTCACCGGCAGCTTGAGAAGGAGGTTCGCCAGCAGGAACACCGCCAGCATTGACAGCAGACAGATCAGTTCGATATCCATCGGCGGACCCGTATCACTGGAAGATCTCTGTGAATACCGTCAGTGCATCCTTTGTGGCATAGATCAGGCTGATCGGCACGTTGTGCTCCTCCGCATACTTGGTGAACTTGTAATCGAAGTTGGCATCCTCTTTCAGGACTATCAGGCTGGACTCGTCCATGACCATGTCTGCATAGAGGTCGGAGAGTGTTCCCCTGCGGGCCGAGCCGCCGATATGGCAGCAGATGACCTCGACGTCGTTGGCCTTGATGTAGTCCATGATGGCCTTCGCGCGTGCGGTCTCCTCGGCCTCCGAGATTCCTGCGGCACCGAGACCCTTCGTACTGGCTCCGACTGCGATGACGACTGTCTTGTAGCCCTTGATGGCCTCGGCCGTGGCCGTTGCGTTGTAGACGTAGTTGACTCCGATCCTCTTCATGACGGTGTCAAGCATGGCGGCATCGGTGCTCTGTCCGAACGATGTGACGAACACGGGCTGTGCATAGAGGCTCTTGTCGATCGTACCCTTGGTGACGACCCTTTTTTCCTCGTTGGTCTCCTGCGTGAAATCGACGTTCCTGTTGGGATCGTACTCGGTGTCGACCGTACCTGTCGAAGGTGTTGTCGTTGTCGTGGTTGCGGTCTGGGCGGCGGCACTCTGTGTCGCGGCCGGTGCGGCAGCAGATGAGGATGAACTCTTGCTGCATGATGCGAATGTGAGGATCATGGCGATGGCCAGGATCAGGATAATCAGTTTTCTCATACCGTCCTCCAGTACAGATAAATAATAAGTCAAACCGAAACCGCTTTCAATCGACGGGCTTCAGTATCTTTCCAAGACCTGCCGAGACCATGTCGCTGTAGGATCCCAGCCCTTCGAACGCGATGGCCCTGTCCTTGTACACCTCGCTGAATTCCTTCGCGAGGTATGTGATGCATATCACGTGGCGCGCCACCCTTTGGACAAGCGGATAACCGTCCTCAGGGATGTCGAAGTAGATGTACCCTTCCTGATTGGCCCTCACATAGTTGGGCTCGTGACCGTTGACGATCAGATTGTCGTCCATCTTCCCGTGCAGCGGTCCCATGGACGGATTGTATGTCTCCATCAGCGTCATCATGGACGCGGTGTTGTCTCCCAGGCTCCTGTGGGAGAGGCCGTAGGACTTGACTCCCGAATACTCGGCGCGCATGTCCAGGTCGTCGAACTGCATGCTCAGCGCCATGCCCTGGGCGATGGACATGGCCGTCTGGTTGTCGACCTTGTGGTTGACCATGACGCAGTCCAGATAGAGGAATTCCGGAGAACCCTCGTGCATGTCCATGGTGAGATCGACGCCCTCTTCATTGATGAGATTGTATATTCCGGCACAAACCATCTCTGTCAGGACACCGTTCTCGTTTCCGTAGTACAGCCTGTCCACGTTCCTGATCTCCGCGATCTCCGTTCCCTCCAGCTGTCTTCCGGAGGATCCCATGTAATAGGTGTAGTCCGGCCACTGGTCCACGGGATTGGTCAGGCGGTTGCCGACACGGAACTTCCTGACGCTGCCGTCGGAGAGCTCGATGCTGAAGAAATCCTGCATGCCGTCAAGGGGCGACGTGTGCGTGAAACCGCTCTTGTTCGTCCAGGGTATGATGAACAGACGCCCCTGCGTGCACCTCAGGTTCTCGGCCATCGCAATGGCCGCGATGTAGCTTGCCGTCTCATTCGGGTGCGTTCCGCCCAGGATCAGCATGGTGCCGCCGGGCTTCCCGCTGTCGAGGATGTAGACCTCGGTGTCAAGCGGCGTTCCCTTCAGCCCCTCGCAGTACTCGGAGAGCATCCTGATCTCCGTGACACCCGGATTGTCGGCTATGGTCTCCGGCGTGCGCATGGCGATGAAATCCACCGACGCCATGACCGCGAACAGAAGGGCGACCGCGATCACGACTGCATTCCTGATATAACCCATGGTCCCCTCCTACTTGATGTGCAATGCCCTGAGTGCGAATGTGACCAGCACGAAGGCTATGCAGACGAGCTCCGCGAACGGACGCTTCTTGATGATGTTGTACAGAAGGAACAGTGCGAACACTGAAATGATCACATAGTAGATTATCTGAAGCATTCCACCCTCCTCCTACCTTATCAGGAACGTCAGGCTGTCGCCGCACAACACGAAGACAACCCCCACGGCAAGTACGATGGCCATCGGAAGCCAAGCCTCCTTCAGGACATCCCGGGATGTGGTCCCGTCCTTGCCGCAACCAGCGATCCCGCCCCTGAACGTGACAAGGGCCACGACGGCAAGGACCGTGCTGCATCCGGCGACCACGACGGAATTGGCGAGCCATCCTATTGGGAACACGGCATATGTGATGAGGAACGCCGGAATCGGCAGCGCCAGGAAGAAGCCGATGATCAGTGCGGCAGCCATGAGGACCAGCATCACCGCGGTGGTGCTGTACGGCAGGATCAGATAGCTGAACAGTCCCCTGACACCGGTCATGGAACTGACCTCTATGAACGATCCCAGGGCGAACACCACGGCCATGGGTACCACGGCCTTCATGATTCCGTCGGAGACAGCATCGAACGCGGCTTTGGCACTTCCGCCTCCCCTCCAGAGCACAAGCACGATGACCGATGCCACGAAGAACACCAGCGTGTTGCCGCCCAGATACAGTACCGATGCGAACACCCCGTCGATGACTGTGGCCACCAGGACCAGTGCCAGAACCACCAGCGAGGGGACGGCACCACGGCATTCAGCCTTTCCCGATGCCTTGACCGAGGAAAGGGCCTTCCTGTTGACCAGGGCGTATGCGATGAATGCCGGAAGTCCGATCAGCAGAAGCGGCAGGAAGAACCCGGCATACGGTGTGGGAAGGACGCTTCCCGCCCCGTTGGCCGCTATCATCGCAGGGATGCAGTTGGGAGGAAGGACAACCCCGATGAAGGCTCCGACACATACCGTGAGGTGCATCTTCTTCGGATCGGTCCCGTCAGACCTCTCCCTGACAAGCCGGCCTGTCGTGACAAGGCTTGAACCGGCAAAGCCCGTGAGCATCGCCGGCAGGGCGATGAACAGCAGGACGGCGAAAGCCCTCAGTGTGCTGTTTCTTATCGTGCAGATCCTGTCCGCAAGACATGCGAACGCACCGCTTCTGTCCAGCAGCAGGACAAGGACCGATGCGGCGCAAACGCAGAGCATGCTGTCCAGGAATCCGAACGGTCCCTCGACGATCTCCCTGAACCTTATCCCCATGCCGGCGACAAGGCTGCCTGCGACGGCGGCGAGGAACAGGAAGAAGACGGACCATTTCCTGTCGTTGCGTGTGGCGACCGATCCCCCGATGGAGATCAGGAACATGACCAGCACCACCCATATCTCGTTTCTCATTCAATATCCTCGATCATCAATAATGATCTGAGCTTGAGTCCGCCGGCAGGCTTCGAGGCGAAGCGCAGAAATGCCGGATGGAATCATGCTCAGAATGCGGCGGAGCCGTAATGGCGGCGGTCATCTCCTATGGCATAGAACAGACCGTCCTTCTTCTCGATCGCCGCGATGCATCCGACATGCGAGCTGTACTCCCTGTCGCTGTCTAGGAGCGTGTAGCCCATGGCCGCGACGGCATCGATCGTCTCCTGACTGTAGCCGCCCTCCATGTAGAGGTCACGGATCGTCATGCCGTCCTTCCACGTCCTGGGGGCGTTGGTGGCCTGGGCGATGTCCATGTCGAAATCGATGTAGTTCACGATGGCCGCGAACGCCGCCGAAACGAGTGCCCAGTTTCCGGGGGAACCGACAGCAAGTACCGGTTTGCCCGAGGAATCGGCCACGATCGACGGACATGTGGTCGAGCAGACGCGGATGTAGGGCATGAGCATGTTGACCGATGCTCCGGGCGCGTTGTTCAGGTTGGAAAGATGTGCCGTGAACACGAAACCCGTTCCGGGAACAGCCACCGCGCTTCCGAAGTTTATTCCGTTGGTGTTGGTCGTGGACACGACGTTGCCGTACTTGTCCATGACGACCATGTGGCTGGTTCCGCCCTGGTCGACGGCCGTGCTGGCGGCGACTTCCTCACCTGTGGCGTTGAGCTTGACGGTAAGGCGCCCGGCACCGACCATCTTCTGCTTGGTGTCGGGAGATATCTTGGACGCACGCTCCTTGGCATATTCCTTGGAGATTATGGTCTGGACCGGGATGTCGTAGTAGGTCGGGTCGGCCATGTATGCGTTTCCGTCCTTGTATCCCATGGAGAAGGCCTCGGCCATGATGTTGACCGTCTGCGGGCTGTCGGGTCCGTAGGATGCCAGGTCGAAGTTCTCGACGATGTTCAGGGCCTCCAGAAGAGCCGCTCCACCGGTGGACGGACCGCCGGTCGTGTAGATCGTGTAGCCCCTGTATGTCGTCGAGATGGGCTCCCTCACCACGGATGTGTACTGTGCGAAATCCTCATGGGTCAGGACTCCGCCCAGGCTCTGGATGTAGGACACCATCTTGTCCGTGAACTCGCTGTCGTAGAAACCCTTGATCCCCTGGTCGGCGATCAGCTCGAGCGTATCGGCCAGGTCGTTGTTCTTCACGATGTCGCCGACGCTGTAGAGGAAGCCGTCATCGGTGTACAGACCCATGGTGTAGTCGTAGGCCTTGAGGTTCTGGTAACGTCCCTCTATGTTGGTGTTCCATCTCTCGGTGACGGGGAAGCCATTGCGTGCCAGGTCGATGACGGGCTGCAGGACCTCGCGCGGGGTCATAGTACCCCACATCTCCAGAGCCGTGAGCGTTCCGTGGACCACACCCGGGATGGCGATCGATGTAACGGCAGGCGGATTGTCCGAGCTCGATGTCTCGATCTCACCGGCGATGGCGGCGCCCGGAGCCTGTGTCATGTACTCGATCGTGATGTACTTGTCCTGGTCGGCAAGGTACACCGTCATCTGCCCTGCTCCGCCTATGCCGCTTGCCGCCGGCTCAAGGAGTCCGACCGCGTAGATCATGCCCACCGCGGCATCAACGGCGTTTCCGCCACGCTCCATGATGTCGACGGCGATCTGGGCCGCAAGAGGGCTGGCGCATGCCGCGGCACCGTTGGCACCGACAGCACCCGTGTTGAAGATGTCGCTCGGGAATTCATAGACCGGAGCCTGGACGGGGTCCGGTTCCTTTTCCTGCGCCTGTGAGGCCGCAGGGGCGGTTGTCTGCGCCACAGTCGTCGTCTGCGCGGGTGCGGATGCGGCCTGTGCGGTGGAGGCGGTCTCCGCCTTCGAGCAGGCGGCGAGCATCAGTACTGCGATCAGGACCGCCAGCACGACGGATGTTTTCCGGATGGTCTTCATATATGTCACCTTTCCTATGAAAACGCCCCCTGAACCGGGGGCGCATATCATTTCATGAGTTGGTAAACGGATTTCCGTCTACTTCGAATCACATGGCCTCGATCGTCAGGAGATCGCTTCCCGCCGGGATGATGAGGTTGGGGATGGCCTCGTTGTAGACGAGCATCACAGTACCGTCGGCATATGTCAGCTTGTACTGGACGACATCGGCCATTCCGATCTTCTCGAAAGCCTCACCGAGCTTCAGTCCCGACTCGGGGATGTAGACGAAGGACTCGTCCTTCAGGATGTAGTAGCCAGCGTTCCAGACGGCGTCCTCCTTCCTGGACTGCTCCATGCCCATCGTGATGTAATCGGCGCTGGCATGCCATGCGATGTACTTCTTGGTGAAGTGCTCGTACTCCTCGTCCCTTGCATAGCCGTCGGCGTAGGAAACGACCTGGACGCTCTCGCTGGGAGTGACATCGTACTTGGCGAACAAGTCGGCGACCGAGTAGGCACCTGCGTACTGGTGCTTCGCCGTCGTTGCTGTCGGATACCATGTGCCGGCCCTGTTTCCGAGAAGCGGTGCATCCACTCCGTAGACGCCGACCGCATCGGGAACCATGACCATCCTGTAGACGCCCTCACCCTCGATCTTGGAATCCTTGGTGATGCCTTCGACGGTGACGCTCTGGACATCGGCGAGGCTGACATCACCGCAGAGAAGCGTGATGGAACCGTCGACATAGAGGATCTGTGCGGAAGCAAGCTGCTCGGCTGTGAGCGTCACGCTCTTTCCGGCAACGTCCTCGAACACGAAACCTGTCGCGGGGACAAGACCGACGTTCTCTGCGACGTAGAGCAGATCCGTGATCCCGTCTTCCGGCATGAACACGAGCGCCTCGTTGCCGATGATGCACCAGCCCTTGTACCAGACATCCGAGGACTCCTTCTGGTTGGGTCCGACGAACAGGTCGTAGTCATAGGCGGGATTGTCCTTCACAAGGCTGACCAGCTTGCCGCGGAATGTGGCCAGGTCGCATGTGTCCGTGTAGAGGTCGGCATATGCGACCGTGCTGACGATCGTGTCGTCCGCAGGTGTGAACCAGAGGTTGTCGTCGATGATCTGGCCCAGGCTGTAGCTCTTGTGCCATTCCTTGGCGTTGTAGCACTGGCGGGACTCCTCGAGACCCTCGAATGCGTTGTTGAGGATGATGATCTTCTTCATTCCCTCGGGATTCTCCGAGATGGACTGTGCGAACAGGGCACCGGCCACCAGGGAGACAAGAAGTACGATTGTAAGCAATTTCTTCATATGCCGTCTCCTATGCATTGAAAATCAGTTCCAAAGGACACCGTCAAACACGTGCCCCATACCCTATTGATTCTAGCGCACGCGAAAACGGCTGTCAAAGACAAAATATCACAAAAGACATGATTATGGAATATATATGCAGATTTGATGAAAAAAAATTCACATCGCGGACTTATTCCATTTCACCGTTGCGGATGGTAAACTCATGCCGGACGGAAATGACGACATGCGCTGCACGGTTACTGAACGCGAATTCCATGAATATCTGGGGCTGATCGGGGATGGAGAGGAAGGCCTGAAGCTCTGGGAGAGACAGCTTTCGGAGAGCATCGATATCCCGGAAGGGACATCACTTGTCGTTCTTAACGCCAATCCCTTCACTATAGGACACCGTTACCTTGTCTCCATCGCAAGAAGCCGCAGCAGACACACCCTGGTGCTCGTCATACAGGGCAGACCGGAATCAGGCGGCAGGGGCAACCATGAGACGACCGGCATCGTGTTCCCGCCCGAAGAAAGGCTCCGGATGACAAGGAAGGGCCTCTCGGACATGGACGGTGTCACAGTCCTGCCGTCAGGTCCGTATATTGTCAGCCGCGACGATTTCCCCTCTTCCTTCCTTTCGGAGGAGATGGGGAGGGTTCCCGCGCATGCGGCACTCGATTCCATGGTGCTGTGCCATGTGTGCAAGGCCCTGGGAATAAGGAGCGTTTATGCCGGCGACGAGCCGCGCGACGAGATGTCGGAGATACACCTCAACGCACTGCGCAGCGCGTGCGCATCCTCAGGCATCAGTCTTAAGGTTGCAGAAAGGAAACGTCTTGGAGAGAGATACATATCGTCCTCGATGGTCAGACAGGACATCGCGGACGGGAACATGGAAGAGGCCGTGCTTCTGGCCCCTTCCCTAGCGGGTCATGCCGCCCAGGACCTTGCTCTTGGCTATCGCCCTAACGTAGATCAGGTATGACACCACCGAAGAGAAAGCCGCGAGTCCGGAAAGGACGATGACCACGATTGCGAACACATCGGTGAACTCCCCTACGACAGACAGGACGTTCAGGACCCTGAGGACGAATCCGCACAGGCAGGTCAGCGCGTAAAGGCATGTCTTGGCCTTGCCGAAGATGTTGGCGGCCATGGCCTTGCCCTTGCCCATCATCAGCATCCTGGTGAAGCTCTGGGCGAACTCCCTCCACAGGATGAATATGTATGCCCACACGGGCATGATCCCGCAGACCATCAGGCATGTGAAGAACGTCAGGTGGCAGATGACATCGGCGAACGGATCCAGGACCTTGCCCAGGTCCGTGACCAGATTGCGTCCCCTGGCGATCCTTCCGTCCAGAAGGTCCGTCAGTTCCATGACGGCGTAGAGCACCGCCAGGATCACGGTGTAGAGGACCGCGTTGAACGAAGGAACGATGTCCGTAAGGAAGAAGCAGAGGAAGAATACCGGTGCAAGTACAAGCCTTGTGACCGTAAGTCTGTTCGGAAGATTCATGCCATAAACCTCCTGTATCCGTCTTTGACGTTAAACCGCCCGGTGGGAAGAATCAAGACTCTAGAGCCTCTCCAGTATCTCCTCGACCGACCTGATGATAGATGTGGGCGTGGATGAGCCGCTGCAGATTCCCACGCTGCCGAAGCCCCTGAGCCTTTCCAGAAGCTCCCCGTCCAGGTCCCTTTCGTTCTCGATGCTGAACACGGGTTTGCCGGTTTCCGAGACGATCCTGGCCAGTCCCTTGGTGTTCTCGCTGTTCCTCCCGCCTATCACTATCACCGCATCCGTCTGGGCCGCGAGTTCCAGTGCGGCCTTGCTGCGGGCCTCCGTAGCCCCGCACGGCGAGTTGGAGAACCTGATCCTTGTGAACCAGGATTTCAGGAATCTGCGGATGGCCTGGAACTCCTTCACCGGAAACGTGGTCTGGACAACCACTATGATTTCGGCATCGGGATCCAGTTCCCCGCTGTTGCGCAGTTCCCTGGCATCCTCCATGGAGCTGATCAGGTGCGAGCTGACAGGAGTCCCGGCAGGCAGTTCCACACCCATCAGACCGATAGCCTCCGCATGGCCTTTAACTCCGATAATTATGGTGTTGAAGCCTTTCTGGGCTGCTTTCCTGAGAGTCGCCGCACCTTTGGCCACTATCGGGCAGGTGGAATCCACGATGCGGAATCCGGCTTCGGCATAGCTTCGCCGGAGCTTTTCGGGTATCCCATGCGCACGCACGAGGGCTATTCCCGGCTCAAGGCCGTCGGGGGAATCGGAATTCCTCATCCCCTGTCCGGCGAACGCCTCCACGACATCCTTGTTGTGTATAAGGGCCCCGATGCTGTAGCACGGGAGTTTCTCCTTCCTGGCCAGGGCCACGCACTCGGCGGCCTTCTCGATGGTGTTCGAGACCCCGAAGCAGTAGCCGATGACCTTGCTCCTGACGACCTTCACGCAAGCCTCCTCAGACCAGGATCTTCGGGTCGCCGCCCTTCTTCCTGTCTGCTTTCGATCCGGAGGAACTCTTCTTCGTCTCCTCTCCGAGCATGCGTCTCGCCATGGCGGCATCGGAAAGGTCTTCCTCTTCCTCGACCTTCAGGATGTCCATGGACCCCGTCCTGCCGAGCAGGTACAGGATGTTGGTCGCAAGGAAGTTGGAGGAATAGGTTCCGACAACGACTCCGAACAGCATGCAGATGGCGAAGCTCCTGACATCACCGTTGGAAAGGATGGCCAGCGGAATGACGGCGAGCAGGGTCGTGACGCTGCTGAACGTGGTCCTTGAAAGCGAGCTGTTCACGCCGTAGTCCATGACGGCGGTGAGCTCCTGCTCATGGTTGCCCTTTATGCTCTCCCTGACTCTGTCGAAGATGACGATCGTGTTGTTCAGAGAGTATCCGATTATGGTCAGTATGGCCGCGATTGTGGTCGATGAGATCTCGAAACCCGTCAGGCTTATGAAGCCCAGCATCAGCAGCACGTCGTGCATGAGGGCGACTATCGCGCTTATGGCGTAGGCCACCTTGAAACGGATCCAGACGTAGACGAGTATCAGTCCCAGGGCGATCGCCACGGCCTTCACGGAACCCGTGATCAGGCTGGACGAGAACTTGGCTCCGATGAAGCTCGTCTCCAGGATGGTGTAGGAACCGAAGTTCCTTCCGAGCAGCGTGTTGATGAGGTTCTCGACCTCACGCTGGGTCTGGTCGCCCGAAAGCTTGACCCTTATCTGGTATCTGCCGTCATCGGAGGCTCCCACGTTCTGGACCCTCACTCCCTCGATCGACGAGAGGGCTCCCCTAACATCGGAGATGCTTGCATCCGGGTCGTCGATCCTCACGGAAACGGAGACTCCGCTCTCGAAATCGATTCCCAGGTTGAATCCCCTGAAGACCAGGAGCAGAACAGCACCCAGGAGGAGGACACACGCGATTCCCAGATAGACGGCCCTGCGACCGACGACATTGAAAGCTATCTTCCTCATACGCCGAACCTCCTTCTCCATGAGATGGAGATCCTCTCACCCACCGTGAGATCCATGAGCAGATGGCTCAGGAAAAGGGAGGTGAACAACGAGCTGATGATTCCTATCGCCAGCGTGGTTGCGAATCCGCGCACCGCACTGGATCCGAAGAACATCAGCACCCCGGCGGCGATTATTGTCGTGATGTTGGAATCCAGGATCGTCCAGAGCGCCTTGGAGAAGCCCGCGGATACGGCCTTCTTCGGAAGCGCGCCCTCCCTGAGCTCGTCCTTGATCCTCTCGAAGATGATGACGTTGGCATCCACGGCCATTCCCACGGACAGGATCAGACCGGCGATTCCGGTCAGCGTCAGCGTGGACCCGAATCCTCCGAGCGTGGCCACCATGATCACCAGGTTCATGATCAGGGCGATGTCCGCGATCAGGCCGCTCCAGCTGTAGAACACCACCATGAACAGGACGACCAGGACAAAGCCGTAGATTATCGCCTTCAGGCCGATGCGTACCGAATCCTCTCCGAGGGAGGCTCCGACCGTCTGCTGGCTGGAGATCGTGACCGATATCGGGAGCGATGCCGTCTTGAGCAGGATGGCCAGGTTCTCGGCCTCCTTCTCCGTGAAGCCGGAGATCTGGACATTGGTGGAAAGCGCGTCCCTGATCGTGGCGACGCTCTTCACGTGGCCGTCCATGACGATGGCCAGGGGCTGGCCTATGTGGTTGCGTGTGAAGTCGTAGAATATCGAACCGCCCTCGTCGCTGAGCTTGACCGCGACCGTGGGCTGGTTGCTGGTGCTGTCCTTGCTTGTCTGGGCCGAAAGCAGGTAGCCTCCGTCCAATGCCGCATCCCTGTAGATGACGACCAGGGCGGAAAGCTGCTCAAGCCCGTAATCGTCGGTGTAGAACAGCCCGGCAAGCATCCTGTCGGACGGTATCAGCGAGGGCTGTGTGAACGGAAGGTCGTTCGCCAGTGCGTCCATGACCTCTTCCAGCTCCGTCGGGTTGGCCTCGTAGTAGGCGGCGATCCTCTGTGTGGTCAGACTGTCGGCCAGATGGAACGCCAGCGATCCCTTGCCCTTGAGGAAGGCATCCACACGACCCGGGTCCGGTGTTCCGGCGAGCTCGATGAGGATCTGGCTGTCTCCCTGACGCCGGATCTCGGGCTCGGCCATGCCGAACTGGTCGATCCTGTTCTTGAGTATCTCGATGTCCTCGTCTATGGCCGCCGAGATCTCCGACTCGGAAGGTTCACGTCCGAGGCGTGCGGCGAGCGACGACGCATCGACATCCAGAAGGATGCTCATTCCGCCCTTGAGGTCCAGACCAAGCTGCAGGGCCTTGGACGACAGGTCCTTGAGTTCCTGGATGTACTGTCTGCAGTACTGCTCCACTGCGTCCTTGAGGGCCTGTCCGTCATCATCCGATGCGGAAAATGCGGAAAGAACGTCCCCGCAGGTCTTTATTCCGTCGTTTCCCTTCCCCTTCGCCTGCTCCTTGGCGAGCTTCAATACAAAAGAATACTCCTTCGGAACCTCGGAGTTGCTGTTCTGCTCCAGATACGTGAGCACAGCTTCCGCCTGTCCCTGGGAGTATTCCTTGACCTGGAGGTTCGTGCCCGTTGCAAGGGCCTTGTCCTCCGCCGATACGAAACCGTACCACCTGATTGTAGGGAAGAGAAACCAAACACAGACCGCAGTCACTACGAGTGCGATCAGGATGCGTTCAGTTTTCTTCATCAGTTCTCCGCCTTCTCCTCCGCAGGAGCCTCTTCGGCCTTCTGCTCCGGCTCATCGGCCTTGGGGGCCTCGACGGCGGGCTTCTCGACCTTGTCGATCTTCTCCTCTCCCTTCTTGGACGGCTTTTCGGCCGCGGGGGTTTCCTTCTTGTTCAGAACGGACGAGATCGCGTTCTTGCTGAACTCGATCCTGGTGTTGTCGTCGACCTTGACGATGACTGTGCTCTCCTTGACGACAGCGACTGTTCCCCTGATTCCGCCGATCGTGACGATCTTGTCGCCTTTCTTGATGGCAGCGAGCATCTCCCTGGCTTCCTTGTCCCTCTTCCTCTGGGGTCTGATGATCAGGAAGTAGAAGATCAGGATGATCGCACCGAATGTGATGATTGTGGTGACCAGCGATCCGCCTGCCGCTGCTCCGTCAGTTGTGGTTGCCGCTGTTCCCAGCGCAAGAATCAAAGAATACATATGATGTCCTCACTTGTAAGCTGAAAATACTGCTGTAAAGATACACGTATATCAATACATTGTCAAACAGAAGAAAAAGGCCCGCGGTTTCCCGCAGGCCCTGATTCCGGATGGTATTTTGTTCAGATCACATCATGCCGCCCATGCCCGGGTTGGCCGGTGCCGCAGGCTCCGGTGCGGGGATGTCGGTGATGGCGCATTCGCTGGTGAGGATCAGTGCTGCGATGCTGGCTGCGTTCTGCAGTGCGCTCCTGGTGACCTTGACGGGATCGATGATTCCGGCCTCGACCATGTTGACCCACTTGCTGTTGTTGGCATCGTAGCCCACGCCCTTCTTGCTGTTCTTGCACTTGTCGGCGATGATGGCTCCGTCCTCTCCGGCGTTCTCGGCGATCTGGCGCATGGGCTCCTCAAGCGCCCTGCGGACGATCTTGTAGCCGATCTGCTCCTCGTCCGTGAGCGACGAGAGGTCCTTCTTCTCCATGTTCACGGCAGCCTGGACCAGTGCGACTCCGCCTCCGGGGATGACACCTTCCTCGATGGCCGCGCGGGTTGCGTTGACGGCGTCCTCGACCCTGTGCTTGCGCTCCTTGAGCTCGACCTCGGTGGGTGCGCCGACGTTGATGACCGCGACACCGCCTGCGAGCTTGGCAAGGCGCTCCTGCAGCTTCTCGCGGTCGTAGTCGCTTGTGGTCTCGGTGATCTGCTTCTTGATCTGGCCGATCCTGTCCTTGATGTCCTGGGCCTTTCCGAGTCCGTTGATGATCGTGGTGTTCTCTTTCTCGACCTTGACGCTCTTGGCCCTTCCGAGCTGTGCGAGCTCTGCGTTCTCGAGCTTCATTCCCAGCTCCTCGCTGATGACCTGTCCGCCGGTGAGGATTGCGATATCCTCGAGCATGGCCTTTCTCCTGTCACCGAATCCGGGGGCCTTGATGGCGCAGACGTTCAGGGTGCCGCGCAGTGAGTTCACGACCAGTGTGGTCAGTGCCTCGCCGTCCACATCCTCCGCGATGATCAGCAGGGGCTTGCTTGTCTGGACGACCTTCTCAAGCACGGGAAGGAGCTCCTTCATGGACGATATCTTCTTGTCGTAGATGAGGATGTAGGGATCGTCCATGACGCTTGTCATCGTCTCGCGGTTGCTGGCGAAGTAGGCCGATATGTATCCGCGGTCGAACTGCATTCCCTCGACGAAATCGGTTGTGGTCTCGATGTTCTTGGACTCCTCGACGGTGATGACTCCGTCCATTCCGACCTTCTCCATGGCGTTGGCGATCTCCTCGCCGATCGTCCTGTCGTTGTTGGCCGAGATGGAAGCGACCTGGGTGATCTCCTCCTTGTCGCTGACCGTCTTGGAAACGGACTTGATCTCTGAGATCGCATCGGCGACAGCCTTGTCGATTCCCCTTCTGATTCCCATGGGGTTGACTCCTGCGGAGACGCTCTTCATGCCCTCTTTGGTGATCGCCCATGCAAGGACAGTGGCTGTTGTGGTTCCGTCACCGGCGACATCGTTGGTCTTGGAAGCGACTTCCTTGACAAGCTGTGCGCCCATGTTCTGGAACGGATCCTCGAGCTCTACCTCACGTGCGACCGTGACACCGTCCTTGGTGATCATCGGAGCACCGTACTTCTTGTCCAGAAGGACCGTGCGGCCCTTGGGACCCAGGGTTGTCATGACAGCCTTGGCGATCTGTTCAACACCGGCGACCAGGGACTTCCTGGCTTCTTCACTGAACTGCAGCTGCTTTGCCATAAATATATCCTCTTGAATAAAAAAGTTTCATTTCCGGCCGGCATACCGCCGACCGTAACAAAGATACAAAAGAATCATCCGGAAATCAAGTTTTGCCGGACAATCATGCGCTTTGCCTCAGAGACCGGCCACAAGGGCCCCCATTCCGAGGGCGAAAACCGAGCTGAAAACGTTGGACAGGAGGTTCACCATGTCGTTGTCCACCCATCTGATGCCGCGGGACAGCTCCAGCTTGCGTCCGTCCTTCTCGTCGTGCTCCGTGAGCATGCCGGTATCGGGATCCAGATAGTGGGCCTGCACACACGCGCCCAGATACGAATCCAGGACAGCGCCGGCGAAACCGGTCAGACAGACGAGGACCGCGGAGTACAGGTTGGTCCCGGAGAACCACAGGTGCCAACACAGGGCGATTACCGCCGATGAAAAGAACGCTCCGGCCATGCCGAGGAACGTGACACCTCCGGACATGCCTGCGGGAACAGGCCTGAGGTTGCGGATGGAGACGGGACCTTTCCTGCTCAGCCGCCCGACCTCGCCGGCGAACGTATCGCTGGTGGCCTCGGCAACAGCTGCTCCGAACATGATCAACGCCACGTTTTTTGTAGTGAAGAACCACAACAGGGCCGCTATTGTCGTCATGAGGCCATTCGACAGCACCTGCATCAGGTCGCGTCTGTGGCCCTTCTTCTCCTCGATCTCCTCCCTGCCTTTCCTCAATCTTTTGGATATCTTTCCCACGACGGTGCAGGAGAGGAAGAACAGCAGGAAAAGGAGGAAGCCTTCGAACCTCGTGGTCCACAGGACCGTCACTCCCATGACATAGGCACCGAGCGCACCGCCGGCGTCGAGGGCCTTTGCAAGATATGCAAGGAGCGCAATCGCCGCCATGGACAGGGCTATGACCGCCACGGGCCACGGCCACGTGAGGGAGAAAAGAGCGTTGTCGAGGAACCTTATCATAACAGCACCAACCACGAAAGAAGATGGATCGCCAGAGGGACGCTGATGTTGTCCAGGCCGAACGGAGTGTAGGCCTCCACGGCCGCAGAGCAGATTCCGGTCAGGAGACCCACAAGGACGACCCTGACGGGATCGGCCCCGCTCCTGTACGCCAGATTCAGGACAACCACGACGGCGAATGTCACCAGCGCCATCGTCAGCGACCCTGCGACGGTCTTCTTCGTCCTGCCCGGCATGCGTCCCGAGCGGACCTTCATCCCGACCAGGGACGCAAGTCCGTCACCGTAGCCCATTCCCAGGATGCCGCATCCGACGCACACAATGTCACCCACACCGAAGTGTTTCAGGGCGATCAGCAGGATTATGGAGACCGGATACTGCACCAGGCCCCAGTTGCGTCTGGTGCTGTCCTGCCCCATGACCGCATGCAGGCCGCCCGTGACGTTCATCACGGCGTTGATCACGGCGAATCCCGCCAGGCCCAGGACCGGCCAGAGGTCGGTCTCGAACACATGGGCGTAGATGAAGAACCAGTTGCTGACGCCTATGTGCACCATCTTGCGGGCAACCTCGGGGCAGAGACTTCCGAACGCCTTCTTCCCATAGCGGGCGTTGACCGCCGAAAGTCCCATGCAGAGCCCTATCAGGCCCACCGAGAGCAGCACCCCGGCAAGATCACCATGCATGGCCGCCGCCTCCACCGAATCCTCCGCCGGAGAATCCGCCGCCACCGAAACCGCCGCCACCTATGCGCGATCCGGGACTTCCGGATTTGGGCATCGATGCCACAGGTATGGACCTTGTCATCCTAGTGCACATCCTGGAAAGGTAATAGACATCGAACGGACTGAGTCCCGTGAACCAATCCGGCGGGCTCACCATGATTCCCTTGAACTTGTCCGCCCACTTGTTCTCAAGACCCAGGACGATCGCATAGCTCAGCGTCTTGTAGTAGAAGTCCGGATCGGAATCGATCATCATCTTCAGCTGGTCGATCTCGGCCTTGTCTATGAACTCGCGGAACCCGAGGGTCTCCTCGAGGACCTCATTGCCGTAGTCGCTGCGGCGGCCTGTCATGATCGCAAGGAAGGCAAGTGCCGCATTTCCTACGACAGTGACCAGATTCTGGGCTATCGTCAGGCTGTCGTGGAACAGGTACTCCAGTCCGATCAGCATGGCACCACCCAGGACGGCGGGGAAGAACGATATGACTATCGCGAACGTGTTGGACTTGCGCATGTGCCACCGTCTGGAAAGCCAGTCGAACGCCAGAAGGTTGCAGAAGAACATGCCCGCACCGACGACCAGTCCCATCACGATGCCGGATCCGTTCTCGTAGAGGCCCAGCCTCAGGGCTCCGGTCACCACGGGGATAAGGGAAAGGAACACCACCAGGGCGCACATGTTTGCGCTCTTGTTGTCCGTGAGCGACTTCTCCTTGGAGAAGTACTTGGCGGTATCCGTCCTGGTCTTGGTGATTGTCTCGTAGAAGTTGTTCTTCTCGAGGTCTTTGAATCCGATCTTGTCCCCGACAGCGCAGTTCTTGAAGAACCCGTTGAACAGCCGGACCTCAAGTGCAGGGATGTCCTTGCCGCTTTCCACGGCATAGTCCTCTATGTCCTTGAGTTTGGTGAACTCGTACTTGTCGCCCTTCTTCTCCTCCATGCTCAGAAGCCCCTCGTCGGCCCAGTAGAAGAGCATGGAGATGACATCCTTGTCATCGACCGTGTTGTCGGCCACATAGCCCACGAGCAACGGAGAGAAGCCCTTGGGAGGATAGAACCTTGCCACAATGATCGGGGTCTTGTCCCGTCCGTACTTGGCCCAGATGAGGAACGCCAGTGCGACAAGGATGACGGTCAGCACAGGATGGATGATCCTCATCAGCGGCCTGTAGTCCCATGGCTGCCTTGCGCCCTGGTACCAGTTGTCGGGAAGGTCGATCTTTATCGTGACACCGTGGTATGCCTTGAGGTCGGTGGCGTAGCCGTCGATCATCACGTATCCAAGGGGATCAGTGCTCTCGTTGAGATAGGCCTCGCCGTTGAACGTGGTCGAACCGTATCTGCCGCTTGTCAGGTACGTGTTGTCCCCGATGTAGTAGTAGAAGTCGTTGAAGTTCTCGAACGCCGGGTTCAGCTCGTACGGGATGCTGACGGAGAAACGCACGAAGTCTATGGGGCATTCCCATTCCGTGCCGACCAGGTTCATGTAGAACAGGTCGTATCCCTCGTTGTTGTCCGCACCCAGGTCGTAGTCGTAGGAGATGACGAACCGGACCGACTGGTTCCTGTAGGTCACGTCCGACGAACCGATCTTGATGACCAGATACCCGTCGTCCTTGTCGGATGAATACGGCAACGAGCATTCAAGGTTCCTCACCCTGGCTATCCTGCCGTCATAGTCCGAGTAGTCCAGCGGGATCTCGCGGACGATTCCGTGGTGAGGGCCTTCGAAATACACATCGATCGTCTCCACGATGTGGTGCACGGCGTTGTTGCCCACCGTCACCTTCACATCGTAGTCCGTTATGTAGTAATCGGTCGCAAAAAGACAGAAAAGCCCTGTCACAAGGAGCAGGGCGATTGTGATGGCGCGCTTCATAGGCAGTATCAGAACTGTACCTTGACGTTCTGCCTCTCGGCCTCAGCGACCTCCAGGTATGTCATCTTGGTGAACTTGCCGCCGAACATGCCGACGATCAGGGAAGTCGGGAACGTCTCGATCTTGGTGTTGAATGTCTTGACGACTCCGTTGTAGTACTTCCTGGCCTGCAGGATCTCGCTCTCGAGCCTTGTCAGCTGGTTCTGGAGGTCCTTGAAGTTCTCGTTGGCCTTCAGCTCGGGATAGGCTTCGGAAAGTGCGAACAGGGACTTGAGGGTTCCCTCGAAGGCCTTGTCGGCCTGGTCCTTCTCGGCGACACCGGAAGCGCTCATGGCCTTGCTTCTGGCCTCGATCACGGCAGTGAGTGTCCCCTGCTCGTGCTTGGCATAACCCTTGACGGTCTCGACCAGGTTCGGGATGAGGTCGTATCTCTGCTTGAGATGGGTGTCGATCTGGGCGTAGGCCTCCTCACCCTGGTTCTTGAGCCTGACACATGCGTTGTACGTCGAGACGACGACAAGAAGAAGAATGACGACAATTGCGATCACAACAATGGCTATAACCATAATCTACCTCCAATAATAATCCGGATACACCGGATCAATCAGAATTCTATTCCCAGAAGGCCTGAATAGGCCATCAGTCTCTCATCACCCTCGCATCCGGCGAGGACCTTCTTGGCCAGGATCTTGCCCAGCTGGACACCTTCCTGGTCGAAGCTGTTGATGTTCCACACGAAGCCCTGGAACATGACCTTGTTCTCGAAATGGGCAAGGATCGAACCCAGTGCGAACGGTGTGAGCCTGTCCGCGACAAGAACGCTCGACGGTCTTCCGCCATCGAAGGACTTGTTGGGATTCTCGGCATCCTCCTTTCCGCAGGCGAACGCCACGATCTGCGCCACAAGGTTGGCCTTGAGCTTGGTCTGGCTGTCCGATCCTCCGTTCACCGCATCAAGGGTTCCTTCCTTCTTGCGGAAACCTATGAACTGCATGGGCACGATGTCGGTTCCCTGATGCAGGAGCTGATAGAACGAATGCTGGCCGTTCGTTCCCGGTTCTCCGAAGATGACCGGACCCGTCTGGTAGGAGACGACCTTTCCGAAGCGGTTGACATGCTTTCCGTTGGACTCCATGTCAAGCTGCTGGAAATGGGCGGGCATCCTGTGCAGGTCCTGGCTGTACGGCAACACCGCAGTGTAGGGATAGCCCAGCACGTTGCGCAGGTAGATTCCGATCATGGCATCCATGAGCGTTCCGTTCTTCCTGATGTCCGGCTCAAGTGCGGCCTTGTCCTCTGCGGCAGCGCCGTCGAGGATCTGCCTGAAGACGTTGAAGCCGTATGTGAGGGAAAGGATCACGCCGCCTACCGGACTGCATGCCGAATAGCGGCCTCCGATGTAGTCGTCCATGAAGAACACTGCAAGAATGTCCGGGTTGCTTGCAAGCGGACTCGTGTTGCTCGTGACCGCAACGACATGTTTCTGGGGAACAAGCCCCTTGATCCCACTCTGCTCCATGACATCGAAAACAAGGTCGCGGTTCGCCAGGGTCTCCTGAGTGGTTCCGCTCTTGGAGACAAGGATGAAGAGCGTGCTCTCCAGATCCAGGCCGGAGATCTCGGCACATGCGTCATCGGGATCGACGTTCGAGATGAATCTGGCCTCCAGCTTCTTCGTGCATCCGTCCTCGGGTCCGATGAGTGTCAGGGACTGGCACAGGGCCCTGGGTCCGAGATCCGATCCGCCGATTCCTATCTGGACAACGGTCTTTATCTCCTTGCCGGTCGAGCCCTTGATTTCGCCGCTTCTGACTTTCTCGGAGAATTCCTTAATCTTCCTGAGCTCTCCCTCGTAGAAGTCTCCCTTCTCCACGCCGTCGGCCATGACCTTGAGACCGTCGAGTGCGCGTCCGCGGGTAAGCTGATGCAGTACCAGCCTCTTCTCCCCTGTGTTCATCACCTCTCCGCTCAGGAGAGCCTTGTACTTGTCGATGAGCTGCTGCTCGTCGGCAAGGGCCTGCAGGACATCTATCGTCTTGTCATCGACAGGCATCGCGCCGTAGTTGTAGACCAGGCTTCCGGCCTCCTTTATGGTGCATCCGTTGATGCGGGCGGCGGAAAGACCGCTTCTGATGTCGAAAGGCTTCGCGGCCTTGAGCTTCGCGTAGTTCTCGGTGAGGTTGAAATCCTTGTATTCAATCATGAAAACTCCATATTCTCCGGCATCGTCCTGATCCGGAAATCGATGATAATCGGGACCCGTCAGTCCTCGATCTCCGGAATCCGTGTCTTGAAACTCTCCTGGAGGTCCTCCTTGGTCATGCCCTCCCTGAGGATCACCATGATGGTGTCGTCCCCGGCAAGGGTGCCCAGGATCTCGGGGAGACTCAGCGCCTCAAGGCCGACGGCCACGCTGTTGGCATGTCCTTCCCTGGTCTTGATGACTCCGATGTTCCCGCTGAACTCCATGGAGATTATGCCTCTGCGGACATCCTGGATGTAGCTCTTCTCCGATTCCGCGACGAGGTCGTTGTCCGGAAGCGAGTAGTAGTATCCGCTCCATCCGTCGGATATCTTCCCCACCTTCAGTATCTTAAGGTCCCTGGAGAGGGTCGCCTGCGTGACGGAGAACCCCTCGTCCTTGAGAAGGCTCAGCAATGTGTCCTGGTTGTCTATCCTGTTCTTCTTGATCAGGTCCTTGATCACGGAAAGCCTGTTGTACCTCTGCTTCATTCATCCCTCCTGACAAATGTGGCTTAATGCAAAACAGCAATCTAAAATATACATCTGATATACAGTTTAGACAAGAAGTTTAGGTCTTGAAATCCGTTGCTATATACAGAAACAGGCGGTTATCCGCCCGTTTTCTGCAACTTTTTGCAGAATTCGCAAAAAAACTTATGCATGGCGTATTCATGTTTGCATTGACCAGGACGGTCGGGAAAGCCGGAAAAAGGCAATAAAAAACCCCATGGATAAAAGGAGGTCAAACCATGGGGGAACAAAAGGAGGTTGAGATTTACATCTCTTGGCCATAAAGTAGCAGAAAATAGAAAATATTGCAATGCTTTTCGCAAAAATAGATGATTTTTTTCGAAAATCTTTGTTGTTTTCTTTGCAAATTATTTTATTAAAATAAGTTGTATTGCTTCTTTCTTTTCAGATTATAGTCATTTCTCCCGGTGCGAATCGACGAGCGCGTGCATCGTTTCCGTGAATTTCACGAATTCCGGATCCAGGAGTTCCTTGCATCTGCGCTGGAAGGAGTCGTACATCTCCGCGAAGCGGATCCCGAATTCTGTCAGCGAGGCACCGCTTCTGTCCGCCCCGCCCTTGCGGCGCTCGATCACCTTGGCACCGAGATTCCTCTCCAGGTTCACTATCATCCTGTAGACCTTGGAATACGAGATGCCCAGGTCGGTCGCGGCCGCCCTGAGGGATCCCAGCTCATGGGTCTTCTGCAGGACCCAGAGGACTCCTATGCCCATGAATTTCTCGCTTCCGTTCTGGATGTAGAGTTTGACCTTCAGATTCAGATCGTCCACGTTCACCTCCTTCAGAACAGCCCGGGCTGCTCATCCGCAGCCCCTGCTTCCGGCTCGGCGGTTCTCCCGTCACCGGTTCCCAGCATCTCCATGAATTCCTGCTCCGTCACTATGCGCACGCCCAGCTCCCCGGCCTTCTCCAGCTTGCTGCCCGCGCCGCTTCCCGCAAGAAGACACGTGGTTTTCCTGGATACGCCGGAGACCTCGGTGCCGCCACGCTTCTTTATCTCTTCCATGGCCTTGCTTCTGGGATTGAAGTTCACGAAGGATCCCGTGACACACCAGCTCTGGCCGGCGAATATCTGTTCAAGCACAGGACCGTCGTCTTTCTCGTCTTCCATACGAAGGCCTGCCTTACGCAGTTCTTCTATCAATCTTCGGGTTGTTTCGGATTTCAGACCATCGATTATCAGATTCGCAGTTTTGGGACCGATGCCTTTTATCTGCGACAATGCTTCGGTGTCGCCTTTGTCCACCACCTCCAGGAGCTTGTCCATACTGTCCAGTCCGGCATCGCAGACGAGATCGACAGCCTTCCTTCCGAACTCCGGTATCCCCAGGGAGACCAGCACGCTTCTGAACGGGGTTTTGAGGCTTTGGCGCAATGCGGCCTTGATCCCCTCTATCTTCTTTCCTTCCTCTCCTCCGAATCCTTCCAGAGCGCTCAGCCTGTTGAAATCGAAATCGTACAGGTCGCCGATGTTCCTGACGAATCCGTTGTCGTAGAGGACCTCGACCGTCCTGGGGCCCAGCCCCTCGATGTCCATCTGGCCCTTGGCGCAGAAGAACGCCAGTCTTCCCTTGGCCTGTGCGGGACAGTCGTAATCCGGGCAGAAATGGTGTGCTCCACGCCTGACCAGCCGCGCTCCGCAGACCGGGCAGCAGTCCGGCATCCGCCATGTGGTGTTGCCCTGCTCGTTCTTCTCTATGACGCTCTCCACTGCGGGAATCACATCGCCGCGTTTTGAAATGGCCACGGTATCGCCGATGGCGAGCTCAAGGGAATCGACATAATCCTGGTTGTGAAGCGTTATGTTCCTGATGGTGCTTCCGGAAAGCCGTGTCTCCCGAATCCTGGCCATGGGGGTTATCCTTCCGGTCCTGCCGACCTGCACATCGATGTCCAGGACCTGCGTCTGGGCCTGCGGGGCCTCGAACTTGTATGCTATCGCCCATCTGGGATGGTGGCCGGTGTAGCCCAGGTCCTCCCTGACGGACAGCTCGTTCACCTTCACGACAAGACCGTCGATCTCATACGGCAGGTCCGCCCTGGTATGCGTCCTGCCGGCTATGGCCTGCGGAATGTCGTCGAAGCTTCCGGCATCCCCATCCAGTCCTGCCTGCTCGAGTCGCATACGGGCCTCCTCCTGCGTGCGGCAGAAAAAGGAGATGTGGGGATCGACGGGGAATCCCAGGTCGCGGAGTCTGCTCAGTATCTGTATGTGGTCGGTGAGGTTCTCCGGTACCGTCCAGAAACCCTCGTAGACGTAGACGGAAAGCGGCACCTGCGCCGTCTCGCTGCTCCTGTTGCGCCTGATGGTCCCGGCCGCAAGGTTGCGCGGATTGGCATACGGCTCGGCGAGTGTCGCATTGATCTTCTCGAACTCGGCCTTCTTCAGGAAAACCTCGCCCCTTACGGCTATATCGACTTCCTCGTTGAGTCTGAGCGGGACGGAATGGATCGTCTTCACATTGGCGGTGACATCGTTGCCCACATAGCCGTTCCCGCGGGTGACGGCCCGTGTCAGGATGCCCTTCTCGTAGTAGAGGACTATGGAGAAACCGTCCAGCTTCTCCTCCAGCACGAAGGAGAGGTTCTCGCCGGTGTTCTTCACGGTCTTGTCTATCCAGGAGAGTATCTCCGTGTCGCTGTAGGCCTTGTCCAGGCTCAGAACCGGAATCGTATGCTCCACTTCCGGAAAATCGGAAGTGAGGTCGCTTCCGACCCTCTGTGTCGGCGAGTCGGGAGTACGGACTTCAGGATGCTCCTTCTCCAGCAGCACGAGCTCATCGAAGAGTCTGTCGTATTCGAGGTCCGAGACAAGCGGCCTTCCGGTCACATAGTAGGCTTTCTGGTATTCTGTCAGCAGGGCGCTGAGCTCCCTGCTCCTGCTCAGGTAATCCATGGCATGATTCTACATCAATTCCGGTGGCTGTGCCATATCGGTGTGTGCAGGCGGTGTGCAGGAAGGGCGACATGGGGCGACATGGGCAAGAATGTCGACAAGGGCCAGAAGCGCAAGAAGGGCCAGAAGGACGACAAAAGCGCAGATAGAAGGTGGAAAACCGGGTTTTTTATGTTGTTTTCGCATTTCCTGTTGGACAAGGGCCGCACAGGTGCCATCATGAAGTTGTGGGGAGAGCTTTCTATGATGTCACATGAGAACAGCCTTCAGATGGCGATGGTCATGACCGGTCTGGAGGAAGGCGAAAGAAGAGGACGCATGCGCGCCCTGCGCGATGCCGCGTACAACATGTCCGAACAGGGAGTCGATTTCGATACCGTCGCCAGGTATCTGGGTCTGAGCATCATGAATCTCAGATACCTCGTGAACTGCACCGACTGGGACATCGACTCCTGCCAGACCACGGCCTGCCGCATCAACGAGCCTGTTTATAAGCAGAGTACATAAGGAGTTGCTTATGAGCGAAAATGGTGCTACACTAAGCCTAGCTAAGTTAGCTAGGGGGAATCAAATGCTTCAGGTCAATATGTTTCAGGCCAAAACCGAACTTTCAAAACTCATTAAGTCTCTTGAGAATGAAGAGCATAAGAGCATTGTGATTGCCCGGAACGGACAACCTGTTGCAAAACTAACGCGCTATGATGATTCTGACACGGGAAAGATTGAACTTGGAAAATTTGAAGGGAAGTTTAATATCCCGGACGACATTGACGAGTGCAACGACGAAGTACTTGCGCTTATGGAGGGAAGACTATGAGAGTGTTGCTGGATACTCACATTGCCCTTTGGTGCATGTACAGGCAAAAGAAGCTTTCGTATTCATCTGTCGGAATAATGACTGATTCCAAGAACGAATTCTATGTAAGTCTTGCGTCTGCATGGGAGATTGAAATTAAGCACAGCATGGGAAAAATGGAAGAATCTTCCGAAGTATTCATCTCTGACTGCAAGGAAATGGGATTCAGATTTCTTCCGATAAGCGAGAAGCATATTATAGCTTTGGGCATACTGGAAAAACCTGAAAACGGACATAAGGATCCGTTCGACAGGATGCTTCTTGCCCAATCTGTTTCCGAAGGATTGTTTTTTCTGACGGAAGATTCAAAGCTTCTGGAATACAGCCTGCCGAATATCATAAGGTGAACAGGCTTCTTGGATTTGAACAGCTCAATACCAATCCGGAGCTGTTGAATGACAGGGCTCAAAAGACAAGAAAAAAGGTAATAGGAGTAATTGGAATGAAATATAACATCGAAACCTGTACGGAAGAAGACGCAGATTACATAGAAGAAAAACTCGATGCAATCAATCATTCCATTGTGCCGCCCGAAGAAGGTGCCGAGGATGATGATATTGTTTTCAAGATTGCTGATGATGAAGGGAACACAATTGCCGGATGTATTCTGGAAATCGGCAGTTGGAAGATTGCAGAACTCGATATGATATGGGTTGATGGGAAACATCGCAGAAAAGGTCTGGGGTCGGCGCTGATCCGTGAGGCGGAAAAGGCCGCACGGGAAAGAGGCTGCTACGTCATGATCCTCGGCACTTTCGATTTTCAGGCAATCGAGCCGATCGATGTTAGATATGATGTTGATGTCGTTATCAGGAAGATAGACACGCTCAATTACCCTGAGTCGGAAATCGTCAAAAATTGGTTTTATGGCCTTTGAGAAACTGTCATTGGATTCGGGCTCAAGATTGTTCTTTCCAATGAAATTTCATTGGAAAGAACACTTTCAAGGCCATTTCCAATGATTTGCTGAATCAGGAAGGACGGATTATGGAAAGGATAAGGGAAGAACTGTTCGGGTTGCGGGATGAGAAATACGCGGCGTTCCAGCTGAAGCTCATTCCGGGGATCGGCCCGGAGTCGGTCATCGGAGTCCGCACGCCTGATCTCAGGAAGCTGGCGAAGAGACTTGTGAAAGAAGATGATGTTGAAGCATTCCTCGATGAACTGCCCCATGGGTATTTCGACGAGATGCAGCTCCACGCCTTCATCATCTCGGAGATGAAGGATTACGGCAGATGCATCTGGCAGGTCGACCGGTTTCTTCCTTACATCGACAACTGGGCCACCTGCGACCAGCTGTCGCCGACGGTATTCAGGAAGCACAAGGCTGAACTTCTTGAACAGATTCGGATTTGGCTGGAATCCGGAAGGACCTATACAGTCAGATTCGCTATCGGCATGCTGATGCAGCATTATCTCGATGAGGACTTCAAGCCGGAATACCCGTCCATGGTGGCGCGAATCAGGTCCTCTGAGTACTACGTCAACATGATGATAGCCTGGTATTTCGCCACGGCGCTTGCCAAACAGTACGACAGCGTGCTTCCGTTCATCCGGGAAGGGAAACTGGATGCATGGACCCACAACAAGACGATACAGAAGGCGGTTGAAAGCTACAGGATCACAGATCAGCAGAAGGAATACCTGAAAAGCCTGAGACGCAAACAGGTCGCCCCGAATGGACCGGAAACCTGATCCCGGAACATATTCTTCAACACAAAAGGCGGACCGGATGGTAGACTTTCCCCAAGAGGGAGAGAGGAAATGAGAAAAATCCTTGTTGCAGCATTGTCTGTCATTGTCGTCTTATTCGCCGTATCATGTGCCACAGAGGCCGGTTCCACAGGGCTCACCGGAGTCTGGAAGGCCGACGACGGGTACTACAGCTACATCTTCACGTTCACATCCGACGGTTTCTATGCAAGGGAGAGCTATTGCCTGGACCGCATTGAAGATGCGGAATTCGGACAGTTCGAATACGACGAGGCCTACATATATACGGATGATTACGATTACGGATACTCTTGGGACGGCGGCAATCTTGTGATCGAGTATTATGGCTCGGACCTTGTGTTCAGCCGCACTTCGAAGACAGCGCGGAACAACACATCGGCGGCCAAGATCCGCGGTGTATGGATCGGCCAGGCAGGTCTCGCAGGCTTCACGAAGAACGGGACTTTCGCCTCCATGGGATTCACGACGAACATCGAGGACTATTCGGCCGACAGCTCGGTCCTGAACATAGGCGGGACGGAAAACGACTACCTGATCCTGAACAGCAGGCTCTACATCAGGGACGAGGACGGAATCTTCGGAGACAGCTACACATTGGTCTTCGACAGGAAGACATCCGACGGAGAGGACCAGACATCAAGGGAGATACTCACGAACAACAATCCCTGGCATCTGACCGACATGGATGAAGGCACCAACCACTACATCTATGACTTCAGCCAGAACGGCAGCTACACCATGGAGTACTACAACGAGTATTACTCGGACCATTCGACATCCGTGGGAACATACAGCTACAGCGGACATACTATCGTGCTCTCGGACGACGGGGATTTGGCATACCTGATCGTCGACCTCACGCCGTTCATGTTCACCATCTGATCGTCACGGAGAGGATCAGTCGTCAGCCTCGTTCCTGTAGAACTTGAGCATGTTGCGCCCGTATTTGCGGGTGTCCGTCAGAACAAGGTTCCCGACTCTCTCGGGCCACTGGCCCTCCTCCGGTGCGGGGAAGTGGATGATGAACAGACCGTCCGGCTTCAAGCAGCCTCTCCTGTCCACCAGCTCAGCAAGCTGGAGTTTGTTCGACATAGGGAAAGGAGGGTCTGCATAGACGATATCGTACTTGATTTGTGCGGTAGGAATGAATTTCAGGACATTGGAGAAGAATATCCTGATGTCGCACTCACCTGTCGCCCAGCTGATGTTCTTCTCCATGACCGCGCGCTTGGCCCTGTCCATCTCCACCAGATGCACCAGCGTGGCCCCGCGGGAAGCGGCCTCGAGTCCCACGCAGCCGCTGCCGGAGAAAAGGTCGCAGAATGAGGCTCCGTCAAGCGGACCGAGTATCGAGAAAAGGGATTCGCGCATCCTGTCCATGGCCGGGCGTATCTCGAGCTCGCCTTCCGGGATGATTACCCTGCGCCCGCAGTATTTTCCGCCGGTGATCCTCATCGTCAGCATGTTCAGCCTGCCAGGTAGTTCGTGTTGATGTCGGACAGGACGCTTTCAAGGAGCCTGACGGCCCTCTCTATCTGGAGCTGTCCCGTATTGGGCCGGACGGAAGACTTGAGTTCGGAAGCCAGCCGTCTGGATATCCTCTGGGCCTTGTCATGGCCTATCGGGAAATTCATGGTCGCAAGGAGGTTGTCGAAATCCTGCGACATGTAGAAGCAGGAACCCGGCAGCGCTATGCATAGCAGCGGCGTCGTCATGTTGCCCTGGTTGATCGAATACTGCAGTCCGAAAATGACGGACTCGTCAGGATTGAGCATCGGGGAATCGAGCGTCCTTGAGATGAACATGTTCTGGTTCGTGTTGTCCGACGGGATCCTGATCCTTGTGAGAAGCGCGTTGTCGGCGTAGAGGTAGTTCCCCTTCCTGTCGTAGAGCTTGGCCACGGGGATCCACCTGGACGGTGCCGATCTGGAGATGAGCCTGATCTCGGCCTGGGCGTTCAGCGTGGCCAGAACACAGCTCATTGTGAACCTCATGTCGCTGGTACACAGCGATCCTCCTATGGTCGCCTGGCTTCTGACGACGGAGCTTCCGATGCAGCTTATGGCGTTGTAGAGCTCCTTCGAGAAGACGAAGCTCCCCATGGTCAGAAGCTGCTGGATCGTGACCATGGCACCGGCCTCAAGGTAGCGGTCGGCATGGTAGATCCTGGACAGATCCTGGATTCCTGAAAGGGAAATGATGTCCCGCTGGTTGGGATTCGGATAGAAATCCGGGCGACTCATTATGTACGTGCCACCGGCCCAGAAGCGGGCACTCTGATTCCTGAGTTTGTTGGATATGGCTTCACTGACCGTCTTGGGGGTGAAGACCGTGGGGGATCTAAGACCTTCTGGCACGGCGTCTGCTCCTGTATTTGTTGGCGAGATTGATGATCTTCTCCAGATCCGAAAGCTCCATGCACTGGCAGCTGCTCATTGCCATCTCCCTGGCAATCATCTCCGAGCTGATGGATCCGGTTCCGGTCCTGCTCCTTGCCGCCTGCTCGTTGGCGACCGATACATCGCTCTGGGGTGCGTTGGTGCTCCTGAAACCGCTGATCCTGTTCTGGTTCTCCTTGTCCACCTTGTTGAGGATGGACTCGAGTATGATCGTCTTCGACGGATAGCACTGGGGACAAGGCTGGCTTCCGACATCGGCGAACGCACGCTCGATGTCATGGCAGAACCTGGTCTTCTGGAATCCCTCGAAGGTCAGGATGCTCGCCCCGTTGAGCTTGAATGCCGGGACAAGGCAGCTGAGCGCGGCGTTCCCGTTTATCAGGACGATGCAGTTCCCGCAGGAAGCCCCGAGGCAGCGGCTGTTCTCGGCGAATGTGATTATGTGTTCCTTGAGGATCTCGCTCAGGGGTTTGTCGGAGTTGACGACAAGCGAGTACTGCGAGCCGTTGATGTTGCATGTCAGCCTCATCTCTCACCTCCTTCCGTATTGTTCTGATGCTGCAGGATGGCGATTCCGAGGATATCGTCGCTGGTCACCGGGATCCTGCGGATGGAATAGCCCAGCGCCTGTGAGAGCGCTCCCGTGAGGGCGGCTGTTGTGAGTCCGCGCAGTCCCGCGGTAAGCGACGATGCAGGGAAGCTGCCGTCCTGGAAGACCTGTATGTCGATGTTGCACTTGGCGCTTGACCTGGGACAGATGTCGGAGAGCACCGTGGTGATCGTATGCCTTGCCTTGCTCATGAGCCTGCCCGTATCGAACACGTGTCCGACATGGAAATTCACCCAGATGTTGTCGATTATCGGAGAGAGCATGACGGTATCCACGTGCAGGTCTATGGCCACGGATCCGATTCCCGCGCTGAGGAAGAACGGGTCGGTGAGCTCGGCCTGGTGCTCTGCCCTGATCGTGACGGGAAGACGTGAGAAGCGGAGCTTGCGGGCCATCTCGGAGCATGCCTTGACCAGGAGGGACGAGACAATCGCCGTCTTCCTGGCCAGCACACTTGGTCCGAGATCCAGGATGCCCGGGTCGTTGATGTCGACGAACAGGATATCGTCGTCCGGGATGTCGATGTACTTGCGGATGGTGTCCTTCCAGATCACCATCATGTACCTGTCCGCCTGCATGCCGATGTTGACCGTCAGGGTCTCGTTCTCGTTCATGGTGACGGTGATGTAGTGGTTGGCGCTTGCATTGAACTGCTGGGAGAATCCGAGGATGCTCTGGCCGCAGGCGAACCCGATTCCCCTGGAGTAGTTGATCGTCGGGTTCATCCTCAGCGGAAGCAGGTGCTTCTGCGTGTTGGCCGCGTACTTCCTGGAATACCAGGACTGGGTGAGCACATCCTTGGCGGAGGCCTCGAGCTTGTCGTAGTCGGAACCCGCCTTCACGCTTTCGCACAGCGGTATCCCGGCGGAGCCGATGCTGCCGAGCCTGGCCAGTTTCCATACTCCAGGCTGCATACCCAGCGAGATGGCCAGCTGGGAGAAATGGTTCTCCGTTCCGGCAAGGGCCATGGAATAGCCGAGGTCTCCGAAGAAGTTCGAAGGCGGCGCCGGACTCCTGTTCGTGGTGATGCATACCCTGGCCGCCTTGATCGGATATGCCGGGACAAGACCGGCGAGGATGCTGAGGTACACCTCGGATGTGAAGAACGGGAAGGCACCCAGGTCGATGCTGCAGTTCGCCCTGTCGGCCAGTATCGATCCGTCGTCCTGGTAGGCCGTCTCATGCTCTATCGTCATGTGCGGCTGCCATGAAAGCATCGGGGAACTGAGCTGGACGAGCTCTCCCGAAATACGGGCGGCAAGCGCCGCGATGCATGCCAGCACGGCAGGGAAGACGACAAGCTGGTCGTACGGTGCGTAATACGGCTGGGGATGAAGGATCACATCCGCCATGTCGCAGTCCAGGGCCTCGGCCACGCTTCTGCGCACATGTGTTGGCCACTGTGTGGCGAGCCTGATGTTGAACTTGCCTTCCTTCTCCATCACGAACAGGCGCTGGTCACCCAGCATGGAATTGGAGTACGGGGATATCTCGAACACCGATTTGAAGGTCTTGGCACCTTTGGTGAAATGCTCTTCGGGATTGCCGTATGACCAGATGAACGGAGGCCCGTACTGCTCCGGAGCCGGCTCCTCGGATTCGGGTTTGATCCGGTACGAGACCTTGACCTGACTACAGAAGAGCTCGACATCCTCGGAATCGTAGCCGAACACGGCAAGCACGGGCTGGCCTTTGTAGAAGACCTCGTCCCTTGCGAAGAACGGCAGTTCCTCGTCCATGATGCGGATCCCGCTGTGGTTGCCGAAATCGGCGGCGCTGAGGACGAGCATGTGCTTGAACTGGGCTTCCCCGGGCATGCTGATGTCCTCTATGCGGGCTCCGGAAACTGTGGATGTCACAAGACGCCCGATCAGGTGTTTCTTGGTCAGGTCGAAAAGTTCGCTTTGGTCTGGCATAGGATAAAGATATCACTTATGTCAGAGGTATTTCAACAATCGTTTCAGGCGTGCTCCAGTGCAAGGACCTGCCTGATCACGGCATTGTCCAGCCCGATGAGGCCTGGGTCGGCGGAAAGGATGGCATCGACCTCGTCCCGGGCCATGGCCATCATGGAGACATCCTTCTCCAGGTCGGCGAACTTCAGATGCAGGAAACCGCTCTGCTTCAGGCCGGCGAGCTCTCCGGGGCCTCTGATCTTCAGGTCCTCCTCGGCGATCTCGAAGCCGTCGTTCGTACGCCTCAGGACCGCCAGACGCTTCTTGCCGTCCTCGGTTATGGTCTTCTCGTATGCCAGGAAACACCAGCTCTGGAGTGTGCTCCGTCCTACGCGTCCGCGAAGCTGGTGGAGCGCCGAAAGTCCGAAATTCTCGCTGTGCTCCACCACCATGCAGGTGGCGTTGGGGACGTCGATACCGACCTCGACAACAGACGTGGAGACAAGGTAATCAAGCCTGCCTGCGGCGAAATCGTTGAGTATGGATATCTTCTCCTCTTCCGGCAGACGGCTGTGTATCAGAGTGCCCCTGAAGTCCGGGTATTTCTCCGTGGAAAGGAAGCGGTACATGCTTTCCACATCCCTCAGGTCCGAGTTCCCCTCGTCGTCGATGCGGGGATAGACGAAGTAGGCCTGATGGCCTCTTTTCATCTCGACACCCACAGCTTCGTACATACGGTCGCGTCTCAGGTCATCGACAAGGTATGTTATGACCGGAAGCCTTCCCTTGGGCATGGTGCGGATGGTGGAGACGTTGAGGTTGCCGAACACGGTCAGGGCAAGCGTGCGCGGTATGGGTGTGGCCGTCATCAGAAGGACGTCGGGCTCTATGCCCTTCTCCAGGAGCGCCCTCCTCTGCTCGACACCGAAACGGTGCTGCTCGTCTATGATCACGTATCTTAGGTTGCGGTACTCCACGTCTTTGGAGAACAGGGCGTGCGTCCCTATCAGCAGGTCTATGTTCCCGGCCCTGAGCTGTTCCAGAAGGAGGGTCCTCTGCCTGCCGTGGACCTCTCCGTTGAGGAATGCCACGCTTACCCCGGTGTCCCTGAACAGGGATGCGGCGACCTGGGCATGCTGGCGTGCCAGGAGCTCCGTCGGGGCCATGAAGGCGACCTGGGCCCCGCCGCATATGGCATGGAGTGCCGAAACCCATGCGACCAGGGTCTTTCCGGAACCGACATCGCCCTGCAGCAGGCGGTTCATGCTCTCCTCCCCGCTCATGTCCCTGCGGATCTCGTCCAGGACCTTGACCTGGTCGCCGGTCAGCGTGAAAGGCAGTCCGGAGATGAACTTCGTCTCGGCGGCATAGATGCGGCTCTCCATGGCCTGGCGTCTGCGCTCGACGGGCGGGCGCCTCTTGGTCTCCAGCTGCAGGTAGAAGACCTCCCTGAAGGCAAGGGCCCGCCTCGCCTCCGCAAGGGCCTTGTCCGACGAGGGGAAATGGATCTCCCTGAACGCACGGTCCAGAGGCATCAGACGGTATTTGTCGATCAGGTTCTGGGGAACCTCGTCATCGATATGTCCTGCGATTGAGAGCGCCGTCTTCACGTCCCGCCGGAGGGTCTTCTGCGTAAGGGCACCGCTCAGAGCATAAACCGGGAGTATCCCCTGGTCCAGGAGCATGTCGCCTGCGACGATCAGGTCGTCCTCCCTCACGGGCTTGAGCTCGAACTGCGATGCCGTCAGGCCGGTGCCGTACTGCGTGACGTTGCCGTAGAGATGGTAGAAGGCTCCGGGGAAAACGGTTTTTGCCAGATATGTCCTGTTGAAACCCATCAGGAACGCCTTCTGGTTGTTCTCAGTGTCCCGGACTATGATCTTCACGTTCTTGCGTCCGGCACCGAACTCGCTGACGCTTTCCACCCGTACGAATGTGTTGGTCCAGCTGCCGTCGTCGGCGTTCTGGCGCCCTATGCAGATGCGGTGGCTCCTGTCCTCATAGCCCCGGGGTGTCATGGAGATCAGGTCGCACAGGGTGTCAACGCCCAGGTTCCCGTAGTCCTGCCTGGTTTTCTTCCCCACTCCGGTCAAGGTTCCGATGTCCTGGGACAGGGCGCCGATGAACATTTCCGCACCCTCAGAGGCTTATCAGGAAATCGACAAGCGCGCTGATGCCCCAGCTCAATGCGGCGTAGAGGATCGCATAGAAGACCAGGGCCGTGATGACCACCTTGCGGTCCTCGACCTTCTTCCTGTTGTAGAACAGCTTGTAGACGAAAGTGACGGGTGAGTCGATGATCGGGTCTATTGTGTTCAGCCAGTTGTCTGATGAAGGATTGCGGCTGCCGCTCACGATAAGCCTCACGACCAGAAGCACTATGAGCAGGAGCAAGAGGAACGACAGCATGGAGCTCCACAACCCGTTGATGATGATGGCGAGGACCGTCCACACCGTGAAGCTGACGGCATCGCCGACCATCCCCAGTATGCTGCGCACAAGGTTCAGCACCACGAACGCAAGAAGCGGGGTGAAGTCGATGTTCGACCTTCTGAGGGACTTGACTCCCCTGAACAGGTTCAGATAGGGGTCGCAGATCCTTCCCAGGATGGAATCGACGTTCTCGAGTCCGGAAGGCTGTCTGTTGTTGTCCTCCTGACCGTAGCCGCCTGAAGTCCTCCATCCGCCTCTTCCGGAGAAGAGAAGGAACCAGGAGATGACGATCCTGACGATCAGAACCGTCGAATAGATGCCAAGGATACTTGCTATGAAAGAGCATGCGCCCTGTAGGAACTTCATTTCAAATCACTCCGCATAAACATCGTGGACGCTCGGGCATTCCTTCAGCTCGGAGATCAGCTCGCGGCTTCCGTCCACACGGAACTTCTCGCCGGCCACGATCTTCCTGACGCGTCCCTCAAGCTTCCCGTCGTCATCCGTCCCGCGGTAGACGACCACCGCGACATCGGCGCTTCCGCGGTGCTTCTTCAGCACCGCCCTTATGGCACGCAGCGCATCACGTCCGGGATACTCGCTCCAGTCCAGCTCGATGACCACGCACCTGGCCCTCTCCGGCTTCATCTGGTTCGGATCCACGTACACCGTGTCGGCGGAGAATCCGAGATTGCCGTTGTATGCCTTGAAGTTGCCGCGCACGGCTATGATCCTTCCGACGGACACACCGAGGGAACACATGGCCCACTGCCTGGGGAACACGGTCACATCAAGACGACCGTTGTAGTCCTCCAGAACCAGGCGGCCCATCTTTCCTCCGGCCTTCGTCTGGACTTCCTTGCACTCGACGACCATACCGATGAAATCGTACTTGGGTCCTTCGTTTATCCTCTCGGGTTTCGAGATATCCAGCTTCACGCAGTTCTCCCAAAGGGTCTTGTACGAATCCAGAGGATGGCCCGAGACATAGAAGCCGAGGTAGTTTTTCTCAACTTCCAGCTTTTCCAGGAAATCATAATCAGGCTGGACCTTCATCTCGAAATTGTTCACCTCAGGCTCGTCGGCCCCGAAGAGGAGGTTCTGTCCCATCATCTGGGCGTCCTTGTCCTCCTTGACGGACTTTATGGCCAGCTCGTAGTTGGCCAGCAGCGTGGGCCTGTTGTATCCGAAACAATCGAACGTGCCGGAGTTGATCAGACCTTCCAGGACTCCCGAATTCAGGACCTTGGGGTCGCTGCGCCTTGCGAAGTCCAGGAAATCCTTGTACGGACCGTTGGCCGCCCTCTCGTCCAGGATGCTCTGGACGGTGGTGGCCCCGACACCCTTGATGCCGGCAAGTCCGTAGATGAGCTTGCCTCCGACTACTGTGAAGTAGACGTCCGAATCGTTGATGTTCGGAGGCAGTATGTCTATGTTCTGGGCCTTCACATAGTCCAGGTATTCCTTGTACTTGTCGCCCGAGCCTATCTCGTTAGTCAGGTTGGCCGCCAGGAATTCGGCCCTGTAGTGGCACTTGAGGTATGCGGTCCTGTATGCCAGGAGCGTGTAGCACACGCTGTGGCTCTTGTTGAAGCCGTACTTGGCGAACGGCTCGAGCATGTGGAAGATGTCGGCGGCATGTTCCTCGGTATGGCCCAGGGCCATGGCTCCCTTGATGAACTTCTCGCGCTGGGCCGGCATCTCCTTGACCTTCTTCTTTCCCATGATCTTGCGCAGCGTGTCTGCCTCGCCCAGCGTGAAGCCGGCGATTATCTGCGCGACACGCATGACCTGCTCCTGGTAGACGATGACGCCGTATGTCGGTTTCAGGAGGTTCTCCAGGGCCGGGTCGGGATACTGGATGGGGATCCTGCCCTGCTTGGAGTCGATGTAGCGCGGTATGTACTCCATGGGACCCGGACGGTACAGCGAAACCATGGCGTCGAGCTCATCGAAACGCGTGGGCTCGAGTAGCCTGAGGTTCTTCTGCATCCCCGGACTTTCAAGCTGGAAGACCATCATGCTGTCTCCCTTGGAGAGCATCTCGAAGGTCTCCTTGTCGTCATACCTGACCTTCTCTATGTCGAAGTCCGGCTGGACCTTGCGGATCAGACGTTCCGTGTTCCTGATCAGGGTCAGGGTCTTGAGTCCCAGGAAGTCCATCTTGACCAGACCGCAGCGCTCCAGGTTGTTCATCGTGTACTGGGTGGAGATGCCGCCGGACTTCGGGTCCTTGTACAGCGGGACGTAGTTCTTGAGCGGGGTCTGGCCTATGACAACACCGCAGGCATGTGTCGAGACATGTCTGGAAAGGTTCTCAAGACGCAACGAGACATCGAAAAGTTCCTCATAGACGCCTCCACGGGCCCTCGTTTCCTGAAGTTCGGGAGACACCCTTATGGACCATTCCAGAAGCGAAGTCACATGCTCGGCCTTGGCCTCGTCCGGAAGGACATCCAGTATGTACTTGGTGATCCTGTTGGATTCGTCGAACGGAATGTCCAGGACCCTGGCAACATCCTTCACAACGGCCTTGGCCTTCAGGGTTCCGAATGTGGCTATCTGGCCTACCCTGTCCACCCCGTAGTGCTCGGTCACGTAGTCTATGACGCTCTGCCTTCCCTCGTAGCAGAAGTCGATGTCGAAGTCGGGAAGGGACACACGTTCGGGGTTGAGGAACCTCTCGAACAGCAGGTCATGCGCTATGGGATCGACATTGGTGATGTCCACGCAGTAGGCGACCATCGAACCGGCACCGGATCCACGGCCGGCACCTACCGGGATGTCGTGGGTCTTGGCCCAGTATATGTAATCGCGGACGATGAGGTAGTAGCCGTCGAATCCCATCTTCAAGATGACGCCCAGCTCGTAGTTGAGCCTGTCCTCGAGCACCTTCTTCTGTTCGGGATCGTTCTCATATCCGGGATAACGGCGTCTGAGACCCTCCCATGACAGTGCGGTCAGGTATTCCTTGGTATCCTTGTACTGCGACGGGACATCGACGCTCGGGAGCATGGGACCGGGGAACTGGATCTCGAAATCGCACCTGTCCGCCAGTTCCACCGTGTTGGCGATGGCATCGGGATAATCGGAGAAGAGTTCGGCCATCTCGTCCGGACTCTTCATGTAGAATTCCTCGGTGTCGAAGTGCATCCTGTTGGTATCGGCCTTCTTGGCACCGGTACCTATGCACATGAGGATGTCGTGCGCATTGGCATCGGCCTTGTCGATGTAGTGGATGTCGTTTGTGGCCACCAGCTTGATGTCCAGGTCGCGGGCCAGCTTGGCCAGCATGGGCAGGACCCGGACCTCATCGGGGATGAAATGGTTCTGGATCTCGATGTAATACCTGTCGCCGAACAGGTCCTTGTACCACCTGGCCACCTCGTATGCGCCCTCGATGTTGCCGGCGAGCAGCTTCTGGGGTATCTCGCCCGCTAGACATGCCGACGTGCAGATCAGGCCCTCGCTGTGCTGTGCGAGAACCTCGTTGTCGATCCTGGGCTTGTAGTAGAAACCCTCGAGGAAACCGATGCTGTTGAGCTCCATCAGGTTGTGGTAGCCCTTGTCGTTCATGGCCAGCAGGATCAGATGGTAGTAGTGGTTCCCCGCATCCTTGATCTCACGGCCTTCGGGGTTGATGTAGAACTCGCACCCCGGAATGGGACGGATCCCGGCCTTCCTGCACGCATCGTAGAAGTCCAGGACGCCGAACATGTTCCCGTGGTCGGTGATCGCAAGGGACTTCATCCCGTATTCCTTGGCCTTGGCGACATACCTCGAGATGGATGCGGCACCGTCGAGGAGGGAGAAATCGGTGTGGTTGTGCAGATGTACGAATTCCGTCATGTTGTTCCTGCTGATTATTTATACGAGTACTTATTAATGTAGCAGAATTTCGGTGAACTGGAAACAGATTACGGGGCGTGCCCCATCAATTGCCCCATCAATAATGCGGAGGTCTCCTGTTGGGGCGGGCCTCGGTGTCCAGGTCCTCCATGCGCTTGTTCAGGGCCTCGTTCTGCTTCTCCAGTTTCGTTATCAGCGCCTGCTGGCCGGCGACTATGTCGTTGAGCTCGCGGACCGTGTCCTGAAGATATGCCATGTCGGTCTCCAGCCTGATGATCCTGTCTTCATCCTTCATGTGCGCACCTCCTGTCCTGAAACGGAATTGCAACAGATTTCCGCAACGGTGTAAAACATTTGTTGCATTCTGTTGTCATTGACAATTATAATGTCCGGAGAACGGCATGTTCAAGACAGAAAACAACATCATTGCACATGCCCGCAAAGGAGGCCTGATGAGAGGCGAACGCGTCGCACAACTGGAACTGATTCTCAGGAGCCACCCGGAAGGACTCAGGAGATCCGAAATCGCAAGGCGTCTGGGAGTCCACAGGAGCACCATCGGACGTTATGTGGAGGAGCTCAAGCAGTACAGCACCATATATGAGGACAACAACCTCATCAAGATCGTCCCCGGCAACGATGAAGAACCCCTGGCCCTGAGCGTGTACGAGAGCCTTGCCCTGAACATGGGTGTGGAGATGCTTTTGCAGAACTCCGAGTTCAGGACACCGCACCTGGCATCGGGATTGCGCAAGATCGCCATGGGAATGCAGAGCTACGCCCCCAAGGTGAGCGGGAACATCATGTCCATAGCGGACCAGATAGAAGACGAGGCCAAATGGAGGGGCTCCGGGCAGAACGAGATCCTGGAGGTCCTGATCGATGCCTGGGTTTCCGGCCGTATCGTCAGGATCACGCATCTGCGCAAGGCCGCCGACCTTGGGGAGCAGACCGAGGAGGAGACCGAGCTCGCCCCGTACTTCATCGGCTTCGTGGAGAACGAGAACGGCCGCAATCCCGTGACCGTCACCGGAAGGCTCCGCCATACCACGGAGATCGTCACGCTGGACATCTCCCAGATCAGAAGCGTGGCGATACTGAACGAGACATACACGATACCCGACAACCTCAAGGCGTTCAGGCGCATGGAGAGCCCCGCCGAACCGGAATATGTGGTGGACACGATACCTCTTGTGATGCTTGTGCGCCAGAAGAGCGCCCTGAACTCGTTCGACACCCTTTCCCACGGGAAGATCGATACACAGAAGCAGCCCGACGGCACATACATCTGCCGTTTCGATGCCGAGAACTCCATCGAGCTGATATTGCGCATCATCCAGTGCGGTGATGCGGTCGAGGTCCTTGAACCTGCAGGCTTCAGAGCCAAGTTCAAGGGTTATCTCGAGAATATCCTCAAGATCTATACGGAATGAACATGACAACCGACAGAATGACAACAGAGACGCGCAACACCGCGTCTGAGAACCTCGACAGGATGAGTTCCCTCGAGATCGTCACTGTGATGAACAACGAGGATTCGAAGATCGCCGGTGCCGTGAAGGCCCAGCTAGGGAACATCGCCCGGGCCGTCGACCTCTGTGTGGAGGCGCTGGAGAAAGGCGGCAGGATCGTCTACATCGGAGCCGGTACGAGCGGAAGGCTCGGAGCCGTGGATGCCGCCGAATGCCCTCCGACTTTCGGAGTGCCTTCCGGGATGGTGGTGGGTCTGGTCGCGGGCGGACAGCAGTTCGAGATCAGCCTTACAGACGACAGAGAGGACAGTCCCGGATGCGGGAAGGAGGACCTGAAGGGAATCGGACTCTGCGGGCGCGACATAGTCGTGGGCATAGCCGCAAGCGGCCGCACCCCGTATGTGATCGGAGCTCTGGAGTACGCCAGGGAATTGGGCTGCCACACCGTATCGATAGCCTGTAACGGCGATTCCGCCATAGGAAAGCTTGCAGATGTCGCGATAGAGGTTATTGTTGGTTCGGAAGTGCTTACAGGTTCCACAAGGCTGAAAGCCGGCACAAGCCAGAAGATGGTGCTCAACATGATCTCCACAGCCAGCATGGTCCGCTTCGGCAAATGCTACAGGAACCTTATGGTGGATGTCGTACAGACCAACGAGAAGCTTGTCACAAGAGCGCAGACAATCCTGATGGAGGCCACAGGCATTTCCCGTGATGAAGCAGTATCGGTTCTGGAGAAGGCCGGCGGCAGCGTCAAGCGCGCCATAGTCATGGTCCTGGCAATGTGCTCCGCGACGGAAGCGGATGCCCGCCTGGAAAAAGCCAGGGGGCATGTCAGGGAGGCGATCGCATGAAGGATGCCGGGTTCGTCTGCGGCATAGACGGCGGAGGAACAAGGACAACGGTGCTCTGCCGTTTTGCAGACGGGCATGATGTCCGGCGCAGCGGATTCGGGCCGCTGAACCTGAACAGCATCGGGGAGAAGGCGTTCCGGGAGACCCTTGAAGGAATCATCGGGTACATAAGCGGTCTGGGAACGTGCCGTGCACTGTGCCTGGGTGCCTCCGGAATCACCAACGACAATGTCCGAAGGGTGGCCGGAAGTGTGCTCGATGGCACAGGTTTAACGTACAGCATCATGGGCGACCACGAGATCGCGCATACCGGTGCCCTGGACGGGCAGGAAGGCCTGATCCTGATCTCCGGCACGGGATCCATCTGCTACGGCAGGAGCGAGGACGGAAGAAGCACGATCACCGGAGGATGGGGCCATCTGATCGGAGACCAGGGCAGCGGATACGGGCTGGGACGCGACGCGCTTGCCGCGGTCTCCAAGGAATTCGACGGCTACGGACAGAAAACCATGCTCAAGGACCTGCTTGCCGGAGAACTCGGCCTCGATACGGAAGAGAAAATCGTCTCATACGTCTATTCCAACGACAAGAGCGCCATTGCATCACTGTCCCCTCTTGTGGACAGGGCCTACAGGCAGGGAGACGGCGTGGCGTCCGCCATTGTGGAAGCCAACGCCCGTGAACTTGCCGACATCGTCATCGCCGCAGCAGGGAGACTCGGTTTCAGGCACTGCGACGTGGCGCTTCTTGGCGGGCTCATGGAACACCCGACATGCCTTAAGGAAACGTTCATCCGGCTCCTCAGGGAGAAAGCCCCGGGACTCTCCTGCGTGGCCCCGCTCCACGATGCCGCCGAAGGCGCGGTGATGGAAGCGGAAAGGCTCATCGTGAACTTGAGAGATAATTCAAAGAAGCATAATTTGTTATAGGTCTTTACCCCAATCCTTCCAGGAGACATATTGCATATCATTGATGCTACATGTCACATTCCCAAGATAATAGACAAATCCTTTGGTTCCGTCATTCCGCAGTTTTGTCCACTATTCTTGAAAAGAACCATTTGAATCCATTATCCAAGATAATCTGAAGTGAAG